>CAZXSW010000214.1:0-1511 GCA_964642615.1 uncultured Rikenellaceae bacterium | reverse complement strand
CAAATAAGCTTTCACAACAATGTAAGTCGGCTCTTGATGAATTGACATACCTTGTCCCATGGATTTTTCATCCGGACTTTCCCGAAATACTGAAAAATAATCCGCTGATCAATACAATCCCAACACTTCGGGAAATAGCAAGTTCTCATTTACAGGAATCTGACAATTCTCTTCATCTGCTTTCAACCGTCACCGGGGCAGAGATATCAGAAATGGATGATGAGTTTAAGAGTCAGATCAGACTCGCTGTGGATCATGCAAACCAAAGGATAGAGATGATCGAATCACTGGTCAGTCAATCAGGAGAATTTGCACAGATGGAATATGATTTCCTGTACGATAACTCAAGCCACCTTCAATCGATAGGGTATAATGTGGAAGACATGCGGCGTGATTCGAGCTATTATGACCTGTTGGCATCAGAGTCACGGTTATCAAGTTTTGTGGCTATTGCGCAGGACCAGCTGCCACAGGAAAGCTGGTTTGCATTGGGGCGTCTTCTGACAACAATTAATGGGGAACCTATACTTCTGTCGTGGAGTGGTTCAATGTTTGAATACCTCATGCCTCTCCTTGTTATGCCATCATATGAAAATAGTCTTTTACATCAGACATGCAGAGCAGCAGTCCTGAGACAAATAGAATATGGTAAGCTACGGGGAGTGCCATGGGGCATTTCTGAGTCAGGTTATAACAGGGTTGATGTCCAGTTAAATTATCAGTATCGTGCATTTGGAGTGCCAGGTTTAGGCTTAAAAAGGGGTTTGGCCGAAGATCTGGTAGTTGCTCCCTACGCTACAGCCCTTGCCCTTATGGTATTGCCCGAAGAAGCTTGTGCTAATCTTGAACGGCTTGCTGAAGAAGGATTAATGGGGATCTATGGTTTTTATGAGGCAGTTGATTATACTCCACAGCGGGTGCCACGAGGTCAATCAAGCGTTATTGTGCGTTCGTTTATGGCGCATCATGAAGGGATGAGTCTGCTTTCACTGGCCTATATTCTGCTTGACCGCCCGATGCAAAAGCGCTTTGAGTCCGATCCATTGTTTCAGGCAACACTTCTGTTACTCCAGGAAAGGATCCCAAGGGCAACATCATTTTTTACACATACTGCTGGTGTAACAGATGTTCGCACTGCCAGTGTCAATAAGGAAATGCCTCTTCGCATCTTTAATACCCCTGACACACCTTTCCCCGAGGTCAAATTACTATCAAACGGAGGCCGGTACAGAGTAATACTTACAAATTCAGGCGGAGGATACAGTTTATGGAAAGATCTGGCTGTAACGAGATGGAGAGAGGATACTACCTGCGACAACTGGGGTTCTTTTTGTTATCTGCGTGATGCTGAAAATGGGAATTTCTGGTCAGGCACATTTCAGCCAACCCTTAAGAAAGCTGAGAAATACGAAGTAATATTTTCTGAAGGCCGAGCAGAATTTCGTCGGCGCGACTATGATATCGACACTCATACTGAAGTGGTAGTCTCGCCGGAAGATGACATTGAACTG
>CAZXSW010000213.1:0-1528 GCA_964642615.1 uncultured Rikenellaceae bacterium | reverse complement strand
TGGGCCAGATAAATGTACTTACATCATACAAGGTGACCGCCCAGATCGACGAGCACTACATCGACAGGGTAAAGACACAGCTGACCGCAACTCTCGACAGGCAGGGACATAATTACGACCTGGTTGTCAAAAGGGTATATCCCGAAGTCAGAAACGGGACCTTCGAGATTGATATGGTGTTCGCCGACAGCATGCCGGATAATATAAGGTCGGGGCAGACATATTATACAAGCCTGCAGCTTGGTCAGCCAAAAATCTCATTGCTGGTGCCCATCGGCGGTTTCTTCCAGGCTACCGGCGGACAGTGGATCTTCGTTCTCGATCCCTCGGAATCATTCGCCAGCAAGAGAAATATAAGCCTTGGAAGAAAGAATCCCAAATATTATGAAGTGCTTGAAGGACTCACTCCTGGTGAAAAGGTAATAGTCTCAGGTTATGAAACCTTTGGCAAAAACGAAAAACTTGTCTTTAAAAAATCCAATTAGAATAAAACCAGCAAATACTCAGCGCCATGATCAAAACCAACGAATTAACAAAGGTATTCAGAACCGAGGAAGTTGAAACCACAGCTCTGAACAAGATCAGTCTCCACGTAAAGGAGGGTGAATATGTAGCAGTCATGGGACCATCAGGATGCGGGAAGTCAACCCTCCTGAATATCCTTGGCCTGCTTGACAATCCAACCTCGGGAAGCTATATTTTTAACGGGACCGAGGTGGCAAATCTCAGGGAACGCGACAGGACGGTTTTCCGTAAAGGCAATATCGGCTTCGTCTTCCAGAGCTTCAATCTTATCGACGAGCTTAATGTCTTCGAGAATGTGGAACTTCCGCTGATCTATCTCCAGATGAAGACCAGTGAAAGAAAAAAGAAAGTGGAAGAGGCTCTTGACAGGATGAAGATCACTCATCGTGCAAAACATTTTCCCCAGCAGCTTTCGGGAGGTCAGCAGCAGAGAGTGGCAATAGCCAGGGCTGTAGTCGCAAATCCCAGGCTCATACTTGCCGACGAGCCCACAGGTAACCTCGATTCAAAAAACGGTATTGAGGTAATAAACCTTCTTTCGGAACTGAATAAGGAGGGGACCACAATCATAATGGTAACCCACTCTGAAAGGGATGCCGGTTATGCACACAGGATAGTGAACCTGTTCGACGGACAGATAGTATCCTGATTATGATGGGTGCAGGGCGTAGCATGCTGCGCCTGTACAATTTACCCTACGGGGTATATTTCCTGAGCTTGTTGTAGAGAGTCTGGCGGGTAATTCCAAGCACTGAAGCAGTTACACTGATGTTGTTCCCGTTCCTCCTCAGGCAATCCACAATATACTTCGACTCCATCTCGGCGAGGGTAAGCTCGCGGGGATGGGGATTTTTCAGTGCAGGTTCGAACTCAAAATCTGATGGCAGCAAGACTGTTGAATCACTCATTATAACCGCTTTTTCAATGGCATGCTGAAGTTCCCTCACATTACCCGGCCAGCTGTGATTTGCAAGTTTCTCAAGGGCATGAGTGTTAAACCGCA
>CAZXSW010000212.1:0-1554 GCA_964642615.1 uncultured Rikenellaceae bacterium | reverse complement strand
TGAATCTGCAGGTTTCACAAAAGGAGCCGGTTATGGATCAGGAAGACGATTCGGAATGGGCAGGGGAATGAGATACGGAAGAGGCGGAGGAGGCCGGGGCTTAGGACGTATGGGAGCTTATGGCTTCAGCCCGTGGGGAATGCCGGAATATCCGCAGGCTCCGTCAATGACAAAGGAAGACGAGATCAGGCTGCTGAAATCACAGGCTGACGAACTTGGCCGCAGTCAGAGAGACATAGAGAAACGGCTGAAAGAACTGGAGAAGGAAGGATAGTAGAATTTCTTACCAGTGGTTCAAAGCTGGTTAATAACCGGTTTTATGTCGAGCACCGGGGTGCCGTTCAGTGCATCAAGTCCGGTGACTTTAAGTGTATTGCCTTCGCATTCCAGCAATTTGACCGTCGTCAGGCCTATCAGGCTTGGACGGATCGGTGCACAAGAGGCAAAGACACCCCTGAATTCACCTGAACGTGTAGTCAGCTGCAATTTGTAGCCGGAAGACTTGTGGAAATAGAAAAGCACATTCAGATGACTGAACTTTTCGATCTTGAAAAGTCCGTCGCCAAATTCTCCGTCTATATCAATATATGATACCTCCTGCTTCATCAGGTCTGCTTCCGAAGGAGAAGCAGATTCCCGGTTGTTTCGCACATGTCCTATTATCTGTATCTGCATAATTATTTGGTTTAGAATGGGAGTATATAGGTATGATCCTCCTCCCTGTATATCTTTATTCTGACTTTATAAATTTTCTCAAGTTGTTCTTCGCTGAATATATTCTTGTCCCCTCTGGCAGCAATTACTCCGTCATCCATCAGTACAAAATCACCGCAATGGTTAAGGGCCTGGTTTAGGTCGTGAATTGCCATAATGATCGTAATTCCCGATTTGCTAAGCTTTCCAAGCAGTTCAAAAACCTCGTGCTGGTATCTGATGTCGAGATTCGCTGTTGGTTCGTCAAGCAGGATGACTTCGGGCTGCTGTGCCAGGGCCCTTGCAACAAACACCCTTTGCCGCTGTCCGCCGCTCAGGTGATTGACATCTTTAAGGGCGATATCATCAAGATGCAACCTGACAAGTATTTCCGAGGCAATTCGTTTGTCATCCTCCCCGGGGCTCCATCTGATGTAAGGATTCCTGCCAAGGAGCACTGTATCGAACACTGTTGCCGGGAATATATTGCTCTGAAACTGGGGAACATATCCGATATGCTTTGCCAGCTGGCGGGGGCTAAGGGCCCTGATATCCTTTCCTGAAAGCATGATTTTGCCGTTCCGGGGTTTGAGTATATTGTTAAGCAACTTCAGGAGTGTGGTCTTCCCGGATCCATTCGGACCAAGGATAGCAGTGAACGATCCCTTTTCAAAATGGTGTGAGATGCCCTTTATAACCGCGGAGCTGTTGTATGAAAACCTTATGTCGCTTAACTCTATCATTTCCACTGTGATATGCCTACTCCGCCGAGCAGGAGGATAATGAATAAGGGTGCTCCTATTATGGAAGTAAGTATCCCGACCGGCAATACAACCGGACTTATGATTGTCCGGGCAACTA
>CAZXSW010000211.1:0-1603 GCA_964642615.1 uncultured Rikenellaceae bacterium | reverse complement strand
AACCGGCAAAGTCGTGGAATGGAGTGGCGAGCTGACTCAACCAGCCTCCTCCCCAGGCCCAGTGACCTGAGATAGGGTAAATAAGAAGTGAAAGTACAGCGCTGTAAATAAGGTAAGCATTGAATTTTGTCCTTTCAGCCATGGCCCCGGAGACTATTGTGGCTGTCGTGGCAGCAAAAACGGTCTGGAATATCAGAAAAGCAAAATCGGGAATATCGGTTCGGTAGCTGTTCTGACTGAAGAGATCAAAGCCACCAAAGAACCCGTTGTGAGAACCAAACATTATCCCAAAACCCAGGAGCCAGAATGCAATGGTACCTATTACATAATCCATGAGATTCTTAAAGAGGATATTGGCAGAGTTTTTTGCCCTTGTAAAGCCTGCCTCGACAAGTGCAAAGCCTGCCTGCATGAAGAATACAAGAGCAGCTGAGATCAATACCCAGACTGTGTTTAATGAAAATGCGTACTCTTCCAGTTCAGTGAGAAGAGATAATGATAAGGTATTTAATATTAATGTGTTCATAGTCTTGTTTTTTTACGGTTTTATTCTTCTCCATCAAGGTACATGGCTTTGTCACCTCTTTCTCCGGTCCTGATCCTCACAGCATCAACTATATCCGAAATAAAGATTTTTCCATCACCTATCTCTCCTGTTTTTGCAGAGCGTAGGATGGCTTTTATGGCTGGTTCAAGAAATTTCTCACGACAGAAAAACGTTATAAGAATCCTTTCAATAGTACTTGTATCATATGCGATACCTCTGTATACACGGCCTTCTGATGCTTTACCGACACCTCTTACCTCCCAGAAGGTAAAAAACTCGATCTTTACTTCATTCAGAGCCTCTCTTACATCGTCAAACCTTGTCTTCCTTATGACGACTTCAACTTTTTTCATATTCATAACAGTGGAATTTTATATTACTGTACTTAAAAAGAGACTGATACGACAAGATATAGTTGTTCCCTGTCGGGGTTGAGAATAACCTGGCCCGAAACGGGAAGCGAGAATTTTTCAGTTATTTCTATCGTAGCATCAGTGCCAATACCAATATTACAGAGATCGAATTCTCCATCAGTCGTGTGCCAGCCGTTCCCTGCACCAGCGAATATGTTGAACGATTTAAATTCATAACCCGCCTGAAAATAAAGGTCGCTACCCATCGATGCAGCTCCTCCGGCTTCATTAATTATATAGTTTGCACTTAGCGAAAGTCCTCCGGTCGAATAAGAGCCATTCAATTCAAATGCATGGTTACCATCTTCAACAGATGTTTCAAAAAATGACGATCCCGGGTAATAATAATCTGTAATACCCAGTGACAGACCAAAAGGAAAAGAATATGAAAGGAAAGGATCAGCCTCCTTGTATCCGCTGAAATCGAAAGAACCCCATACTCCCAATGTTAATCCTCCTGTACTGAAAGATACCTGAGGTTGTATATGTGGTCCGTTCCCGTAATTACTCCCACGCCATACATAATTTGAAGCGAAAGTTGATGATACACTGAAGCCTGAATTATTGTCTTGTTCCTGAGCTTCAGATCTTTCAGTAAATAACAGACCTGTAAATACAAGTAGTACCGGGATTAACATTGTTT
>CAZXSW010000210.1:0-1612 GCA_964642615.1 uncultured Rikenellaceae bacterium | reverse complement strand
TCCTAATGTAAGATTATGCCAACCCTGGAACCCTGGAACCCTGGAACCCTGGAACATTGGAACTCTAATCCATTCCTCCCACTTTCATCTATACTCTTCCTATAATCCGGTCATTACTTTTGTCTTTTTTCTTTTGTCTTTTATCTTAAAAAAAAACCGCCCCTTTATCGGGACGGCTCTTTTATATATCTTATGAATTCCTAGTAGAACTTATACCTCTTGTCGACTATATTGGCATCTTTCCTTAACGCCTCATATGCCTCATAATTGCCTCTCATCTGGTAGGTTGTCGACAGCCTCTCCCTGAGGAAGGCAGGATCCTCATTCTGGCCTTCGGTAAGGTTGTTTACAATAAGCATGTAAACGGCATCGTTGCCTTTTACGGGTCCGCTGATAACACCCAGTTTCGCTGCTGAAGCGGCTGCAATAAGGGCCGGCTCACTGCCTGCTCCGGGTATGGTGTACGATTCGAATCCTACCTGCGCGGCATCCTGTACCGACAGACCCATAGACCGGGCTATGTTGTCGAGACTCTGTCCGTCAACTGCATTCTTCTTAAAGTCGGCAGCTATAAGCTCAGCTTTCTTGTCCCGGACAAGGGCAAAACGGATTTCATTCTCAACATCACCGATGGGAGCAATACCTTCTTCCTGGACCTTTGTACAGTAGGCAACGACATATTTATCGCCAATCTCAAATACAGCCTGTTCACTGTTGTCGAGTACTATCTTTCCATTATCTGTCTGGAAAAGCGAAATCACAAGGCTCCTGGAGTTGTCGAGTCCCGGAAGAGTCTTCTGCTGCGGAGTTACATTGCTGGCAATCCTCTTCTCAAGTCTGTTTTCGGCAATCGCACTGTTGAACTTCTCATAGGTGTTGTTTGTACCCGCAAAATGGCTGGCTTCACTGTAGATCCTCTGATTGGTGGCTGACCCGGCAATGACCTTCCTGTCAACAATACCAAGATGATATTTCTTTGTGGTCTTCGACTGGTCGAGTATCTCAATAAGATGTATCCCGAAAGTCGTTTCAGCCGTCACCAGTTCCCCTTTTCTTGCAGAGAAGCAGGCGTTGTTGAACGGTAGAACCATCATGCCTTCACTGAACCAGCCAAGGTCGCCCCCAAGCTGAGCCGAACCCTGATCGTCCGATACACTCATGGCGAGGGCTTCAAACGAAATACCTGACCTTATAAGGGTTCTAAGGCTGTCGGCCTGTTTCCTGACATCTGCAAGACTCCTTGTCTGGTCCGGCGACAGAAGTATGTGCCGTGCATGAACTGAATCGGGTCTGCTCTCTGCAGCAATGAGCCTTGCTATCTTATATGTTCCGTCCTCATAATAGGGACCAAACACTTCTTTGGTATCTTCTTTAACCACGAAATCAACAAGAGAATCGGGAATCTCATTGACAGGTACGAAGAAACCGTTGTGCCGTGAGTCGGCAGTGAGGTTAATGAACTGAACAGGATCGCTTGCTTCAGAAAACTCAGATTTAGTCCTTTCTATCCATTCCTCTGCCTGCTTTATATCTTCTTCCGAAGGAACAACATCAAAAGTCACATATTCCACATCCCTAAGAGCCGTCCTTCTGAAACTCTCCCTGTGTTTTT
>CAZXSW010000209.1:0-1641 GCA_964642615.1 uncultured Rikenellaceae bacterium | reverse complement strand
TCTTTTGTCTTTTGTCTTTTGTCTTTTGTCTTTTGTCTTTTATCTTTTATCTTTTCCCTCCGGAACCCTGGTATCATCCAGGCACAGCCTCCCGGAGAGGCTCATGCCTCATGCCTTTTTCTACCCAAGAGTAGCTACCATCACGGCTTTTATGGTATGAAGGCGGTTCTCAGCCTCGTCAAATACTATCGAATGGGCCGACTCAAACACATCTTCGGTAACTTCCATACCGTCGAGACCATATTTCTGATAAATCTCCTCTCCCGTTATTGTCTCCCTGTTGTGAAAGGCCGGCAGACAGTGAAGGAACTTCACATCAGGATTACCTGTTTGTCCTATGACATCCATATTGACCTGATAGGGCTTCAGTAACCTTATCCTCTCATCCCACACCGATGCAGGTTCACCCATCGACACCCATACGTCGGTATACAGGAAATCGACGCCCCTGACGGCCTCTTCAACATTATCGGTAACCATTATCCTGGCGCCGGTTGTAGCAGCTATCTCACGGCAGGTGGCTACCAGCTCACTGCCCTGCTGGAACTCCTTCGGGGCGGCCGACCGGAAATCCATTCCCATCTTTGCAGCACCTGCCATAAGTGAATTCCCCATGTTGTAACGGGCATCGCCCAGATAACAGAAGGAAATTTCGTTAAGAGGCTTCCGCGAATGCTCCATCATAGTCATGAAGTCAGCCAGTATCTGTGTGGGATGGAACTCGTTTGTCAGCCCGTTCCATACAGGAACCCCGGCGTACAGGGCAAGCTCCTCCACTATTGACTGTCCATAACCACGGTATTCAATACCATCAAACATACGCCCGAGAACCCTTGCCGTATCTTTCATCGACTCCTTCTGCCCTATCTGCGAACCACTCGGTCCAATATAGGTCACATGCGCACCCTGGTCAAGGGCAGCAACCTCAAAGGCACACCTTGTACGGGTGGATGACTTTTCAAAAATAAGAGCTATGTTCTTTCCCCTGAGCCTCTGCTGTTCGGTACCGGAATACTTGGCCCTTTTAAGCTCAATGGAGAGGTCGAGAAGAAACTTTATCTCTTCAGGTTTGAAATCAAGTAGCTTGAGAAAGCTGCGGTTGCGAAGATTGACAGGCATGACATTAAAGAATTAAGTTATTAATCACGGGTAAAATTATAAAATATTTCAATAGCTTTTCAGTACCTGTCCCTGAGGCTGCAGCAACAAAATGAATCACTCTGCCCGCTCCCCTCCCGCTGCCTGTCACTCAGACCGGAAAGCAAATCATCTGACAGCCCGTGGTTTTTATAAAAAAAACACTACATTTACCTGATCCTTAAATAAGACATTTGTGAGATTCATCTACGGGTTCTTGGTTGTGGTGGTTTTTGCAGCGGCCGGTTCATGCAAAAAGAAATCAGGCAAAGATATAAGCGAAGGCGAGATTCATTACTCTATAACATATGCCGGCAGGACCAATCCTGTTCCAAAAGAGATCATGCCCAAAGATCTCATCGTCACCTTTAAGAAAGATAATATCCTCTTCGAGATCATTTCTCCCTTCGGTAATTCAGGCATAGTCAACCTCTCAAATCCCTCCGAAGAGATCTTCGACACCTATATAAGCATCTTCACTCTTAAATATTTCTATGCCGCAGA
>CAZXSW010000208.1:0-1661 GCA_964642615.1 uncultured Rikenellaceae bacterium | reverse complement strand
TTCTCCAAGGATCTCGCTGATCCCCACTCCCGTAACCACCTTCACTCCCCTCGAAACAAGTATCTCTTCAATCCTTTCTGATATTTCCGGATCAAAAGCCGTCCCCAGAATACCCGGGAGTTTTTCAACAAGTGTGACATCATGTCCTTTTTTTGCAAGTTCGTCAGAGAACTCCACCCCTATGAATCCGGCTCCTACCACTACAACTTTTTTGGCTGTACCGATCTTCTCATTCATTTCGTCAAGATAGATCTTGTCTTTTGGGATCACAAAAACATTCTCCTTTTCATTGCCCTTCAGCCATTTAGGTCTGAGAGGCATTGACCCCGTCGCGATTACAAGCTTTTCGTATCGTATAGTTTCTCCGCTCGCGAGGGTTGCGGTCTTTTTTTCTGTATCAAGCTTCACCACTTCATCCACAACAGACTCAACGCCGGTTTTAGCCATCATGGCATCAACAGGCATAATATTCTGATCGCTGCAACCAAGGGTGCCGAAAATATAAGGTATCCCGCATGGAACCATCATTTCTTTCTGTTTTTTGACCAGGACAAAATTCTTTTCTGGCCATGAGGATTTTCCTGTCAGGGCAGCTACCATTCCTGCAGCGCTTCCTCCTACGACCAGTACATCAGTTATTTTCATATTTTATTTTCCGGATTAGTTTAAAATTTAAATTATGTGATATTGCCTTATATAATACCTGTTACTCTCGTAGATAACAGGTTTGATGAGATGCTGTTTTATGAGCGAATCGACAACCGAGAATTGTGAACCGTCATTTTCCAGCAGCTTCCTGAGGCTGTCTTCCCTCAGAGGGTGCACCGCCGTAATGTTCAGAATGTCTTCGTAGGCGTTTCCTGTGTAACCCGTGGCAGTCCCTTCAAAACCAGTTAGAAATTCAGCGGTTATTTTTTCTCCTGCAAAGATCTGCCATGCCTGGTTAAGCTTTTCCGGATCTGCCGGTCTGACTGTTTTCTCATATGGCGGGCGTGTTGGAACTGCCAGGTATGCTTTTTCAGGTTTTATGGTATTAATTATACCGGCCAGCCTGTTCAGATTGTCTTCCTGATCGTTTATTCCCTTTACAAGCATTGTCTCGGTGAAAAGTCTTCCACGGTACATTTTACTGAAAAAGTACATGCTGCTTACTGTCTCTTCAAAACCGATCCCCACTGTCGGCCGGTTTATCAGGTACCAGGTTATTATGTCGCCGGCATCCACTTTTAAAGAAACCCAGTCGGCCGCTGAGAGATCCTCTCTTACAATCTCATCCGAAATCATTGAGGAATTGGTAATTACGGCAACAGGGATACCCGTTTTTTTAAGAAGCCTTATGGCTTTCCCCAGGTTCATGTCAAGAGTCGGTTCCCCGTTTGAGACGAAAGTCAGATAGTCAGGGTGGTTTCCGCTGTCGAGCTTTTCGATGTGTCTGACAACTTCTTCATAAATGGTTTCAGGTTCATAGAATGTTTTTCTTTTCGCACTCTTTCTGAGAGTTTTACCGACCTGGCAGTATATACAATTATAGGAACAGGTCTTCGGCGACATAATATTATTTATGCCCAGGCTTTTTCCGAGCCGTCTTGAAGGTACCGGTCCGAATGTTATCATTTTGCCCTTTAGTTTGTTCCGGGAACTAATTTAATCCCTTAATGGTC
>CAZXSW010000207.1:0-1661 GCA_964642615.1 uncultured Rikenellaceae bacterium | reverse complement strand
ACAACCAGGTGCAGAATTCTAAAATCATACCTTGGTTAATAATTTGTTTTTATATTTGCCGGAAATAATTCTTACATGAACCATCTTGTCTCACCGTCATTACTGGCGGCTGATTTTTTAAATCTTGAAAAGGAAATAAAACTGGTGAACGGAAGTCCGGCCGACTGGATTCACCTCGATATAATGGACGGCGTTTTTGTGCCCAACATCTCATTCGGTTTTCCAATAATTGAACACATAAAAAGAGTGGCTGAAAAGCCCCTTGATGTTCATCTGATGATAACTGAACCCGGTCGTTATATAGGACGCTTCCGCGATGCCGGAGCAGATATTCTTACAGTTCAGTATGAAGCCTGCATACACCTGCAGCGAGTCGTTTCAGAGATCCGTGAACTGGGAATGAAAGCCGGTGTTGCCCTCAACCCGCATACACCCGTTTCTCTTCTTAAGAATACCCTGCCCTTTATCGATATGGTACTTATCATGACTGTCAATCCGGGTTTCGGAGGACAGGAATTTATCCCTGAATCGTATGACAAAATAAGGGAACTTGATAAGTTGATTGATCAGGGCGGATATAATGTGCTGATTCAGGTCGACGGAGGGATAGAACGCGACAACGCAGCCGCTCTTGTTGAAGCCGGAGTTGATGTTCTGGTTGCCGGGAGTTCTGTTTTCAGCGAAGAAAATCCTGTTGGTGTTATCAGGTTTCTTAAGGATCTGAAGTAGTTGTTTTAAGGTTGATCAACAGCCTGCTCATTCATGCAAGGAGCCTGACCCACTGCTTTCATCTATAAATTTTATAATCCCGTCTTTGTCAGCAGGGGCAAACCAGTTAACAGAGTTATCCCTTTTCCACCACGTGAGTTGCCTTTTTGCATAGCGACGGCTGTTACGTTTTATAAGAGCTATTGCCTGTTCCCTGGTTGTCTTTCCTTCAAAAAAATCAAAAAACTCTTTATATCCTACACTATTCAGTGCATTAAGTTCCCTCAGTCCGTACAGCCCGGCAGCTTCTTTTTCGAGTCCTTGTTTTACCATAAGACCGGCACGCCGGTCAATACGCCCGTATAGTTCTTCCCTGGTTGTGTTAAGTCCTATCTTTAGTATCCTGAAGTCCCTTTTGCTTTTTTCTCCCTTCAGAAAAGAAGAGAAGGGTTTCCCAGTCGATTCACAGATCTCCAGCGCCCTTATTATCCTTTTGTGGTTTTTAAGGTCGACTCTTGCATAATATTCCGGATCAAGAATTTTAAGAGAGGTCCTGAGACTTTCCAGTCCTTCAGTCTTGTAGATCTGGTTATACCTTGCCCTGACCTCCGGATCAACATCGGGAATGTCATCAATTCCTTCACATACTGCATCAATATACATACCCGATCCGCCTGTCATTAATACCATCCTGTTTTTTTCAAAAAGACCAGGAAGCATGCTGAGTACATCCCTTCCAAACATACTTGAGCTGTAGTAGTCTCTTACAGAAAGGAATCCTATGAAATGATGTGGAACTTTTTTAAGCTGGGCAGGATCGGGAACAGCTGTTCCGATCTTCATTTCCCTGTAAAACTGTCTTGAATCACATGAGATAATCTCTGTGCCGTAATGCAATGCAAGCTCAACAGCAAGGTCTGTCTTTCCGACTCCGGTCGGTCCGAGAAGAACTA
>CAZXSW010000206.1:0-1662 GCA_964642615.1 uncultured Rikenellaceae bacterium | reverse complement strand
ATAGGATCTGGCATCCTGTTTTTTCAATTATTTCCTTTTCCTTAACCACGGCAGGAGCATAGATCCAGTTCTCGGCATACATAATCCTTGCGCTGCTTTTTCTTTCTGCTTCAAGCATCCTTCCGGCACTTGCCATAGCATGTCCGAGGGCAGTAATCCTGGGAAAGATATCACCGTTGAAGTTATCACTGCCATCGCCGAAATACCCGGTAAAGGGTTTCTCGACAATCACGTTCCTGTTTCTCCCGAGGGCCATAACAACCAGTTGTTCATGGCTCGAAGGCGGCGTGCAGACATGTACTATGTCACACTCATCGATAAGTGATTCGGCATCCGGCCAGGCTTTCAGTCCACGGCTTTCAGTGAAGCTCTTAAGCTTTTCACAGGTGGAAGAGTAGGCTCCCCTTATATCGACGTCGACTGAATAGATGCGCCGGAGGGCCTCATAATGAAAACCTGCGGCATAACCCGATCCAATGATGCCTGTCCGTATTTGTGGCTTTCCCATGTCTTATACTAACTACGTTTTATGTTTAATCCTTCAGGTAAAAATAACACAAATACCACAGGTAAGAGGTGAAAAGAGCCAGGATACCTTAAGAAGGGGAGGCCCAGATTCTTACCGGCCATCCTTTTCTGGTTGCCAGTGCCATAAGTTTTCTGTCAGGGTTCACACAAACCGGATTCCCCACAAGTTCAAGAACGGGAAGATCTGAGAAGGAGTCGCCGTAATACCAGGCTGCCGAAGGAGAGTGATTGTTGATTTCACAGTATTCTATAAGCTTTGCAGCCTTTTCCTCCCCGTAACAGAATTTCCCTTTAGGTCTCCCTGTAAAACGGCCTTCCGAGACTTCCAGGTCTGAACAGATTACTGAGTCGAGACCAAGTTTAAGTGCAACCTGCCTGCAAATAGGTGCCAGGGCTGAAGAGAGCAGTACTATTCCGGCTTTCTTCTTTCTGTGAAATTCCATCTCTTCCATTGCATCCGGGAATACTGAAGGGATTATTCCCGAAAGGGCAGCCTCTCTGCAAAGATCCGACAACTGGTTTTCAGTATGGTCTTTGGCCCAAAGGGCCATATCCCTGATGGTCCCGGGAGTGTCCACGAGCTTAAGCCTGTGAGCCACGGAAAGGGCAAACGCCCTGATTAGTCCTTGATAGGAGAGTACCCCTTTTCTGAAAGCCATCTTTACAAGTTCCCTGCCGCTGTTGTTGCCTGCAAGGGTTCTGTCGAGGTCAAAAAAAGCCATATAACTGCTTTCTGCTTTACCGTAGCTAAATGATTCCATATATGTCCTGCTGAAATGCCTGAACTGACAGCACAATTGATATCAATAAAGTGAATACTCTCATGGCTGACCAGGAATTAACGATTAAATTCAGTTACCAGCATGCCTAAAGGTAACAGATTCCATTAATTCTTCATATAGCAAAGGACAAAAAGAGTTTTGCAATCGGTTGCAGAAATAAATAAAATTTATATTTTTGATCATGATTCGATATGTTGACTTATTTTTAGAATGTATTAGTCATTCTTAATTAAAAGAGAGATATTATGAGTGAGATCCTTGATAAAATTGCAAGGTGTGTTGAGTTTGGCAAGACAGACAGGATGTCGCCGTATCCGCCCGACATGAAAGGTCAGGAGGGAGCTGATGAGCT
>CAZXSW010000205.1:0-1675 GCA_964642615.1 uncultured Rikenellaceae bacterium | reverse complement strand
TTTAACCTTTCCTCCTCGGTATCGATAAGTATGATCTCATGATTCTCATTCGAAAGCATTTTGGCCAGGTGAGTTCCCACTTCCCCTGCTCCGGCAATTATTATTCTCATAGAACCCTGATAAAATAGACCACAAAGTAATATATAAATCGGCTAAAAAGGAAATCTGTTTCATAGCCTGATTCTGCAGGCTCCCGAAACACCAACTTTATGGACTTGTGAGTGGCTTTTCCATGAATCAATGATTTTCAATGATCCGGCTGAAACCTCCGAACCTGTTATAACCGTTGCCGGTATGTTGTCCGGGCTTATTCCCCTGTCAATCTTTGGATATTTGCCCTTGAGAACAACTATGTCAGGTTGTGTCCTTTGCAGTAACACCTTATTCATCTGACCACTTATCAGAATCCTGAGACTACCGGTTTCCATCAGGCTGACATCTGGCCCTGAATGAATTTCTGTTACACGTAACCCCCTGGTCATGCAGTGCCTGGCTGTTTCCGGCATCACAGTGTCCGCTGCTGACCAGAGATTCATCTTCCTTCCCGTCCTTATACCTGCCTGCGACTCGCTGATTCCGTTGTAGACGATAAGTTCGCCTGTAACTCTGTCGTGAATGCTTCTGATGCTGCCTGCACCTGACAGAAACAGAAGGGCAATAAGCGGAATGCGCAGAGGAATCGCCTTTCTGTTAAGCAGCGATAGAGTAAGAAGAAAAATAAAAATGAATAGTAAAAAAGACTCGGCCGGGACTATTCCTATATTTTCAATTGATGCGAAAGGCAATGAAGCTGCTTTTTCTGTAATAACCTCGGTGAGGCCGGTAAGATAGTTCATTAAAAGCGCCAGCGGCCGCGAAATGAATTCAAACGGATATGTAAGCGGTACCAGGCAACCGATGATTACTACAACTGAAGAGAGAGGGACTATTATTATATTGGTAAGGATAAACCAGGCAGGGAACCTGTTGAAAAGAGAAATTGTAAGGGGCAGGGTTCCTGCCTGGGCAATTATGGTCACGGCAGCAGACTGCCATATCTTATCGGCTCCATAGTTCTTTATGCTGATCTTAAGGTAAAAGCTTCTGTAAAAGCAGATAATGAATAACACTGCACTATAGGAGAGCAGGAATCCGGCGTCAAACAGGACTGACGGATGGGCTAAAAGCAATATCATGGCTGATGCAAGCACCGAATTTACACTGTTGACATCCCGTTTCAGAAGTTTTCCGGCCTGAAGAAACGAAAACATCAGGGCAGCCCTCAGAACTGAGGGAGTCAGGCCTGTGACAAAGGCAAATCCCCACAGCAGTGCCACTGCAATCAGGACCCGGATAAACCCGAGCCTTCCTTTCAGAAAAAACAGCATATTAAGTATAAACACGCTGAGGATTACGGCATGCAGCCCTGAAACAGCCATTATATGCATTACACCTGCCCTGATGAATACCTGTTTCTGTTCCGGGTCGAGCAGGTTTTTTTGTCCGAGGGTGAGTGCTGCCACAAGTCCTATCCGGTCGTCAGAGATGCCTCTTTCCCTGTACATGCTTATTATTCTTTCCCTTATGATAAGCGCTCTGTACCGGAGTCTTAATTTTTCAGGCCTTGAATGTGCCAGTATATCGTCTTTCCGGGAAAAACTGTAGTATTTTATTCCATTGTTTTCCAGATAGAATT
>CAZXSW010000204.1:0-1700 GCA_964642615.1 uncultured Rikenellaceae bacterium | reverse complement strand
AAAACACAATAGAAAGAATGTTTAATATTAAAGAGAAGAATATTGATCTCGGCGATGGGCGTACTATAACCCTGCAGACCGGGAAGATGGCAAGACAGGCTGACGGGTCGGTGCTGCTGAAGATGGGAAAGACTATGCTGCTTGCCACTGTGGTTTCGGCAAAAGAGGCAAAAGAGGATACCGACTTCATGCCTCTCTCGGTTGAATACAAGGAAAAATATGCATCATCCGGACGAATTCCGGGGGGATTCCTGAAGCGTGAAGCCAGGCCTTCGGACTACGAGATCCTGATCTCCCGGATGGTCGACAGGGCATTGAGACCGCTTTTCCCGGATGACTATCATGCCGAGACTTTTGTTACTATAAACCTTATTTCTGCCGATATCGACATTATTCCCGATGCGCTGGCAGGTCTTGCAGCTTCAACTGCACTATCACTCTCCGACGTCCCGTTCAACGGACCAATGTCAGAAGTAAGAGTGGCAAGGATAAATGGCAGCTTCATCGTGAATCCGACTGCAACCCAGCTTAAGGAAGCTGATATGGATCTGATGGTTGGTGCCACTTTCGACAATATTCTGATGGTTGAGGGCGAAATGAAGGAAGTGTCTGAATCAGACATGATCGAGGCTCTCAGGGTTGCCCATCAGGCAATTAAAATTCAGTGCCAGGCCCAGATCGAATTTGCCGCTGAAGCCGGAAAAGGCCCCAGGCGTGAATACTGCCACGAAGTGAAGGACGAGGATCTGAAAAAGAAGGTCTGGGACGAAACTTATGGCTTATGCCTGCAGGCTGCCAGGGCTGCCGTTGCCGACAAGCACAAAAGAGAAGAATCCTTTAACGGAGTACTGGAAGGATTCCTTTCACAGTACACCGAAGAGGAACCAGTTAATGAAACCCTTGTAAAGAAATATTTCAACGAGGTGGTCAGGGAAGCAGCCAGAAGGCTGGTTCTCGATGATAATATCCGTCTCGACGGCAGGAAACCCGATCAGATCAGACCGATTGTCTGTGAAATTGATCCTCTCCCTGCAACGCATGGCTCGGCCCTGTTTACAAGAGGCGAAACCCAGTCGCTTACAACTGTCACTCTCGGCACCAAGCTTGATGAGAAGATAATTGATGATGTACTTAACAAGGGGACTGAAAAATTCAGCCTTCACTATAACTTTCCTCCATTCTCAACCGGCGAAGCAAAACCCGCAAGAGGTGTCAGCCGCAGAGAGATCGGACACGGAAACCTGGCTCACCGGGCCCTGAAAAACATGATGCCCCCCGAATCTGAGAATCCTTACACTGTAAGGGTGGTCTCCGATATACTCGAATCCAATGGCTCTTCATCAATGGCTACCGTATGCGCCGGTACCCTTGCTCTTATGGATGCAGGGATCCAGCTGAGAAAACCGGTGTCGGGCATTGCAATGGGACTCATAACCGACAAGGATTCCGGAAAATATGCAATCCTTTCCGATATACTTGGAGATGAGGATCACCTGGGCGATATGGATTTCAAGGTCACAGGAACCCGCGACGGGATAACAGCCACACAGATGGATATTAAGGTTGAAGGACTCTCCTTTGAAGTGCTTACAAAAGCGCTCGATCAGGCACGTGCTGGCAGGATGCATATCCTCGACATTATGAGGGATGTAATTGAAAGCCCGAGGCCTGAACTCAAACCTCACGCTCCCAGAATCGAA
>CAZXSW010000203.1:0-1714 GCA_964642615.1 uncultured Rikenellaceae bacterium | reverse complement strand
TGCGGTTTAACACTCATGCCCTTGAGAAACTTGCAAATCACAGCTGGCCGGGTAACGTGAGGGAACTTCAGCATGCTGTTGAAAAAGCTGTTATAATGAGTGATTCAACAGTCTTGCTGCCATCCGATTTTGAATTCGGACCTCCTCTTAAAAACATCCATCCCCGCGATCTTACTCTCGCGGAGATGGAGTCGAAGTATATTGTGGATTGCCTGCGGAGGAACGGTAACAACATCAGTGTAACTGCTTCAGTGCTTGGCATTACCCGACAGACTCTCTACAACAAGCTTAAAAGGATAGACAGGAACCTTATCAGCTGACTATCTGTCCGTCGAACAGGTTCACTATCCTGTGTGCATAACCGGCATCCCTTTCAGAGTGGGTTACCATTATGATTGTGGTCCCCTCCTTATTCAGTTCCGAAAGAAGGTTTATTACCTCAATACCGTTTTTTGAATCGAGGTTACCTGTAGGCTCGTCGGCTAGTATGAGCCTGGGATTTGCGACGACGGCCCTGGCTATTGCCACTCTCTGCTGCTGGCCCCCCGAAAGCTGCTGAGGAAAATGTTTTGCACGATGAGTTATCTTCATCCTGTCAAGTGCATCCTCCACTTTCTTTTTCCTTTCACTGGTCTTCATCTTGAGATAGATCAGCGGAAGTTCCACATTCTCGAATACATTAAGCTCATCGATAAGATTGAAGCTCTGGAAGACGAAGCCGATATTGCCTTTGCGGAAAACCGTCCGGTCGCGCTCCCTGAGGTTTGCCACCTCGGTCCCGTTAAAAATATAGCTTCCCGAGGTCGGATTGTCGAGCAGGCCAAGGATATTCAGGAGGGTTGACTTCCCGCATCCTGATGGTCCCATGACTGCTACATATTCACCCTCCTTTACGTGGAGACTGATCTTGTTCAGAGCTGTGGTTTCAACTTCCTCGGTTCTGAATACCTTTGTTAATTCGTTGGTTTTGATCATGGCGCTGAGTATTTGCTGGTTTTATTCTAATTGGATTTTTTAAAGACAAGTTTTTCGTTTTTGCCAAAGGTTTCATAACCTGAGACTATTACCTTTTCACCAGGAGTGAGTCCTTCAAGCACTTCATAATATTTGGGATTCTTTCTTCCAAGGCTTATATTTCTCTTGCTGGCGAATGATTCCGAGGGATCGAGAACGAAGATCCACTGTCCGCCGGTAGCCTGGAAGAAACCGCCGATGGGCACCAGCAATGAGATTTTTGGCTGACCAAGCTGCAGGCTTGTATAATATGTCTGCCCCGACCTTATATTATCCGGCATGCTGTCGGCAAACACCATGTCTATCTCGAAGGTCCCGTTTCTGACTTCAGGATAAACCCTCTTGACAACCAGGTCGTAGTTATGCCCCTGCCTGTCGAGAGTAGCGGTCAGTTGTGTCTTGACCCTGTCGATGTAATGCTCGTCAATCTGGGCAGTAACCTTATATGATGTAAGAACATTTATCTGGCCCATGTTGGCTCCCCTTGAGATCGACTGGCCAATCTCGGGGACAAGAAGCCCCAGCTGTCCGTCGACAGTGGCCTTTACGTTCAGATTCTCGACTCGCTGCCTTACAAGCGCCAGGTTCTTTCTCATGTTCTCGAGGTTGGCTTTGAGTGTTTCCACCTGAACCGATCTGAATATCGAATCCTGTCTTTGTCTTTCCATAAAGAGATCCCTCGATTGCATGGCCATATCCA
>CAZXSW010000202.1:0-1716 GCA_964642615.1 uncultured Rikenellaceae bacterium | reverse complement strand
CTGTGAGCGATATAAGCATCATAAGGATGAGTGCCGAAAACTTCTTTCTGCTCATTATGCAAAAATAATCCTAAAAGGTACAGGATGGATCATTTTAACTTTTCCTTAACTCTAATTAACCTGATTTTAACGTGGTTCCCCGGCCGGCAGCGTAGCTTTGCATTGTGTGACGAAACAGGTAGTTTACTTGCAGAAGTAAGAACAGAGGACGAACTTCCGTTCAGGCTTTCATGACAAACCCACGGGAGGGTCCTGCCAGATGCAGGGCTCTCCTTTTTTATGTCAGAACATTCCTGAAGGCCTTCCAGATATCTGTTGTGGGCAGACTGGCTTCAATAACCAGTTTCTCTTTTTTAACCGGGTGGATGAACTCCAGCCTTCTTGCAAAGAGGCTTATTCCACCGTCCTCATTTGACCTTGAGAAACCGTACTTCAGATCTCCCTTAACCGGACAGCCAATTTTGGCCAGCTGAGCCCTTATCTGGTGATGACGGCCGGTATGAAGGGTTACTTCGAGCAGGTAAAAGCGCTCTGACCTTCCAATGACACGGTAATGGAGTGAAGCCTGTTTTGAGCCTTTTACCTCAGTGTCGTACACATATGTCTTATTCTGATCCTCATTTTTCTTAAGATAGTGAACAAGGCTTGCCTCATCTTCGGGAGGTCTTTCCCTTACTATGGCCAGATAGGTCTTTTGCACCTCCCTGGTCCTGAACATCTCGTTAAGGCGGGCCAGGGCTTTCGATGTACGGGCAAAAAGCACAACCCCACCCACCGGCCTGTCAAGACGGTGGACAACACCAAGGAAGACATCTCCCTTCTTATTGTATTTTTTTGCAATATATTCCTTGACCCAGATATCAAGCGACTGGTCACCTGTCCTGTCCCCCTGAGAGAGATCTGAAGGTCTTTTGTTTACGGCGATAAGGTGATTGTCCTCATATAGAATTTCAGGCATCCGGATCTTTTTTCAGTATTGTTCATTTTCGTCAGGGAAGCTGCCCGACCGTACATCACCGATGTAGTTTCTGACAGAATCCCTGATAGATGCGTACAGATTATTATATCTGCGCAGGAAGCGGGGTGAGAATTCCTGGTTTATACCCAGCATGTCGTGAAGGACCAGTACCTGTCCGTCGGTATAACGGCCGGCTCCTATTCCAATAACCGGAATTTTTATTGATCCGGTAACTTCACCGGCAAGTTTTGCAGGAATCTTTTCAAGAACAAGTGCAAAACAGCCTGTCTTTTCGAGAAGTATTGCATCCTCCCTGAGTCTTGCAGCTTCCTCTTCCTCCCTGGCCCTTACAACGTATGTTCCGAACTTATGTATCGACTGCGGGGTAAGGCCCAGATGTCCCATTACTGGTATTCCTGCCGAAAGTATCCTTTCGACCGACTCTGTGATTTCTCTTCCTCCCTCCAGCTTAACAGCCTCAGCTCCTGTCTCTTTCATAATACGGATGGCTGAGGTAAGGGCTTCCTTCGAATTACCCTGGTAGGTTCCGAAAGGAAGATCGACAACAACAAGGGCACGGCTGACACCCCTTACAACAGAGGCCGCATGGTATATCATGTTATCGAGGGTGATAGGGAGGGTGGTAGCATAACCTGCCATCACGTTGGATGCTGAATCACCGACAAGAATTACATCAATCTCAGCTTCATCCAGAATCCTTGCCATGGAATAATCATAGGCGGTCAGCATGGCAATCT
>CAZXSW010000201.1:0-1794 GCA_964642615.1 uncultured Rikenellaceae bacterium | reverse complement strand
TTATCAAGATCAGGGTTTGCAGTTGCCCACTCATCCTTCTGTTTCTTCCATGAGGTAGCTGCCATTTTCTTTTTACCAAGAGCCTCTTTGTAATATTCCTTAACATCATCAAATACAACGAAGGGATCGGCAGGATCTGCGCCAAGGTTAGCGAGTGATTTCTCATATGAGCCGCCGGCTTCGCTTACAGGCATTCCATGAGTTGATGTCTTTCTTTCAAAGCTGTTCCCGTCTTTGTCGAGAAGGCCCTTGCCCATTATGGTTTTACCGATTATAAGTGTTGGTTTTTCTTTCGAGGCATTAGCACTCATAAGGGCTTTCCTTATCTGATCCTGGTCGTTTCCGTCGATTGTAATGACATCCCATCCCCAGGCGCTGTATTTCATTGCTGTGTCCTCGCAGGTCACAGCATTGGTCTCGGTCGAAAGCTGAATATCGTTCGAGTCGTAAAACATGATAAGGTTATTCAGACCCAGGTAACCGGCGAGCCTGCCTGCTCCCTGTGAGATCTCTTCCTGAACACCTCCGTCGGAGATGAAAGCATAGGTCTTGTGGGAAAAGAGCTCCCCGAACCTGGATGCAAGAAAACGTTCTGCGATAGCTGCTCCGACAGCCATGGTATGACCCTGTCCCAGTGGACCCGATGTGTTTTCAATACCTCTGGTGATA
Organism: uncultured Rikenellaceae bacterium; assembly: GCA_964642615.1. Taxonomy (GTDB): domain Bacteria; phylum Bacteroidota; class Bacteroidia; order Bacteroidales; family VadinHA17; genus LD21. The sequence continues at coordinate 1,125 of CAZXSW010000201.1, read as the reverse complement.
TCCAGTTCAGGATGCCCGGGGGTCGGACTTTCCCACTGTCTGAAACTCCTTAAATCCTCTACTGAGAAGTGCCCGGTAAGGGTGAGGATGGAATAGAGCATGGGCGACATATGTCCGGGATCAAGAAAAAACCTGTCACGGTTAATCCATGAAGGATCAGCCGGATCAAAGTTCAGGAATTCTGAAAAAAGAACGTGGATAAAATCGGCACCACCCATCGCTCCTCCGGGATGGCCCGACCTGGATTTTTCAACCATCGACATAGCCAGTATGCGTATGTTGTCGGCTGCTCTTTTGTTTACTTCACTATTCATCTAAATATGTATATTAACCGTTAATGTTTTTGACGGTAACAAAAATAGGATTATTTACTTTATAAAAAAACAATCTTTGTCGAGGACCTTTAGGGGAGATCAGGAAAAGTCATTTGTTGTTTATCGTAAAGACTTGTCTTATACGTTATTGCCAGGGAGGGGCTGACGGCAGGGAGTTTTTGAATTCTGTAATAAGGGTGTTCTCATAACTGCCTGAGTAGGTACCGTTAATGAATCTTCCCAGAGCATCATCAAGTAACCTCTTCCACGAGCTAACTTCGTGTCCGGGAACTACCGGATAAAACAGTACCCCGTTGTCTTTGGCAGCCTCGAGATCCCCTTCTGCGTCACCTATCATAAGTATCCTGCCTGAGGGATATTTGTCTTTTGCAGCAAGGGCAAGGTGCTCGGTTTTAGTCCCGTGTTCCTGTCCTGCAATCAGCGAGGCAAAACGCCTTATTCCGTTTTCTTCCCATTCCCTTTCAAGAGCTTCAAGCGGGGTCTGGGATATAACAGCCGTATCGGCGAACGACGATATTCTTTCAATCGCTTCTTTTGCGTAATCAAAGGGAGGCACGCTTTTCAGCCATCTGTTTATTTCGGCATTGACATGTTCGCTCCATTCAAGTATTAAAGCTGTCGAAGGATCACCTGTCTTCTCATGATAGGCCCTGAGCGTGGCGTTACCCAGTTTTGTTTCAGATGCTATCCATTTCTTCAGATCGGTGGTGTCGGGAAGACGGCAGCCAGATTCAACCACTTCAGGGCGTTCAGATAAAAACCCAAACACCTTTACAAGGGCATGAAACCT
>CAZXSW010000200.1:0-1845 GCA_964642615.1 uncultured Rikenellaceae bacterium | reverse complement strand
CCAGAACCTCGTTTTCGTCTGGAACAGGCTTGTCAATATCACAATATACAAGCTTGTCAGGATAACTATTACTTTTGTATACGATTGCTTTCATTTATTATGGATTTCTTCAAAGTTTCGGGGTAATCATGGCCGGCACCAAAAACACCTGAGGGCCGCGAAAGAAAAGGTCATATTTAAGGGTCTAAACCAGGAGAAAACCCAACTGCCACCATCCCTCAATCACACTGCTTATTGCCTGACCCAGACCAAATAATATTGATACCAAGTTAAACAAAAATCATTTATCATCCTGAAAATAACTACAAATTTATCCAGCTTCCCGTGAAACTGAAATTACTTGTGATAACAGGCAATTTACTTTTTTGAGTTTCTGAAAAAAATCACTCCGGCCAATATACTCCCGGCCAGCATTGCCAGCCAGTTGATCGAAATTACCCATATCTCGAACCTGTAGCTCCTGTCGGCTCCGAATTTTATTGAGAACCAGGCAAAAAGAAAAACTGAAACAATAAAGGGAAAAAGAAAAATCCTTTTAAGCCAGCGCTCCGCTTTGCTGCCGGCATTGACAGTAAGGGCCATAAACATAAAGGCAACACTCATCATTATGTAACCGGCCTCTTCCATTGCAATAAAAATCCCATGGTCGTTATACTGCGTGAGCAGAGCTATTCCGTCGGTTTCTCCTTTCATCAGGCTGACAGGGATAACCGAGAACTGAATAAAATAGTCGGAAAACAGTATAACCACAGATAAGGATGCAAAAACGACCGCGGTAAATCCGAATATGCTCTTGTTTTTCAGGTAATTATAATGAACCGATATCATAAAAACCAACCAGACGGCCAGCTGAACAACTGCAAGATACATCCAGTAATAATCACCGGGGTAGAAATCAAGACTGTCAAGAAAAGGGTACTCAATACAGTTGCCGGTGCAAAACGGTCCCGATTTTGGTACAGCAGTCATTGCCAGGCCAAAAGTAACCAGGGTAACAATGAACAACGACACCGAGGAGACGAATCCGGTCCTTTGAACGGAGACATTATAATTTATATCTGTATTCATTTGATCTATTGTTTTTTATGAGTCTGGAATAGGATTTTATAACCTGTATGTCACAAAAATAAAATTAATAAAACTTAGTTATCCATAACTATTGCATTCTGCCATTTTGCATTTCATCGCAAGACAGGATAGCGGCCCGGTTGATTAACCAGAACCACAGGCTGATCCGGCAGTCACCCTGCAATCGTATTTCATCCCTGACCTGATCTTTCTTTCCTTTTTATTTCATAACTTGTACGTAATAAACATTCTGTATGTTGAATTCTTCAGCATCCGGCAGAGTTAACAGGTGGATAACAAGGCTTCTGAGTTATCCGGGGATAGATGAAAATACACTTGCACAGAAAAAGATCACATGGATCTCAAGTGTGGCGGTAACGACTATGATCCTTGTACTTACGGTAGTTTATCACATTAAGTTTCCGGAACTAAGGATCATTACTTATTATGGTCTGTTTCTGGTGTTGGTATTTCTTCAGGGTGGAGTCATTACCATTATTTTCGCACGTAAGATTTCTGTTATACATACCTTCATCGACCAGATCCTGGTGGCTGCAGCTACACTTGTTGCCATCCTTAAGCTCGGAGGAATCGCCCATTCAGGTGGTCTGATTTTCGTGGGACTGGCTCTGGTCTTTTTCTCATTGAACCTGAAAAGAAAAGCCCATACTGTAGCAATCTACCTTGTATATGTCGTCACAGTGATTACTGCCGGCCTTCTACACCCCTGGCTGAAAGTACCGGAGGCAATGACTCCCGAACTTAATGTCTCTTTGT
>CAZXSW010000199.1:0-1848 GCA_964642615.1 uncultured Rikenellaceae bacterium | reverse complement strand
TATTGAATCAACCTTCAACCTCTTCCTTCCTTACAGTGTTGAAAAGAGGATAACAATGCATTTTAAAAGGCCTTCAGGACAATTCATTATGCCTGTTGACAGGGAAGCCCTGACAAAGATACTGAGTAACCTGCTCTCCAATGCCCTTAAATTTGCTACCTCAAAGGTGGATGTCAGCCTGGGTTACGGTACTGAAAATGTTGATACTGTCAGGATAGTAGTCAAAAGTGATGGCAGGCGTATCCCTGAGGAGTTCAGGGAGAAGATCTTTGAACCTTTTTACCAGATTGATTTTGACAAGCCCGGGGAAAAAGGTACAGGACTTGGACTCTCGCTTGCAAAGTCGCTGGCTGACCTTCATCATGGCCGGCTTTTCCTCGATACCTCAGATAAAACCTGTAACTCATTTATCCTGGAACTGCAGAAGGTTACTGAAGATGAAGCCAATGAGGAATCAGTCACAGAGACCGGCCTGCCAGGCGAATACCACGATTTTGAGATCTTCAACACCTCTGAGGAGCAGCGACCTCTTATCCTTCTTGTTGAGGACGAGATTGAGATGGGCAGGTTCATTGGAAAGGAGATATCCTCGGAATATAATGTGGTGCTTGCCCACAATGGGGAAGAAGCCCTTAAGGCTCTAAAGAAATACAATTTCACCATGGTGGTGAGCGATGTCATCATGCCTGCTTTGAATGGCTATGAACTCTGCAGGCGTATCCGCTCGGATGTTGAATTCAGCCATATCCCGGTCATCCTTCTTACGGCAACCATTCACCTGAATGCCAGGATAGAGGGCCTTGACTCCGGGGCTGATGCATATATAGAAAAGCCTTTTACAACCGACCTGCTCATGGCTCAGATTGCCAACCTTATAAAGAACCGCAGCCTTGAAAGACAGAATTTCCTGAGTTCACCGCTTGTGCATTTCAAGTCGGTGGCTATGAACAAGACAGATGAGGAGTTTCTTAAAAAACTCAATTCAACACTTATGGACAATTTCTCAAAGACTGACCTGAGTGTTGAGATGATAGCAGGGATGATGGGTGTCAGCGTGTCGACACTCTACAGGAAGGTAAAGGCGCTTACCGACCTTAATACCGTTGAATTCATAAGACTGGCACGGTTGAAAAAGGCAGCTGAGCTGCTTTCGGAAGGAGATTTCAGGATAAGTGAGGTGTCATACCTTGTTGGCTTCTCTTCTCCCTCTTATTTCTCAACAAGTTTTCAGAAGCAGTTCGGGATCTCACCATCGCTGTTTGTCAGGAATATGAACAAAACCCCGTGAAAATCGGGATATCTCCTTTTCTCCACGGGGCTCGTTACGGAACCTTTAAGCCGGGCCCGTTATTATTTTACATCAATCCCTGAACAAAAGCTGGGTGAAGCCATGAAGGCTCTTACGCCATGTCTGGAACTCGTGAGCAGTTCCGGGAGCTTCGAAATAGACATGTTTTACACCTGCCTTTTCAAGCTCTTCATGAATGGACCTTCCGGTTCCGGCACCTTCTTTTGACCCCATGCTTATATAGAAAACCTTAACCTGTTTTGCAAATTCAGCGGGTTTTGAAAGAAGTCCGTTATATCCGCTTTCAACACCGGGGAAGCCAAAGGGAGCACTGAAGATGCCGATCCCTGAGAACTTGTCGAGGTTTGCCTGGGTGATCTGGTAGGTCTGGGTGCCACCAAGAGATAGTCCGGCCATAGCACGGTTCTCCCTGTTTGCCAGCGTCCTGAAGTTGGCATCAATAGCCGGGATAAGATCTTTTACAATAACCTGTCCGAATCCGTCCCAGAAAGAAGGAATACCAGGTCCCTGACCCGGTCCGCCCGGACGCTGACCCATCG
>CAZXSW010000198.1:0-1884 GCA_964642615.1 uncultured Rikenellaceae bacterium | reverse complement strand
AATTAATATGTTTTAGAAATAATTAACAATTTAAAATACTTATTCACAGTCGTTGAAGAATTCCGGTATTTTTTCACTTCAGGTAAGTGATTGAAACAAAGATAATTTAAAGACTGAAAAATTTTCAGGATTTTTTCACAGTTTATTTAGCTTTTTAGTATACTGTGGGCTATGAATATCTATACTGTCAGAACCTGACTCAGGGCGATTTCTGCTGCGGAGCCGGGAAGTGTTAATCAGGCTTACGAAGATGCATCTCTCAGGAAAGAGATAGACTTAGTGACTTTCCGGTGGTTCAGATACGGGTAAAGACGAGATCCTCTCCTGTATCCTCATTGTCGCCATCACCGTTCATATCGCGTGTTAGAAGCAGTGACTCCCCGTCCACCTCAAATTCGCCTTCCACGGTAAGCCTGAAAAAGTCGATGTTCTCAGTGTAGTATGAAGTATCAGATCCGTACCACGCAACCTCTCCTGTACATCTTTCAGTGTCGTCCCTGACGCAGGTCCCGAGTTCCTTAAGCTTGAAAGTGAGTCTGTTATCATCTACCGACAGCCCGCCTTTCAGGCCAAGGATCATCACGATGGCTCCCGTTGACTCACGGCTTATGATGTATACCTCGGCATATGAGTTTTCTGTAAGGGTAAGCGTCCTGCTTGTTATATATGACGTCTGATCAGCAAGGATGGTGTCATTGCTAATCCATGTACCACGGTAGCGTGTATCTGTGCTTCCCTTTTCACAGGAGGGAAGTAAGAAAAATAACAGGGGTAGTAAAAGGCAGATAAAGGTAAAAATGTAGCAGGCGGGCCTTTTCATATTTTTTGTTTTAGACTTAAAGTTAATATATTTCTTTGAATCAAAGCAGATCAGTGTTGCAGACCAGATTCAGAGCCCTGATTTTCCACCGAAGCCGGCCGGTCCGTGTTTCATGGCATTGCCATAGGTCTCAATAGCCCTTCTCCTGGCAGTATCATGATCGACCATAGGGGCAGGATATCCGGGCAAGCCGTATTCTGGAACCCATTTCCTGACATAAATCCCTTTGGCATCGAATTTCTTCTGCTGGGTTGTGGGATTGAATATTCTGAACCATGGAGCGGCATCACAGCCTGTCCCAGCTGCCCATTGCCAGTTCCCGTTGTTGGACGACAGCTCGTAGTCAAGCAGCTTCCCTGCGAAATAAGCTTCGCCCCAACGCCAGTCTATAAGCAGGTGTTTGCAGAGGAAACCGGCGGTTATCATCCTTACCCTGTTGTGCATGAAGCCTGTGGAATTGAGCTGGCGCATTCCGGCGTCAACAATGGGATAGCCTGTTTCCCCGTTGCACCATCGTTCAAATTCAGCGGGGTTGTTTCGCCATGGTATATGATCAAAGGCAGGCTTGAAATTGCCTGTCACAACACCCGGATAGTGAAACAGTATCTGCATGAAGAACTCGCGCCATATAAGTTCATTCAGAAAGACCATATTTTCACGGAAAGCCCTGGATACAATCTCCCTGATGCTAACAGTTCCGAACCGGAGATGAGGCGACAGAAAACTTGACCGGTCCTCTGCCGGCAGATCGCGGAATTTGTCGTAATCAGGAATGACAGACAGGTCGAAGTCACGTACCCCGATCTGCGACTGATGAATCCCTGTTTCTTCTTTCCCTGGAAATGCTTTTCCGGAAGAGAAAAACATGCCTTCACGGCTGTGAGGTGCAGTAAGGGGAGCCAGAGTGAGTTCCTGAAAACTCCGCAGCCAGCGGTTTTTATACGGGGTAAAGACTGAATACGGTTTCCCGTCATCCTTCACTACCTCATCTTCACCGAAAATAACCTGATCGCTGAAGGGCCGGAGAGCAATCCCATGTGATTCCAGAAGCATCTTTGCTTTTT
>CAZXSW010000197.1:0-1932 GCA_964642615.1 uncultured Rikenellaceae bacterium | reverse complement strand
TGACGGATGTTCATAATCCTTCGGGACTTCCTCCCTTGAATCATATTGAAAAGATCGAGGAGCCCTATATAATTGCCCAGGTGATCACTCATGCCGATTATGTAGGATCGATAATGAAATTATGTATAGACAAGAGAGGTGTACTCAGGAACCAGGTATATCTGACACGGGACAGGGTTGAGCTTACCTTTGAAATGCCGCTTTCCGAAATAGTATTCGACTTTTACGACAAGCTTAAGAGTATTTCAAAAGGCTATGCCTCTTTTGATTATTATTACACTACATATGAGGAGGCTGACCTTGTGCGCCTCGATATCCTGCTTAACGGTGAAATGGTTGATGCCCTTTCGACTCTTATATACAGGGGCCATTCAATGGATTTCGGCCGCAGGATGTGCAGCAAGCTGAAGGAACTGATCCCGAGACAACAGTTCGATATTGCCATCCAGGCTGCCATTGGAGCCAAAATCATAGCCAGGGAAACGGTGAAGGCCGTCAGAAAAGATGTTACAGCCAAATGTTACGGAGGCGATATAACAAGAAAGAGAAAACTCCTCGAGAAGCAGAAGAAAGGGAAAAAACGTATGAGGCAGGTAGGTAACGTCGAAGTGCCACAACAGGCCTTTCTGGCAGTACTTAAACTCGATTGAACATCACCTCTTCTACGACTGTCACCAGATCAGCTTATAACCTCTTCCGTGGACGTTGAGAATCTTAACAGACGGATCTTTCCTGAGATATTTCCTCAGCCGGGTAATGTATACATCCATGCTTCTGGCATTGAAGTAGTTGTCGTCGATCCATATAGTTTTAAGGGCATAGTTGCGTTCAAGAATCTCGTTGTTGTGCCTGCACAGTAGTTCAAGCAGCTCTGATTCCTTGGTTGTAAGCTTGATAGGTTCCTCCTTGTATGATAACAGCTGCTTGACCGAGTCGAAGGTATAGGCCCCGATTGTATAGGGATTCTCGGGCCGGTTTGCAGGACCTGTATTCGCCCTTCTAAGGATGGCCTCTATCCTGTATAGGAGTTCCTCCATCGAAAAAGGCTTTGTAATATAGTCATCGGCACCGCTAATGAATCCTTCTATTATATCCTCCTTCTGACTCTTCGCCGTAAGGAATATTACCGGAATATTAGGTTCGAGTTTCTTTATCTCACCTGCAAGGGTGATCCCGTCCATCTCAGGCATCATTATGTCAAGGATGCACAGATCAAAATGTGCGGGGGAGAAACCCTCAAGAGCAGACCGCCCGTTGGTAAACAACACGGTTTCATAGTTTTTGGCCGACAGATAGGTCTTTAGCAGACCTCCGAGATTACTGTCATCCTCGGCCAGAAGAATTTTCCTGTTCATCGTTGTCCGTTTTGTGGAATAAAAATAATAAACCTGGTACCTTTCCCCGGCTGACTTTCAACTTTGATGGATCCGTCATGCTCCTCAATAATCTTCCTGACATAGCTTAATCCCAGTCCGAAGCCCTTTACATTGTGGATATTTCCTGAATGGACCCTGTAAAATTTATCAAAGATCCTTTTCTGATCCTCTTTATTTATACCAATACCCCGGTCCTCAACAGTTACAAAAATACCCTTTTTATTGTTATAAGTTGATATGGTAATCACAGGCGATTCCTTTGAATACTTCATAGCGTTGTCTATGAGATTTGAGATGGCATTGTTGAAGTGAATCTCATTTATCATGGCAACAGGATTCTCAGCCTGGAAGTTTTTCTTCATAACCCCTTTTCTGTTCTGGATCTGAAGGGCAAAATTGTCAAAAGCCTTGTCGAGAATATTGTTTATGTCGAGTTCCGAGAAGTCGAGCCGGGTGTTAAGCTTTTCAAAGATGGCCATCTGCAGAACCTTTTCAACCTGAAACTTAAGCCTCATGCTCTCGTCGGAAATTACTCCCGCAAGGTGATTAACATTTT
>CAZXSW010000196.1:0-1936 GCA_964642615.1 uncultured Rikenellaceae bacterium | reverse complement strand
GCAGCCACTTCTGGAATATCCCGGTCCAGTTCACCTTATTCTGGCTGTCGGCTTCGAGGTCGAACTTCATTTTTGTTATAACTTCTTCGACAAGATGAGGCTCCTCCACTTTCTGAAGGACCCTCCGGCATTCGCCTTCGTGTCCCTTGCTTATGAGCCAGCGCGGTGTCTCGGGAAGGAATATCATTCCGAAGAACATGATGAGGGCAGGAATAACACCAACATAGAACATGGGCCTCCAGCATGAGGTGAAGTCGGGATGGCCGTCAGGGACGGCAAAGGCTGAATCGCTCAGGTATGAAACCATTATACCGATGGTTATAAGAAGCTGGAACATGGATACCAGCGTTCCCCTGCTCTTTGTCGGCGAGATCTCGGCAATATACAATGGAACGGCAAAGGATGAAACCCCGATTGCTATACCCAGGAAAAATCTGGCAAAAACAAGCATCATGGCACTCGTTGAGGCACCCGACCAAAGAGCCCCAATGGCAAAAATGACTGCCGAAGCCAGAATCACTTTCTTCCTTCCGATGATATCAGCAATCCTTCCGCTCGACATGGCACCGATTACGGCTCCTGCAAGACCGGAAGTTGTTATTATTTCAACCCAGCTGTCGTCGATACCGAAAGCTTCCTGAAAAAACGGGATGGCACCGGAGATAACACCCGTATCAAATCCGAACAGCAACCCCCCGGTTGCCGCTACTGTGGCAATAACAGCCACAAGGGCTTTGTTCTGCCTGTTGTTTGTTTCCGACATAGAGATAGACTTTTTAAGGTGATCAGGTTATAAATATCACCCCTAAGTTAACAATTGAAATGACAAATCCCACTCCGGAAAAAACAATAATCCCGGTAAGTTTCCCCTGTATTCCTCATTCAGAACACTGAATGGAAAGTCGTTACACTGTCAAGCATTTTCAGAGCCTTCCCCGGGATCAAGATAATCCTTAAGTGCCTGAACGTATTCTATGAACCTCGATCTGCCAAGGGGAGTAATCCTGCACAAGGTCTGGGGATAGTTCCCGCTGAATTTTTTCTCCACTTCAATATAACCGGCATCTTTCTGTTTTGTAAGCTGAACACTCAGGTTCCCTGCACTTGCCCCGGTCTGTTCCCTTATCCAGGTGAATCCGGCAGTTTCAACACCCAACAGAAGAGAAACTACTTTATAATTTACCTGAATTATTTATTTTTTTCCAGTCACTGTGATATATTTGTTTCAAAGTAATCGATCGCACGCCTTTTATACCGGAATCCGGCAGGAAAACACAGGGATGAAAAGAAAATAACTTACACCAGATGGGACTGATACAGATTGAGAACATGGAATTTTATGCTTTTCACGGGCATTTTAAGGAAGAGCAGATTGTAGGGAATAAGTTTATCGTCAACCTCTCTCTCGAAACAGACATGTCGGAACCATCAGCAAGTGATAACCTGAAGGATGCAGTTAACTATCAGAGGGCTTATGAGATAGTAAAAGCTGAGATGGCGAAGAAATCCCATCTGCTGGAGCATATAGCAGGACGTATCCTCGATGCGCTCTATGCCGAAATGAAGGGTATAAAAAAAGCCACGGTGAAGGTCTCGAAGCTCAATCCGCCCATGGGAGGGAAGATAGGTTCGGTGAGTGTGATACTGGAGCGATGACCACCCCTGAAAGGCTATGCAGCCTGAAGCTGAATTAACCAGGTTTCTGTTAAAACTCCCGCACCTGGGATCAGAGATTTTCCCCCAGTTCCTCAAGAGTTCTCCCTTTTGTCTCGGGAAAATACTTCCATACCACTATTGCCTGTGTAATCATCATTACCGAGAAGAACAAAAAGGTATGCCCTGCCCCCAACTGGTAGTTTCTTACTATCACAGGGAACAGGAAGGTAATCAGTGCCGCAAAGAACCAGTGAGTGAAGCTTCCCAGCGACTGGCCCTT
>CAZXSW010000195.1:0-1952 GCA_964642615.1 uncultured Rikenellaceae bacterium | reverse complement strand
GGCGACATGTCTGTTGGTAATCCGGTCAACACGATTTCCGGAGCCCCGGCAGGGCGACATTTACCTGGATTATCAGGATTATTATGTCTCTTACTTACGTCTGGTTGTTTTATTAACCAACCAATGAATCCGCCTATAAGCCGGGATGACGCAAATATCTGAGTTTTTTAACCATAGTCATTGATTCTTCGACAAGCAGATAATCTTCAAACCCATGCTTTTTGTACAGACCATATGCATAATTAGCCACATCGACACTTAAAGAAACCTGTTCATAACCCTTAAAGGTAAGCAATTCAATCATTTCATCAAGAAGTCTGGTGCCAGTACCTCTCCCTCTGAACTGCTCAATCACCGACATGCTGAGTTCCGGGGTATCTGTATTTACAAATCCGTATCCTTTATCCATATCAGAAAAATGCCTTGTCCAGATTGCACCGACAATTTCACCCTCTGCCACGGCGACCAGGCATAGGTCTCCTTTCCTGCCGAAATCCCTGATATAGACAGAGATTTTAGGGTGGTCTATGATTTCAAACGGAAGTTTTTCAGAACCTTCATGAATAAAAATTGCATTATAAAGCATGGCAGGAAGAATGCCTGTTTCTGACTCTTTCAGAGGTCTTATTATGAGTTCACTATTCATTTTGTTTTGACAAGACAGTTAAAAACTGGCGACCTTAAAAGCAAATAAGCAATTTGCCTTTAGGGATGAATGGCATAATTCTTTTTTATCCATCTCAAACAATGAAAGATCCGGCAGACAAATCCACCGGATCGTGATGTTGAGATTCCCAGTCAGGAGCCCGATTATTTTTTCAGATCGTAGCGATCTGCATTCATCACTTTCACCCAGGCTTTTACAAAGTCCCTCACAAATTTTTCCTTGTTGTCATCCTGAGCATAAACCTCAGCATAGGAACGAAGAACTGAGTTTGAGCCAATAACCAGGTCCACTCTTGTTGCTGTCCATTTTGTTTCACCGGTTTTTCTGTCCGCAATGTTGTAAAGATCGTCCGAAACAGGATTCCATGCATACTTCATGTCAGTAAGATTAACGAAGAAATCGTTGCTCAGGACACCCGCTCTGTCAGTAAACACTCCATGTTTGGTTCCGCCGTAGTTTGTCCCCAGAACACGCATACCACCAATGAGAACTGTCATTTCCGGAGCAGTCAGTCCCATAAGTTGTGTTCTGTCGAGCAACAGCTCTTCGGGTTTCACCACGTAGTCTTTTTTGACCCAGTTTCTGTAGCCGTCATGTATCGGTTCAAGCGGTTCGAATGATTCCTCATCTGTCATTTCAGGGCTTGCGTCACCACGTCCGGGACTGAAAGGTACTTTAATGCTGAATCCGGCTTCATGAGCAGCCTTCTCAACGGCAGCGCTTCCTCCCAATACGATCAGGTCGGCAAGACTTACTTTTTTATTCAGACCTGACTGAATTTTCTCAAGAGTTGCCAGAACTCTCCTCAGACGTTCGGGTTCATTTCCTTCCCAGTCAATCTGGGGAGCCAGACGGATTCTTGCTCCATTTGCACCTCCCCTGTAATCGGAACATCTGAATGTTCTTGCACTATCCCATGCAGTGTTGATCAACTCTGTGGGCGTCAGGCCGCAGTTTAACAGTTTCGACTTCAATTCCTCAATTTCTGTTTCTGAAAGTGTGTAGTCAACAGAAGGGATCGGATCTTGCCAGATAAGATCTTCTTTGGGAACATCAGGACCAAGGTAGCGGGTTTTTGGTCCGAGGTCACGATGTGTAAGCTTGAACCATGACCTTGCAAAGGCCTGGGCAAAAGCCTCGGGGTTTTTATAAAAACGTTCACATATTTTCCGGTATTCGGGATCCATTTTAAGCGCCATATCGGCATCTGTCATAATCGGATTCCGCCTAACTCCCGGAATATGAGCATCAAAAGGTTTATCTTCTTCCTTAATATTCACGGGTT
>CAZXSW010000194.1:0-1991 GCA_964642615.1 uncultured Rikenellaceae bacterium | reverse complement strand
CTCAGACAGCAACAGCCACTTCAAATGCTGCAGCTGTGATCATTGCTCCGCTTTCAATAACCAACACCGCAGGCCTTCATTTCGGAACGATTATGAGGAGTGCAGCACTTGGTACAGTTTCTATCGCAACCGATGGTACAAGAACATCAACCGGAGGAGTTACTCTTTCAGCCCTCGCTCCCTTACATTCGGTGGCAACATTCGACCTGGAAGGAGAATCAGGTAATGATGTCGTAATTACTCTGCCAGCCTCAACAACTATTTCAAACGGAACCCAGACAATGCTTGTAGATAATTTCGTGAGCAATCCGGATGATGCAAACCCGGTCACACTGGGCGGAACTCCGACAGTCCTGAGCGTAGGGGCAACACTAAATGTAGCAGCCAACCAGGCATCAGGTACTTATACCGGTACTTTTGATGTATCGATAAACTACAACTAGGGATCGTGATTCCTTCTACCGGATTGAATCGTGACAATACAGCTTAAAATAGTTTTAAGCCTGGGAGTATTATTTGTATTGAATCTCAACCATATTCATGCCCAGGAAACGCAGTCGATCAGCGCGACCGGGCATGTCTATGCTGAGATAATTCCGGTTTTCTCCGCCAATGAGGTTACCAGGATGAATTTCGGAAGGTTTTCCCCGGGACCGCAGGGTGGCAGGATCATCCTGACACCTCAGAGTACCGTTTCGGTGCAGGGAAGCATCGTAACCGGAGTGGGAAGCCATAACGCCGCAAGCTTTGAAGTTTCAGGCGATGAGGATGCGGCTTTCTCAATAAGCCTTCCCGACGATCCGGTTTTGCTTAAACATGTATCCAGCGAAAAATCCATGCTAATCGAGGAATGGAATTCCTGGCCCTTGCCGGGTCCAGGTAACGGACAGCTCCGGAACGGATACCAGGTGGTAAACGTCGGTGCAACACTTAAAGTCGGAACGATGCATGACAATCCGGCTGGCGTTTATACCGGTACCTATACGATAACATTCGACTTTAACTGACAAGACCTTAATTTGACCGGCCGATGAGCAAAATCAGAAAAAAAATCATTAATCAATCCGGATTACTCAATGGGTTGAAGTCTGCTGTGAAATTCCTCACAGCAGTGCTTGCTTTAATGTATACACTACCCGCTTCGGCCCAGGGTGACCTGATGATCACACCAAGACGAATTGTTTTTGAGGGAGCCACAAGAACCGCCGACATAAACCTTGCAAACACGGGAAATGATTCTGCAATCTATGCAGTCAGCCTTGTTCAGATCAGAATGCTTGAGAACGGAGGTTTTGAAACAATAACCGAACCTGATCCCGGACAGATGTTTGCCGACCGCTTTGTTCGTTTTTTCCCCAGAACCGTTACACTTGGACCAAACGAAGCCCAGGTTGTTAAGGTACAGCTCTACAGGACCAGCGAACTTCAGACGGGTGAATACAGGTCGCATTTCTATTTCAGGGCTGTGCCGGAAAAAAAGGCGCTGGGAGAACCAGAGGCACCGGCCGACACTTCCTCCTTTTCAGTAAGGCTCACCCCTATATTCGGAATCACCATCCCGGTTATAATACGCAGCGGCGAGACAACGGCAAGCGTGACCCTTTCAGGCCTTGACCTGACCATGGTAAATGGCAATATCCCAAGACTGAGCTTTGTCTTTAACAGAACAGGGAACATGTCGGTTTACGGAGACATAGCCGTCGATCATATCTCAACCCAGGGAAAAATTACAAGAGTCGGCGTTGCAAACGGAGTAGCTGTTTATACCCCCAACGCGCTCAGAAGATTTCAGTTTGACCTTGACAGTGATTCAGGTGTCGATTTTAAAAAGGGAACTCTTCGCGTAATATATTCAGCTTCCTCGGATGTTAAACCCGTCAGACTGGCAGAGGCTGAACTGGCACTAAAATAGTAGGGTAATCCAGCGTTCTTACTACTGATTTTTTACTGCTGACAGAATGAAAAAGCCGGGTCTGATCATTAAAACATTA
>CAZXSW010000193.1:0-2074 GCA_964642615.1 uncultured Rikenellaceae bacterium | reverse complement strand
GCCCTGAAACATTCTCCGTGGGGTGATCTGATTGTAACAGCTCCTTCGTCCGATCAGCGGTTCGACTTCTGTGTAAGATGCTTTGCGCCAGCCCTCGGGATAGACGAAGATCCTGTTACCGGTTCCGCCCATTGCGCCCTTATACCGTTCTGGAATAAAAAGACCGGAAAGAAGGAATTCCTTTCTCACCAGGTGTCAGCCAGGGGTGGTATATTAAAGGTATCACTTCACGGCGACAGGGTTGAGATAGCAGGACAGGCAGTGACAATATTTAAGGGGGAATTGACATTGTAATAACTAACGCATTCGAAAATTTAAACCACCTAAAATAATAATCATGGAAAAAGATCCCGAAACAATGATCATTGAACTGGGGCTCGAACTGCCTCCTGCTCCCAAACCGATGGGTGTGTACAAACCTGTACTTATAGCAGGCAATTACCTTTATATCTCCGGCACGGGCCCCTTCAGATCAGATGGCTCCCTGATAAAGGGAAAGGTCGGAGCTGACCTGACCCTTGAAGAAGGAAAACTAGCCGCACGACAGGTCGGGCTTGCAATGCTTTCAATAATAAAGGCCAATATAGGTGATCTTAACAGGATCCGCAGGATAGTGAAGACTCTGGGAATGGTGAACTGCACCCCTGAATTCGAACAGCATCCTGCCGTGATAAACGGATTCAGCGAACTCATGGCTGAAGTGTTCGGTTCAGATAACGGAATCGGTGTGAGAAGCGCTGTGGGTATGTTTCTTCCCGGCAGTATTGCTGTCGAAATAGAAGCCATGTTTGAACTTAACAGCTGAAACAATGATTCCGGATTCAGATCAATGGTTCAGAATATCAAATCCAGAGAAGGTAAATTCTCCCGCACTTCTGGTTTATCCTGGAAGAATTGGGGAAAACATTGAAAGAATGATTGCTTCGGTTCAGGACAAATCTCTGCTGTGGCCGCATGTCAAAACTCACAAGATGCCTGAAATTGTCCGGATGATGATGAAACACGGCATCACCAGGTTTAAATGCGCCACCATTGCTGAAGCAGAGATGGCTGCAGAATCCGGGCCTGATGAGATACTGCTGGCTTATCAGACGGTGGGGCCCAATATCAGAAGGTACTTTGAGCTTCAGAAGAAATTTTCCGGAGTGTCCATTTCATGTCTGGTCGATAGTGAGAAAGTTGCAATAAAACTTTCTGAAATGTCATCCGTGTTTGGCATTCCGGCCAAAGTATGGATCGACATAAATAACGGCATGAACAGGACCGGGATAGCGCCAGGGCAGAAAGCGGTTCAGTTGTTCAGAACCTTGCTTAACCTGCCGGGAATTGATCCTCAGGGTCTCCATGTGTATGACGGCCATCTGCATGAAAGTGATTTTACGGTCAGGAAGCAAATGTGCGATGAAGCCTACGGAACTGTGGAGCCAATGATAGCAGAACTGAGGTCCGGCGGTCACAAACTAAGGATCATTGCAGGCGGAACGCCGACTTTCACAATTCATGCAGCCCGTGAAGGCGTGGAAGTAAGTCCGGGCACTGCAACCCTTTGGGATTACGGATACAGCAGTTCCTTTGCTGATCTTCAGTTTCTTCATGCGGCTGTTCTGCTTGCAAGGGTAGTAAGCAAGCCTGCCGTTGGGTTAATATGTATTGATCTGGGAACAAAGGCTGTTGCTTCCGAGATGCCCCATCCCAGGATTAAGATCCTGGGTATGGAAAATTACGAATTCCTGACCCACAACGAGGAACATATGGTCATCAGACCCGGAAAAGAAGTCAGATTGAAAATCGGTGATATCCTCTACTGCATTCCCGTCCACATCTGTCCGACAGTCGACCGGTATAATAAGGTTTATGTTGCGGAAAAAGGAATGGTGACCGGAGAATGGGAGGTTGAGGGCAGGAAGAGGAAGATCACGATATGAAGCGTTAGGGGCAGAAGATTGCTTCGTCCCGCTGAGGCGGGACTCGCAATGACGGTGGATCAAGCCCTATGCCCTGTGCCGCACGCCGCGTACCTCGTATCGCATACCGCATACCGCTATCTGTACAGATACACAAACCCCCTGTACTC
>CAZXSW010000192.1:0-2099 GCA_964642615.1 uncultured Rikenellaceae bacterium | reverse complement strand
GGTTTGCTCCGGAATCTTTTAAATTGCTAATTTTGAGAAAACATTTCCTATGGATACTTTCGTTTGCTGCAACGTTTTCGTCCCCCTCCGATCAGGACCATCGCACCGCTCCGAAATGCTCAGCCAGGTATTGTTCGGTGAGAAATACACAATCATCGACCAGGTGGGGCACTGGTACAGGATTGAGACACTGTTTGACAGTTACACGGGATGGATCGACACCGACCACCTGCACCATTCACCGGCAGGCAAGGATGATGAAGGACTTGTGCTGAACAGATCATTGCTCTGTCGCAGGGAAGATGGCACAAAGCTGGTTCTTGAGGCAGGGTGTGAGGTGTATAAACCGGATTTTGAAAAGAGCAGTTTCAGGGCGGGCAGTAATACCTTTTCCGCCGAAGCCGGCTTCAGCCAGTCATATCTTAAGGTGTCTGAAGCAATAGCCGATACTTCTCTCAAATTCATAAACAGCCCCTACATTTGGGGTGGAAGGATACCTTCGGGAATCGATTGTTCCGGATTTGTACAGCTGGTTTACAAGATCCGGGGCGTAAAAATTCCGCGCGACAGCTGGCAGCAGGCTGAGGCAGGAACAAGCATAAGCTTCATGGATGAAACACTTCCCGGCGATCTTCTGCTCTTCGATGATGAGAGAGGAAAGATCACCCATGTCGGTATGATTCTGTCGCGAGGACTGGTTATCCACGCTTCAGGAAGGGTCAGGATCGACAAAATCGACCATCAGGGTATCTTCAAAAAGGAGAAAGGCGGATATTCCCATAAACTTAGAACTATAAGAAGAATCACCGGAGAATAGCAGGCACTGACCTCCTTTTATTTGCTCTCCCTGATTATCCGGTCCGTCAGCGCGAGTATGGATTCCTCTTCACTGATCGCCTGATCTTCAATGGCCTTTCCTTTGGATATAATGTCGTTTACGAATTCCTTGTCGTCAAGCCCAACGGAGTTTATCCTTACATTGAGATAAGCCCCCCTTATGCACGATCTGAGAGCCAGCGCTCCCACTGCAGCATCGGTTACCGAATTCGGATTTCCCTTCAGAACCATCTCCCTTATCAGTGCAAAGCCTGGTAGAGCTGTTTCCATCACCCTGAAGGGCACAAGTGTTGCATGCTTAGTGGCGGCGGCAATTGCAGCCTTTCTGGCTATTCTTTCCTCGTCCGTCTTTTTGGGAAGACCGATTGCTTCGAGGATCATGTTGAAAGCTTCAGTATCCTCATCAACGAACCTGAGCAGCCTGTTCTGTATCTCCTTTCCCCTTTCAGCCCATTCCGAAAACTCCTTCCAGCGGTGATCCCAGCCCCTCTTGTGTCCCGATATGTTGGCCACCATTGTGCCAAGAGCTATGCCAAGTGATCCTACATACGCCGATACTGAACCGCCTCCGGGAGCCACCGATTCCGAGGCGGCTTCATTCATAAATCCCGTCAGTGTCATCGATCTTAGCTTTCCCTCATCTTCATTCCCGCTTATTACATATTCAATTATCTTTTCACGTGGATTGAATTTGCTGAGATCGCTTAACCCCAATGATTTGACTGCAATTTTAATAAGCTCCTCATCCGGTACGCCTGTTGATCGCTGCTGCTTTTCGAGAAAATACCTGCCCGCATCAAGCATCGACTTAAGCGGAATAAGGCCAACAAGCTCCGAACCCGTAACCCTTATCCCCCTTGCTCCGGCCTTTGTGCAGACTTCATCAAATGCTACATGAACCGGTGTCACCGAAATATTGGTCAGGTTCATCGATATCTGGGCAATGCCGTATTCCTTAATATACCATCCGATTGCCTTGACGCACTTCAGGGTTCCTGGTACATTGACCATCTCACCCCCTGCGTTCTTCACCATTCTTCCCTTTTCCCTTACGTCGAATGCAATGGCATTGGCCCGTCGTGTGGATGTGGTGTTCAGGTTAATGTTAAAGGCCACCAGGAAGTCCCTTGCTCCCACGGCGGTTGCCCCGGCCCTCTGGTTGAAAACGGCGGGTCCAAAATCGGGCTTCCATCCGGGATCCGTCAGCTTCTTCCTTAAGCCTTCATATTCACCTGCCCTGCAACTGGCCAGGTTCTGCCTTT
>CAZXSW010000191.1:0-2107 GCA_964642615.1 uncultured Rikenellaceae bacterium | reverse complement strand
CATCCTGAAAGTCTGAAGGGCAACAGCCCCGCGGATTTTCTCCGACAGATGCAGTCCCAGATTCGCCCATGCCCTTACATCCGCCACCTCATACATCAGCGCTACGTTATCGTCTGTATTTATGCCGCTGACAAGTCCGAGAGCTTTAATACAGTCATCTTCCAGTATCTGTGCCAGCTCCGGGGGTGTCATTCTGCCATCGTCAAAACCACCCCCCGACAGGATTGTTTCAACATAATTTCTTACTGATACATAGTCAGGATCAAGAGGAGGCTGTGAAATAAGCCTGTCAACAGTTATATACCTGGTCTGATCACCTGCCAGAGCCAGAAAACCTTCACCATAGAGAGTAAAATCCCAACCCGCATCGAAGAGTGAGGCCAGTCGCAGCTGTGTAGCCGAAGCCAGTGAAAAAGCCTCAAGGAGGTTATTACCCGCCCTGCCATAACGTCTGAGGAACTCTGCTTTAAATATCTCATCTCCGGTAGCTGGATTATACAGCAACCTTCCCCATAATTTATAGAAAAGCCATTGTCTTTCAAAGGCATAGTCCCAGGTAACCCCATCCTTTACTGCTGTGAAATAGTCGAGAGCAGGAATGTAGGTCTCGGAACCAATAAAATAGCCTCCGGCCCACGACTGGCTGTTTTCAGCAATATGGGCCCTTATAAAAGACGGAACGCCCCACCGAAGGGCAAAGAAGTCCTCATTCCGTGCCGTATAGGTCACCTTGTAACCGTCGGGTTCAGGATTATAAAAAGTATCAAACATCTCGCCCCCGTGAACTTTGACAAGAGTCGGAGTGGAATGTGCATGTGACCAGTTATATTTAAGATCGGCCCATACCGGACCATCAATGAAGTCGAGTCCGGCTTCCTTTTCTATAGCCTGCCTTGTAAGCTTTTCCAGATCCACACTTGTGGCTCCAAGGGATTCCGTGGTGCTCGAAAAAGGTATCCTGTGAACCAGCTTTGACTTTCTTCCGGCAAGCCTCATGCCTTCGATATAGGTGTCAAACATCCACTGTTCCCTTTGTTGCGGTGACATTCCTGCCATACCTTCCCCAAGAGTAAGGCCAAAACCTGTCAGCAGAGGATATTCTTTTAGCACCTGGGTAACACTCTCCCTCATGTACCTCCTTACAATTTCGGAGGTATCACCCTGACAGTAATAATGAGGGTAGAAATTGGTTTTTGCGGCATTGTATGCTTTTGAGAACTCGGGACTAACAAATATGTTGAAAGGGATCAGATAGGTATCTATATCCCTCTCCCAGGCCATCCTGATTAGTTCATGATGAAAAGTCTTCCATTCCTCCATCTCTGCACTGCTGAAAGGAGAGGCTTCGGGAAAATTCTCAGGCGAGATCATGTACACAAAAGGATGAAGGTTAAATATAGAAAGGGAGTTAAAACGGTTTTCAACCATCATATCGAGAAAAGCCTCCCAGTATTTAAGATCCCTCACGGTCTCGTAGTGCTGGTCAAGAGAGGAACTTGGCCTGTATGAATACCATGGGGTATTGTGCTTTATCGCCCTGAGCGGGAAATGGGGACTTTCGCCTGCCGCCTTTATCCTGTTAAGCTTAATTCCGTTCCTCAGGTTTTCACAAAGTGACAAGGCTCCGTAAATCATTCCTCTTTCATCGCCCCCGGATATGATTATACTTTTCCCCTTTCTTTCAAGTTCCCAGGCTTCGTCACCGAGATCCGCTGAGTCAACATCCAGCCTGATTACAGTCATACCTCGACGATAAGCATCACCCGCAACATACCCCTTCTCAGAGAGGGCACTCTTAAGCTTTCCGGCTGCATATGAAGCCCTCGGCATCGATCTGTCATATTCGATAAACACGTCCTGTGAAAAGACGCTGCCTGATGAAAGGACAAAGACCAGCAACAGAACAGTCAGAATTTTTCTCATATAAAAGCTGTGTTTTAAGTTTCAGGATGAAGGCTTCTTTAAGTGTTCCTCATGACACAATTCAGCCTTAAATATAATCAATAGCTACAAACAGGTAATATAGGAACTTAAGAGATTCTGATTTTAACAAAAAGGGATACTCCGTTTTTAAGGAATTTTTATATTTGAAGAATAACCAAAATCC
>CAZXSW010000190.1:0-2128 GCA_964642615.1 uncultured Rikenellaceae bacterium | reverse complement strand
CTTTGCCGGTTACGGATTCCGTATCAGCAACGACAGCATTAACTGGGATGATTATGGTGATCTTGATGTAACGGGTAAATGGGTGCTGCTGCTCAGGGGCGATCCGGAACCGAATAAATCTGTCAGCGGGTTCATTCCCTTTAACGATGACAGGGACAAGGCCATGCTTGCAAAGGACATGGGAGCCGCCGGTGTTCTGATGGTATCAGGGCCTGTAAATGACAACAGTGACTCATTCAGCAACCTGTCAAATGAAGCCTGGTCTGTAGGCATACCGGTTTTGAGAATAAAAAGGAACGTTGCTGACCGGATACTTTCCGCAAAGGGTAAAACCACAGCTGGTCTGGAGACTGAAATAAACACCGCTCATAAGAGCACTGGTTTTGCAACGGGAGTTGAAGTAAATGCCGGATCAGAAGTAAAAATAGAACATAGCGCTACCAGGAATGTGGTTTTAGTCCTCAGAGGAGATGATGAAAATCTCAGGGATGAGTATCTGATAATCGGAGGTCATTTTGACCATCTTGGAATGGGAGGCTCATCAAGCCGTGCTGGCGACACTGTTGCCGTTCATCATGGTGCTGACGATAATGCTTCAGGTGTAGCAGGCTTTATTGAGATAGCCGAGAAATTTGCCCTCACCGATAATGGCAATAGGAGAAGTATAATTTTTGCAGGTTTCTCAGGTGAGGAATCAGGTCTTCTCGGGTCAAAATACTTTACCGAAAATCCGCCGGTCGATCTTTCAAAGGTCAATGCAATGATCAACCTCGATATGGTTGGCAGGCTGAGAGATTCGGGTTCCCTGCAGGTCGGAGGTATCGGCACCTCTCCCATCCTGAAGGAACTGATTGTCTCCCTGGTCGATACAAATTCAATAAATCTTTCACTTTCTGAAGAAGGATCCGGGCCTTCGGACCATTCAGCATTTTACGGGAAGGATATTCCGGTCCTTTTCTTTACAACAGGAGCACATCTCGATTACCATACACCTTCCGACACCTGGGAAAAGCTGAACTATCAGGGAATGGCAAATGTTTCGGATATTATTTTCAATGTGGCAGAGAAGCTTGCCAACGACGACAGCAAGCTTGCCTTCACTGAAGCGGGACCAAAACAGGAAGCCGTCAGGACCATGAGAAGGCAGGGAGTCACCCTGGGGATCATGCCAGATTTTGCCGGGAATATAAAGAACGGACTTAGAGCCGACCTGGTAACGCCGGGTAAGCCGGCTTCCCTTGGAGGAATGAAGAAAGGAGACATCATCACAACCATTAACGGCAAATCAATCAACAATATCCAGGATTATATGTACCGGATGGGCCATCTTAAACACGGGGAAACCATCAGCGTTGAGATATTACGAAACGGGAAAAAAGAAATTCTTCTGATACAATTGTAGCACTATTACGTCTAAGACATAAATCAGTACTCCATGAGGAAGACCATTTTATGGATCCTGGCCTTTATGATAACCCTCGGGGCAGCATATTATCAGAGGAAAACAGGACCCACCAATCCGCGTAATACATACCTGAGGGTTAATGATACCCTGTTAAAGGTAAGGCTGGTGAGGAGCCTGGGACATGACGAGAGACCGGAGGTCAGGCTGGCGATCACCGACACTGCTGTAAAAGCCAGACTGTTTTACAGGAGATTCAGGACAGGCGAAGAGTACAGCTCAAGTGATTTTATATATAAGGTATATCCTGTCAATTCGATGCTGATGAACAAGGTATTCGGCATTACAGAGGAAAAGGGATTATATGCCGCTGTTCCTCAGCAACCGCCTGCAGGCAAAATCGAGTACTACCTTGAACTGACCGATTCAAAAGGAACCACAACAGTCCTGAAGGAGACCCCGGTGGTAATAAGGTTCAAGGGAGCCGTCCCGTCTTACATACTCACACCTCACATAATATTCATGTTCCTTGCCATGCTTCTTGCAAACGTGGCAGGTCTGATGGCACTTTTCAACCTTTCTTCCTTCAGAAAGTACTCGGTCTGGACCCTTGCCGCCATTATAGCCGGCGGAATTATACTTGGTCCTGCAGTTCAGAAGTTTGCGTTCGGTGAATTCTGGACAGGAGTGCCATTCGGATGGGATCTGACTGACAACAAGACACTT
>CAZXSW010000189.1:0-2145 GCA_964642615.1 uncultured Rikenellaceae bacterium | reverse complement strand
CCATCATGTGCTCCTCATTACCCGTTGCCAGACTGGCCTTCACTCCCGACAGGAGATGCATCGACTACATCCTTGAAAATGAATAGGAGTAAAAGCATAAAAAATATTCTCAGGGAAACGGGATTCAGCCTTCTGGATGAGGGGAAGACTCTCAGAATAAGAGCTGAAGGCTTCAGCATGTACCCGTCTGTAAAGCCGGGGTCAGTCATACTTCTGGAACCATACCCCCCCCTGCACCAGCCTGAAAAAGGAGAGATCATAGCCTGGAAACGCGATTCAGGCTTTGTCGTTCACAGGCTTGTAGGGATAACCGGGAGTGAAAACGAAAAGCTTTTTATCACCAGGGGCGACAGCTCAGAATCAGAAGATCTGCCTGTCTCAGCGAAACAGCTTGCAGGAAGGGTTATCGCGATTGAGACTCCGGCGGGCACAACCATCAGTCCTGCCATATACATACCTTCTCGTTCCATATATCTCAGGAACAGGCTACTGGCATGGCTTGCCCTTAGAAAAACCGTGATGCTGAGGATCTTTAAAAACAACGTCGCATGAGGGAAAAGTTCAGTCTGTTCAGAAAATCACTCGACCTGGTGTGGAAAAGTGCTCCCGGATGGGCTCTTATTAACGTTGCGGTTTCAGTTATCAGAAGCATTACCCCGTTTGCTCTCCTCCTGCTTATAAGGAACCTGATCGACAGCATAGGCAAAGGGATAAGTAATCCCGAAACAGTCTCACCTGCAACACTGACATGGATAATAGCCCCGGTTGTGATCCTTTACCTCCTTGATGAAGCCCTATCCGATTTCGGTGGCTTCGTAAGGAAGAAACAATCCATGAAGCTTGAGGTCTATATGTACGGACTGCTCCACTCAAAAGCTGTCAGACTCGACCTTATTAATTTTGAATACCCCGGTTACTTTGACACCCTGACAAGAGCTGCCAGGGAAGCCCCCTGGCGCCCTAACAGTATCCTCAACAACCTTATAATGATGATAAGAGGTCTGTTCTCACTTGTCCTTATGATCTGGCTTCTGTTCTCACTGCACTGGACCATGGCTCTGCTGCTTATGGCTGTCAATATACCGGGCATCTGGCTCCGGCTTCACTATGCCGGAATACTGTACGACTTCAGGAAGACCCGGACAACCGAGACGCGGAAGACACAGTACTTCAACTGGCTCCTTACAGGTGAAAGACCTTCCAGGGAACTAAGACTATTCGGGCTGGGTGAATACTTCACTTCGCTCTTCAGAACCTCTTTTGAAACCATGCAGGAGGAAGAATCGGAGATAGCCCGGAAAAGGATGCTTATCGAACTTGCCACCGACCTGGTAAAAGCCGCTGCCATATTGCTGCTTTTAATATTCACAGTGAGAAAGACCTTTGACAGAACACTTTCCCTGGGCGAGATGACTATGTTCCTTCTTGCATTCCGTCAGGGGATGATGTTCATAAAGGAACTCCTCGGATCACTTGCAGGGTTATACGAAGACAGTCTCTTCACAGGAGACATATTTGAGTTCCTCAGCCTCAAGGAGAACATTAAAGCCGAAAAACCAGTCTCTCCTGCCCCCTCTTCAGTAAACAGTATTGTAGCCGAAAACCTTAGCTTCACTTACCCGGGTAATTCCTCCCCGGCCGTCGGCGGCGTGAGTTTCGGGATGAAAAAAGGAGAGATTATTGCTGTGGTGGGCCCCAACGGTGCCGGGAAGAGTACCCTGGTCAGGCTCCTTACAAGGCTTTATGATCCTTCTTCAGGATCTGTTAAGATAAACGGAACCGATATAAGGAATATTGATCCGGAAGAATACAGGAAACTGTTCTCTGTAGTCTTCCAGGACTTCATGCTCTATAATCTTACAGCCGGTGAAAATATAAGGCTTGGGGACATGGCTTCGCCAGAAAATGACGGAAAGATAAGGGATGCCGCACAAAAGGCCGGCATCGACAAGCTTATAAGCAACCTGACTTCAGGTTATGATACTAATATTGGGACACTCTATGACGATAGCAGGGAACTCAGCTGGGGCGAGTGGCAAAAGATAGCACTTGCCAGGGCAGTCTTCAGGGATGCTCCTGTACTTATCCTCGACGAGCCTTCAAGTGCACTCGATGCCGACTCGGAGTTTGAGATATTCAGCAGGT
>CAZXSW010000188.1:0-2147 GCA_964642615.1 uncultured Rikenellaceae bacterium | reverse complement strand
TACGGGCTCTTTTTGCCTGTCCTAACGGGGTTCAGAGGATGAGTCAGGCAATGACAGGACTGGTTGAGACTTCAAATAACCTTGCAATAGTGAGATGTGCGGGTGGGAAGTTTGAAGCATATTGCCTTACAAGAAGTTCGGTCGACTCTTCCAAGGAGGCTGTGGCCTGGAAAATTGCAGCAGTTTTCCATCTCACAGGCGCTGAAGTTAAGCTTTCGGGAAGCTATCCGGGCTGGAAACCCAATATGGACTCTCCGGTTCTTAAGAGTATGAGTGAAGTATACAACAGGAAGTTTGGAAAAATACCCGAGGTAAAGGCAATACATGCAGGACTGGAATGCGGGATAATAGGAGGTGTCTATCCGGGACTCGATATGATCTCCTTCGGACCGACAATCAGAAATCCTCATTCTCCCGATGAAAAAGTCAACATCGGATCAGTTGTGAAATTCTATGATTTTCTCTGTGAATCGCTTAAGAATGCACCGGCAAAATAAGATTTGCCTGTTCTGAATATATGCCCCCTTTTAGGCCAGACAGCCGAAAGGGGGTATATTTTATCCTGCTTTTATCTCAACCAGTATATCATCCTTCATAACGTTGGCGCTGGCCTTAACCTGAATCTTTACTATCTGACCATCAACCGGCGACTGGATTTCATTCTGCATCTTCATGGCCTCAAGTACCACTACTGCCTCGCCTCTTCTTACCTGAGCCCCCTCCCTGACAAGAACATCGATTATCTTTCCTGGCATTGGTGCCCTTACCGATTCCATGCCCGTCTTGCCCTTCGAGCTGCCCAAAACCTTCATCCTCTTGAGTGAGAACGGCGTTTCGACTGTGAAGGTATAGCTTATATCGTTGAACAGAATCTCATATTTGTTCTGACGTGTCCTGACTATCTCAACAGGATATTTCCTGTTTTTCCAGAGAATATAGGTTCCGTATTTATCGTCAGATTTAAGTCTTACATCGTACTCCCTTTTTCCTATCCTTATTGATTGTTTAAGCGGAAGCGAAAAGGTGTACCTCCTTTTTTCAGATGAGAGTACGTGAAGCTTGTTTATGTCGGGTCTTTCTCCTGTCATTTGCTGTGGCGCTTAAAACTGGTTAATTCTTTTGTTAAGAAGCCAGGGGCTCATTTCCCTGCCGTTTTCAAAATCAATACTGTTACTGCTGTCCTGGAGGTTTTCTTCAATGAAGAGCTTTGTTGCAAGCCAGGCTGCAAGCATCTCCTCATATTCACTGTTCAGGTAGTACTTGTCGAGTTCTTTTTCAATGAAGGCAGTTGTAAAATCACCGTCCTGGAATTTCTGGTTCCTTACAAGCATCCTGAAAAAGGGCAGGGTGGTTTTTGTGCCTTTGATCCACACTTTATCGAGGGCCATCTTGCAGTTTTTAAGAGCTTCCTTTCTATCGCGACCACCAACAATCAGTTTGGCTATCATCGAGTCATAGCTGGCAACTATTGACGACCCTGGCTGTACTCCCGTGTCAACCCTTATGCCGGGTCCCGACGGCATGTTTATCTTATCTATCTTTCCCGGGTCGGGTGCAAAACCGGCCTGGACATCTTCGGCATTGATACGGCACTCTATAGCCCAGCCTGTCAGTTTAACATCCTCCTGACTGAACTTAATTGCCTCTCCGGCGGCAACGCGGATCTGTTGCTCGATAAGGTCAATGCCGGTTATCATTTCAGTTACGGGATGTTCTACCTGGATTCTGGTGTTCATCTCCATAAAGAAATAGTTATGGTCCGAATCGAGTAGGAACTCAACCGTGCCTGCCGAATAGTAGTTTACAGCCTTTGCTATCTGAACGGCAATCTCACCCATTTTGTGCCTGAGTCCTTCATCAAGGGCTACGGAGGGAGCTTCCTCAAGTAGTTTCTGGTGCTTTCTCTGAATTGAACACTCACGTTCACCCAGGTGGACGATGTTACCTTTGGTGTCGCCAAGTATCTGAAATTCTATGTGTTTAGGGTTTTCTATATATTTCTCGATAAAAACGGAGGGATCGTTGAAAGCTTTTTCGGCCTCTTTGCTTGCCATAATGAACATCTTTTCCATCTCACCGGCCGATCTTACTATCCTCATACCTCTTCCTCCGCCACCTGATGCAGCCTTTATAATGACCGGATAGCC
>CAZXSW010000187.1:0-2201 GCA_964642615.1 uncultured Rikenellaceae bacterium | reverse complement strand
AATATGTTTTTTGATGACGACGGCCTGCTCTATATGTATTATGGCTGGTCTCAGATAATGCCAATTAAGGTTGTACAACTGGATCCAAATACATTTAAGGAGATAGGAGAATCTAAAGTCTGTTTCTTTGGCAACTATGAAGAGCATGGTTTTGAGCGAAGGAGAGCCGAAGATGTAATATTCCCTTATTTCAATCACAGAGAATATTTCCCTGAAGAATTTCCCTGGATAGAAGGTCCCTGGGTAGTTAAACACAACGGCAAATATTATCTGCAATATGCAGCAATCGGCCTTGAATTTTTGTCTTATTCTCATGGAGTTTACGTGTCTGATAATCCAATGGGACCGTTTGAATATTCTCAGCATAATCCATTGACATTTAAAACAACCGGTTTCTCCCCGGGTGCAGGCCATGGAAGTACTTTCCACGACAAGAACGGGCATTTATGGACTATCTGTATGATCCCTTCAAATTATGGCGCCGGAAGAGGCGGCTCTGAGATGGCTTTATTCCCTACTGCTGTGGATACTGAGGGTGTTATGCACTCTAATACTGCCTTTGGCGATTATCCGCAGTATTACCCCGGTATTAAGGAAGATGCCGTTGATAATAACTTCACAGGCTGGATGCTCCTATCTCTAAAAAAACATGTTGAAGTTTCATCAACACTTGAAGGTTACAAACCCGCTAATGCCGTAGATGAGGATTTCATGACCCATTGGAGTGCTACGACAGGAGATCCTGGAGAATTTATGACCGTTGACCTTGGGAAAGAATGCAGTGTTTATGCTTTACAGATCAATTTTGACCAACAAGACATAAAATTACAACCGGGACAGGGTTTTGGTATTGGCGGTCCAAGAGGACTTGATCGTTACCAGTCCTATACAGTCCAGGTTTCAAACGATAATCAAAAATGGTCATTGCTCATAGACAAGAGTAATGTTAACCAGGACTTAAGGCATGATTATATTGAACTTCCTGAACCTGTAATAGCAAGGTATATTAAATTGACAAATGTCTTCACTCATGATGAAGGAAAATTTTCTGTAAAAGATTTCCGAGTTTTCGGTAATCCTGATGTTGCAAAATTCACCAAGGTTGCTGATGTGAAAGTTGTCCGCAGTCCTGAAGATCGCCGAGATGCAACCATTCTCTGGCAACCAGTCGCAGGAGCTGATGGTTACGTGGTCCGCTACGGTATTGAACCCGATAAGCTCTATAACAATTATATGGTTTATGATGCGAATACAATAACCATCCACAGCCTTAACAGGGATCCGGAATACTATTTTGAAGTTGAATCATTTGACAGCGGGACCGATTTCTACAGGGAGAGAACAGAAGAAACAATGGGCAGGGGAGCAGAAATTGAACTTACAAGAGGGAGAAGAGGAACTGGATTTGGACAAGATGCCGGTTCGACTGTAAGAAAGATGACCTTTGAAGGTGTTGATGAGTATGTCTTTGAGAGCATTACACCTGATTTCTACACATTGAGACATACCTTTGGTCCTGTACTATGGAGTGGACAATTGACAGCCGCTGAACTTATAGGGTCAGGAGATGAACCTACAGTGACCGCAATATTAACCGAGTTGGGTAAGGGAACGAAAGTACTGGGAGAAATGAATCTTAAAATTCTTCCCGGAGAGGAAAGCGGCAAAATTGTTGTAACCTTTAATTACGATAAATAACAGAAACACAAGGTGAGTTAAATATAATATTAACAATATAAAACAAATACCCGACTGTTAATTTCCATATAAAAAGATGGTTTCTTAAGTACAAAAGCCGGGTGACCCTGACTATCTCTCGCCAGCACATATTGACCACCCAGGGCCGTGGTTAATCCTGTGATCTATAGATAAATATAAAAATGTCCATTTTACTGGCTGAATATGGTCAAGGCCACCGGCTTATGCACATTATGGGAGAATTGCCTAACCCATTTGTTTCGAAATGAAATTTCACCGCTTCATCCGGTAGGCGGGGCTTAAGGGAGTTGACATACTTATAGTTCCGGGCGATGAACCCGCAACGGGGTAAAGGGTCTATCTAGCAGGTCAGGAGTATTTTTGTCACTTCATGTTCTTCTTCTCAACCTTCCAGTTTGGGTCTTTTGACAGGCCACAGGATTTACCTCTGAAGAGCTTGCCTGCCTTTTTGTCCCCTTTAAGCTGCCATAGTAACCAGGATG
>CAZXSW010000186.1:0-2212 GCA_964642615.1 uncultured Rikenellaceae bacterium | reverse complement strand
CAGATGGTACAGCCTTGCCGGGGCGGTTGTCACGGGACTGGTATTCTCCTTTGCCGTAGTCCTTCCGCATGATACAGTCAGAAGATCTTTTTTAGCCGATTTCTACCTGGGAAGACTTGAGAACCCGCAATTTCTTGATGGTAAAATTGATGCAAAGATGTGGCTTTACCTGGCAGGAGCTGTGATGCTTGAACTTAACGTCCTCAACTTTACGGCTCATCATATACTGTCGCACGGAGGAGCTGTGTCACCCGGTTTTATTATGGCTGCAGTCTTTCTTTCATTCTTTGTAACTGAATACCTTTTTTTCGAGGAGGTTCACCTCTATACCTACGATTTCCTGGCTGAGCGTGTCGGTTTCAAACTTGGATGGGGTGATCTTGCTTTTTATCCCTTTTTCTATTCGGTTGCGCTCTGGGCAACGGCCAGCCTGCCTGCTCCCCATACACCGGCATGGATGCTGGTCGCCGCCGGGTTTATCTTCCTGTGTGGATGGGCCCTTGCCAGGGGTGCCAATATGCAGAAATATAGTTTTAAAAAGGATCCGGCAAAACCCTTTCTGGGTATAAAGCCTGAAATCATTACCGATGGAAACAAAAAAATCCTGGTGAACGGGTTCTGGGGAGTAAGCAGACACATAAACTACCTGGGCGAGATACTCATGGCAACAGGAATAGTATTAAGTGTCGGTTACCCCATGCTGCTCTGGCCCTGGCTCTACCCTCTCTATTATGTAGCGCTCCTTTTTCCCAGGCAGATAGCCGACGACAGGCTCTGCAAAAAGAAATACGGTGAACTGTGGAACCAGTATGTAAAGAAAGTCCCCTACAGGATCATCCCTTATATTTATTAATCTATCTGACAGGGAACTGCTTCAGAGCCGGTAGATCTTGCGTGTATTGTCACCCATTATCCTGACAGCCATCTTACGCGTAAGCAACCTGTGCATAAAGAATGTAGCGACCCTGTTGCCTGCCCCGGCTACAAATGACGGAGTCGTTCCCAGCTTCCTGAAGCACTCTGTTACCACCTCTGTGGGAGTGGTAACGCGTGGAGCCAGAAAACCGGAACTGCCCGGATTGGTATCAAGATAATTCCCTGTCGAGGTGGCTCCGGCACAACATGCCATCACATCAACACCCCTGTCCTTCCATTCATACCAGAGGCTCTCGGCAAAGACACGGTTGAAAGCTTTGGTGGAAGCATAGGTTGTAAGGAAACCGCTGCCCTGGAAACCCGCCATCGAGGCCATCAGTATGATTGCTCCATGTTTCCGTTCAAGCATAGTTTCACCAAGTCTCTTAACCAGGTTCAGGGGAGTCACCATGTTTGCCACGGCAATGCGGTTGCAGTGTTCGGGCGTATCTTTTTCAAAAGGACCAATGAATGACAGAGCAGCATTGTAAACAAGAATACCGATATCCCTTCCTTCAACTGCCTTCATTATATTCTCAGTTGCATCATAATCAGAGAGATCGCAGCATAACGGGAATGTTTTTATACCGTATTTGTCAGAAAGGGATGCTGCAAAAAACTCAAGGTTTTCCCTGTTGCGGGCAACCATTACCAGATCGATACCCGAGGCGGCCAGATATTCTGAGAATGCCGCGCCCAATCCTGCCGAAGCTCCTGCAACCAGAGCCAGCCTGCCATATTTTTCCTTAAGAAGCATATCCGAAGCATTTTTGCAATGAAAGTAACACGAATTATCAATTCTTCAAAATAAGGCTGCTCTGACAATACCATTGATAATTATCCCCATAAGATCATACTGCAGTTAAACAAGTACTATTAAGAAAAAGCTGCTCAGCCAAAGCAACAAAGACATTTTATTTTGTAAGCTTTTTGACAGGTGCAGCTTCATCGTTGACTAAAAAAACGGAACTCATGTTATGCTTTTAAACAAAACCATTAATATTGTGTTATCATGAATAGTTCATTTTTCGAAAAATTAACAGCAGCTTTGTTTATAAAATATTAAACATGACTATTTTTGAAAATAAGGTTCATGAGCAAAGTAATAATACAGGGTGGTCTTCTAACAGTACATTAATAATCAGATTCAGGGCTTAAATGAAAATATAGAAGTGGAATCCGGTGCCACATTAAAGCCGGGGAGTAGCCGAAAATCCTTAAGAGTAGGACTAACTATTAATCATTAATACCAACACTATGAAATTTTTTATGAGATTGCTTATCGTGGCAGTGATGT
>CAZXSW010000185.1:0-2213 GCA_964642615.1 uncultured Rikenellaceae bacterium | reverse complement strand
GCACAAGACTGTATGCCTGTATCAGTCTGTTGTGAACAGAGAGCTTCTGATAGATTTGCGACTTGCCGTTTTTGCTCTTGGAAAGGAGGAAATAGGTAGCCATAGGGATGAGGAGCAGAGCTGTAAGAAGGGATATTAACAGGGTAGAAATAATTGATACACTGATATTTCTTATGACCAGTCTTATGGCAAAGTTTGAAGAAAAAACAAAAGGGAGAAAAATGATGAGTGTTGTTAGTGTTGCAGCAAATATTGATCTCCGTACTTCGGTACTCCCCTGTTTTACCGCCGTTTCATTGCTAAAACCATCCCCGGCCAGACGGTAAACATTTTCAAGTACCACCACAGAATTGTCAACAAGCATACCTATTGCAAGAGCCATTCCTACAAGGGTCAGACTGTTGATTGTTATACCTGCAGCATAGAAGAAATTGAACGCAGTATATACAGATACAGGAATTGAGATGGCAATGATTGATACCAGTCTTAAGTTTCTCAGGAAAAACCAAAGGATCAGTACAGCCAGTAATCCTCCTGCCAGAGCAAGATTAATAATCTCACTGATGTTTTTCTCCATTAATTCTGCACTGTTGTTCTGAACAACGATCATGACATCCATAGACTTCAGTTGGCTGTTCAGTATATCTATTTGTTCAAGGGTTCTGTGGGACAGATCAATCAGATTAGCCTGGTTGTCATTTGCAAGAGTCATTGTAACGGCATCCATTCCGTTGACACGACTATAAGACTCTTCCTGTCTGACACCAAAAACAATTTGGGCCATATCGCGAAGTAGAACAGGGCCCTCCTGCTTAACTGTGATATTCCCGATATCACCTACATCAGTATATTCAGAGCTTATGTTAACAAATAATTCTCTGTCGATACCTGAGATTTTACCTGCAAAGATTTTTTCCCTGCTATTGTCATTCAGGAGGCCTGCAACCTGATTCATGCTTATTCCGTAAGCTTTACATGCTTTACGATCAAGTCTTACCTCGATCGAGTTTTCCTGTCCTCCATATACTTCAACATCAGCTATCCCGTCAATATTCTGCAGTTCAGGACGTATTTCGCGATCCACAATATTACGTATCCTGTTAACACCGCCTTCACCCCGTACCTGCAGTTCCATAAACTGATTTGTCAGTTGTCTTATATCAATTTTAACTACATTGATTCGAAAATCATCAGGTATTGTTGTTTTTACAAGAGCAATTTTCTCCTGCAGTTTCAGGTAGGCATATTTGAGATTTGTTTTTTGATTATAATAAACAGTGATTATTCCGTATCTTGATGTAATTGTGGTCTCCAGTTTTTCTATACCTTCCAGTGTGCCTACCGCACCTTCAACCGGAATAACTGCCTGTTTTTCCATATAGTTCGGGTCCGTCTCGGTCATGGGAAGTATCTGTACAAAAAGTGCAGGGAACTCTGTATTGGGAAGCAGTTCCACAGGCAGCCTTTTGTATGATACATACCCCAGCATAGTAAGCCCTGCAAAAAGCATCACGATAAGAATTCTTCTTTTCAGGATAAAGTCCATAGTCTTATTTTCCGCGGAGTTAACAGTTGAGATTTGTTTCTTTTCTTTTCCCGGTAATCCAGGCACTGAAACTGTCAAGGAGCCAGTAGACACATGGTATAACCATTAAAGTGAGCAATGTTGATGATAACAAACCTCCTATAACCGCAAGGGCCATGGGAGATCGTAGTGATGCGCTCTCACCTATACCCAGAGTCAGGGGAAAAAGAGCAAGGATCGTTGTAAGGCTTGTCATGATAATAGGTCTGATCCTCTGGGCTCCGGCTGTTAAAATAGCTTCTTTACGGCCCATACCGTTATCTCTTAGCTGATTTATCCGGTCAATGAGTATTATGGCATTATTCACCGCAATACCACCCAACATTATGATGCCGATGTAAGCCATCATATTGAGGGTCTTATTGAGAAGGAAAAAGGTCAGGATTGTTCCGACACCAGCCAGAGGTATGGTAAGCATTATAATGAACGGTTGAATGATGGATTCAAACTGTGCCGAAAGGACCATAAAGACCAGTATAAGAGAAAGCATCAGTGCAAAAGAAAGATTGGACATAGATTCTTTTCTCTTTAGTTCTTCTCCGGTAAATTCCATTTTGTAATCTGCCGGAAGAGATATTCCGCTGACCGCTGTTCGTGCCTGCCTTATAACTTTATCGAGAGGAAAATC
>CAZXSW010000184.1:0-2230 GCA_964642615.1 uncultured Rikenellaceae bacterium | reverse complement strand
TTAGCCGGCTTTTTTCCTCTGATCTACGGAGCCGACCTTCTGGTAGACAATGCCTCATCGCTTGCAAAAAGGCTTAACATCCCCAATATTGTAATAGGTCTGACAATAGTTGGATTTGGGACTTCATCACCCGAGATGGTTGTTAACATCTTTGCTTCGTTTGAGAAAAGCTCTGACCTTGTACTTGGAAATATTATAGGGAGTAACCTTTTCAATACACTGGCAATACTTGGGATCACAGCCGTGATCTATCCGATTATGGTTAAGAAAAACACAACATGGACAGAAATCCCTTTAAGTCTCCTGGCGGCTGTAGTTGTTGCACTTATGGCCAACGATATCCTGATTGACGGGTCGGGCAGCTCGGTGGTATCAAGGACTGAAGGATTTATACTGCTGCTGTTTTTCGCTATCTTCCTTGCCTACAACATACACCTTACACTATCTGAAGGGTATACAGGAGGGGTAGACGTGAATGACAAACCTGTTCCAAAGGCGATTATACTACTCATTGCCGGATTGTTATTGCTTATCGTGGGAGGAAGGGCAATAGTGTTTTCAGCCATTAAGGTTGCATCACTCATTGGCATGTCTGAAAGAGTCATCGCCCTTACTGTAGTATCAGTCGGCACTTCCCTCCCTGAACTGGTCACTTCAGTTATTGCGGCACGCAAGAAAAACACTGATATTGCTATCGGCAATGTAATCGGTTCCAATATTTACAATATTTTCCTGGTTCTGGGGCTGAGTGCTGTAGTCAATCCGGTTACGGTCCAGCCTATGGCCAACCTCGATCTCCTTCTTAATGTGGCGGCAAGTCTGCTGTTGTTTGTTTTTGTGTTCACAGGCAGGGCAAGAAAGATACACCGGCCTGAAGGAATAATATTCCTCATAATCTACGTAGCATATGTCACCTATCTGGTTATTAATTAACTATGAATCTGACTATATATATTTAACATTAATAACATATAAGTCTGACAGGGGTTTTCTTTATCTCCGGTCTGACAGAGTAACATTTTAAAAAAAATAAAAGATGACATCATCAGGAATTATTAAAATCTCAATCTTAACCTGTGTAATTCTCACGCTTGCATGTTTTAGTTCATTCTCACAGGTTATACCAGGTAACACTTCTGGCAACAGGGTCGGTGTTCTGTTTGTTGATACTGAACGACAGCCGGGAAAGATAAGTGAATCTGTTTACGGTCATTTCCTCGAACACATCAACCATTCGGTCGTCGATGGATTGTTTGCCGAACAGGTCAGGGGCCAGGGTTTTGAAGGCGATGACTTCGCCACCTACTGGGAACCGCTCGGACAGGGCGAGCTTGTCACCATAGCAGGCGGTGATCCCGGTAACGGTGCGAAATGCCTTCAGTTAAAGACTGGAAAAGGCAGGTCTGCTGTAAGCCAGGAACGATTTTTCTTTGAACCCGGAAAAGAATATCTCGGATCGCTTTTTACCCGGAGTGCTGATGGCTCTGTAAGGGTTGTGGTAAGAATCCTTGATAGTTCTGGAAAACTGATAAAACAGATTTCACCTGCCCGCCCTGGAAAAGCCTGGCAGAAAGCTGAGTTCTCCTTTACGGTCCCGGAACGCATTACCAACTCCAGGATTGAGATTGAAGCAAAGGGAAACGGGACACTTCTTGTTGATTTTATTTCTGTTATGAATGCTGAGACAAAGGCAACAGGACCATTCCGTCCTGATCTTCTTAAGGCTCTCGACGATCTTCAGGCGCCCTTCATCAGATGGCCCGGCGGCTCATATGCCACCATCTACAAATGGAAAGAGGGAATAGGTCCGCATGAATCAAGGATATATAATCCCAATACCTTCTGGGGAAACTATTCAGATTACTATGGTTTCGGAACTGATGAGTTTATGAGTCTATGCCGGCAGCTTGGATCAGAACCTCTCATTGTCCTTCCGGCAACCGGAACCAGCGCTGAAGAAGTAAAATATGCCATGGACTGGATTCATTACCTCAATGACGGTCCTGATACTGAATGGGGAAAACTGAGGGCGGCAAATGGTCATCCCGAGCCTTACGGGGTCAGGTATTTTCAGATCGACAATGAACCAATGAATAATGGTTTCACTCCCGACTCATATGCTGAAATTGTAAATGTCTTCGGTTCGGCCATACGGTCAATCGACCCTTCCCTTAAAATTGTAGCCTGCGGTCAGAAGAGATCAAACGATCTTAACTGGAGCCAGAAAGTG
>CAZXSW010000183.1:0-2245 GCA_964642615.1 uncultured Rikenellaceae bacterium | reverse complement strand
TTTCATCATAATATGATTTTGATTTTACGGCATGCGTGTTTTTGTATGTAATACATTCGGTTATAATCAGGCAGCCCGGTTCAGGCTAAAGGATAAAATTAAGAAAATTCCTTTAAATCATCAGGGTTGGCGATGGCATTCAGATCTTCGGGAGTGTTTATATTTGTAAAAGCCCTGAGTATGGCAGGGGAATCGCCCGGATCAAACCATTCAGTAAGATCCGGGGAGAAGAGATCCCTTACTGAGGAGTTCCTGTTACCCGAAATCAATTCTTCTATTACAGGAAGAATCTGACGGCTGTAGATAGCATGCAATGGTTCTGACATGCTGCCGGTTCTGGGAACAAGCATCATGGGTGCCTTTTCAATAAAATGTTCTGTCATTCGCAAAATAAGATCCCTGTCAAGAAAAGGCATGTCACCGGCAAGGACAAAGAAGGCCCCGCTGTAAGAGAAAGTCATTGCTGCATGAATCCCTGCAAGCGGGCCGGCCCCTTTGTAAATATCAGTAACAATGGAACAGGTTTCATAACCCGAAAATTCATCCGGGTTGTTTGAAGCAATTATTATCTCGCTGAAGATACCGTCAATTTTCTCAAGTATCCCGTCGATGACAGGTCTTCCTCCGACTGAAATCTTTGCCTTTACCGGATTTCGAAGGCGCTTACCCTCTCCCCCGGCAAGAATAATTGCCGAAATGCTTCCGGGCATCAGAAGAGGCCAGTGATGTTTCCATCGGCATCAATATCTATCCTTTCGGCCGACGGAGACTGAGGCAGTCCGGGCATCCTCATTATAGTCCCTGCAATAGGTACAATAAATCCTGCTCCTGACGACAGCTCCACTTCTCTTATCTTTACAGTGAATCCCTGTGGACGTCCCTTTTTAGTCTGATCATCAGAGAGTGATTTCTGGGTTTTGGCAATACAGACGGCCAGATGCCCCAG
This sequence comes from uncultured Rikenellaceae bacterium, assembly GCA_964642615.1. GTDB lineage: Bacteria > Bacteroidota > Bacteroidia > Bacteroidales > VadinHA17 > LD21. Next base: position 1,299 of record CAZXSW010000183.1, on the reverse strand, counting down.
CCCAAGCTGATCAATCTTATCCAGTTGTTTCTTTGCCTTAACTGTATACTCAACGTGATCGGCACCATACATCTTCTTGCAGATAGTCTCAATCTTTTTCTCAAAGGACCATGATAGCTCATAAAGGGGCCTGAAACAATCGGGACAGGTCTTGATAGATTCAATTACTTTCCAGGCAAGATCAATGGCTCCTTCGCCACCTTTTGCCCACGACTCGTTAAGAGCCACACTTACGTTTACTGATTCGCAATGTTTAGTTAGCAGACTTATCTCTTCCTCCGTGTCTGAATCGAAGCGGTTAACGGCTACGACCGGATTGAAACCAAAGAATTTCATATTCTCGATGTGCTTGTCGAGGTTATCGAAACCCTTCTCAAGTGCACCAAGGTCTTCTGTCTGAAGTGCCGACAATTTCGCTCCACCATGATATTTAAGCGCCCTGATGGTGGCTACTATTACAACGGCGTTCGTCTTAAGGTTTCCGAACTGGGATTTTATATCAAAGAACTTTTCAGCTCCGAGTTCACTTGCAAAACCAGCCTCCGTAACAACAAAATCGCTCAGCGACAATCCTGTCTTTGTGGCAATAATAGAATTGGTACCCTGGGCAATGTTTGCAAAAGGTCCTCCGTGGATGATGGCAGGAGTTCCTTCAAGGGTCTGAACCAGGTTCGGTTTTATTGCATCTTTAAGAAGTACGGCCATGGCTCCGTTTGCCTTCAGATCCCTGGCGAAAACAGGCTTGTCGTCATAGGTGTATCCCACAAAAATATTACCCAGCCTTTCCTTAAGGTCGGAAAGACTCTGAGCCATACATAGTGTTGCCATCACCTCAGAGGCAGCCGTTATATTAAATCCCGACTGCCGTGGAATACCTTCTGTGGTTCCTCCAAGTCCGATGACTATATCTCTTAGCGAACGTTCATTCATATCCATTACCCGTTTCCACTCAATGGTCCTTGGATCGATACCCAGGTTCCCCTCTTTAAGCTGGATATTGTTGTCGATAAGCGCAGCAAGAAGGTTATGGGCTTTTTCAACAGCCGATAAATCGCCTGTGAAATGAAGGTTAATATCCTCCATAGGGATAACCTGTGCATAACCACCACCGGCAGCTCCGCCCTTTATGCCAAAAACAGGACCGAGTGAAGGTTCACGGAGAACAACCGTGGTTGTCTTGCCTATCCTGTTAAGAGCCTGGGCAAGACCTATTGATGTTGTAGTCTTTCCCTCTCCGGCAGGGGTTGGAGTAATTGCCGTTACAAGAACCAGCTTGGCATTTTTAATACGCTCTTCATC
>CAZXSW010000182.1:0-2262 GCA_964642615.1 uncultured Rikenellaceae bacterium | reverse complement strand
GCAATTGGGATACATTTATATCCTGACGGATATAAATGTTTTTCACCCTGTTGAATTATAAAAAAGCAAACTGCCATGAAAAACAAAGCATTGGTTTTTATTATTACTGCGCTGGTTCTTCTGTTGCCGGGACTCACTGCCGGTGCCCAGGAAGGATCGGAGGGAAGGATGTTTGACAGCAAAAAAGACCTGTTGCTGGCTCAGTTTGACTGCAAGACGGATGTCGACGACCTCCATACCGTGGCGGCCTTCTTCACCATACTTAAAAACCCGCTCTTCAGTGGCATAAGGTATCATGCTGTTGCCGGCACCTACGGTATTCAGGAGGGTCTTTATGTGCCGGCCAATGAGTTGTTTAAAGCAGCTTTCGGAAACAAGTGGTCAGATGCCCATTCCAACCCTGAAAAGGCTCTCAGGAAGGTGTACTCCGTCGTCGTAAAGACATTAAAGAAAGACGGCGACATCTGGATAGCCGAAGCGGGGCAGTCTGACTTCACGGCCTCACTCATCAGAAAGATAAAGGCTGAAATGCCGGAGGTAAACACTTCACTGCGTATCCATGTTGTTCAGCACAGCAACTGGAACGAGGAAGTCACGTCGCCTGATAAGCTGGCCTTTGTAAAGTCAAACTCCGACTACCACAAGATTCCCGACGGCAATGTTAAAGGAAACGGTTCTCCGGGCTTTCGCAACCCTGACCTCAGGGACTGGGACAGCAGGATAAAAGGTGACGGGACAAAGGAGATATGGAGGATGGCTGTTGACATTGCCAACATGTATAACGGCAAAGAAGGAAGATATAATAATGAAGCTGTTGCAGCAGGGGGACTGGATTTCTCTGATCTCTCAGAGACCTGTCATATTCTGCGATTAGGGGATATTGAGGATGGGGTGGAGTTTTTTGAAAGAATGGGAATATGATAATTTGAAAATTTGGGAATTTGAAAATGGAAGAAATAATAATTAGAGGTTTTATTCTGTTGAGGCAATAGGATTATAGTGGTATATCTTTAATTGTTGATAGTCGATAGTATTACTGGCTGGGGCCGGAAGGTTGCCCTATTCCCCGCATGCTTTTTTCTTAATTCTTTTAAGCAGTTTTTCTCTTAATTACTGATTAATTTATTTTAATTTTAGCGCCTCGGATTATTCCTGATAAGATCGGATGCAGGTATGTTGCAGCGGGAGTATAGGATGATCCTGATAATCGAATTGCCACGCATATAATAAATGGTTTAGTACAAATACAGAGATGGACGAAGACCCTTGTCATAGAGAAAATAAGCTTTAAAGTACTGTAAGGAACACCCCCGGGCTTCCTTGCAGATGTAAAATGTAAGGAGACCAGGTCATGATTGGAACAATTGATGAAATCAGCGAACTCATTGAGAAAAAGGAGTGGAAAGTTCTCAGAACTGAATTGTCGAGGCTAGAAAGCCTTGAAGTTGCTGAAATAATAGAAGAACTATCTCCGGGCGAAGAAATTCTAATCTTCCGACTTTTATCCAACACCCAGGCCAGGGATACATTCCAGCTTCTCTCACACGAGAAGCAGGAGGAAATAATTGAGGGTATAGCAAAGCAAACCAGCAGGTTATCCTCATTGCTTAACGATCTTGATCCTGATGACAGGACGGCTTTTTTTGAGGAGTTACCCGGACAGGTCTCGCAGCGTCTTATACAGTTACTTTCGCCCGAAGAGCGGAAGATAGCGCTTCAGCTTCTGGGTTATCCTGAAGACAGTATCGGAAGGCTTATGACCCCGGAGTTTGTGGCTGTGAAAGTTCATTTTACAGTAGCGCAGACACTCGAGCACATAAGGAAGTTCGGACATAACTCTGAAACTCTTAATGTAATCTATATTGTTGACAACAACTGGAAGCTTATAGATGATATAAGGATTAGGGAGATTATACTTGCTGATCCCGGCCAGTCAATTTCTGAACTGCTGGATAACCGTTTTGTCTCACTGAATGCCTATGATGATCAGGAGACGGCTGTCAGGATTTTCAGGGACCACGACAGGGTCGCTCTTCCGGTAACCGACTCTGACGGTGTGCTTCTGGGGATGGTTACTTTTGACGATATTATGGACGTGGAAGAAGAAGAGACCACGGAGGACTTCCATAAATTCGGGGCATTTCAGAATGCGGTTCTTAATCCCCTGAAAGCAAAGCCCACCCAGATGTACCAGAAACGAATTCTCTGGCTCACTATACTTGTCTTTATGAACATTTTCTCGGGTGCTGCCATTGCCAACTT
>CAZXSW010000181.1:0-2263 GCA_964642615.1 uncultured Rikenellaceae bacterium | reverse complement strand
GGAAACCCGTTCTCCTTGAAAACGCCATAACGCCTGTGCAGCAGTACAGTTATACAAGGGGAAAGAACGCAACCGACTCGGCAATGATTATCGATGCCATGGACATCCTGTATTCAGGTAAGGTCGATGGTTTCTGCATAGTCTCGAGCGACAGCGACTTTACACGCCTTGCCACAAGGCTGAGGGAAGCCGGAATGAAGGTTATCGGCATTGGTGAAAGGAAGACCCCCTCTCCTTTTATTATAGCATGCGACAAATTCATCTATCTGGAGATCATCAACGCCCCTTCGGTTAGCCCGGACCATGCCCCTGCACAGAAGAAAAAGGAAGGCAAGCCCGAGAAGAAAAGACAGAAGAGTGAGGATAACGACCAGCAGAACCAGATAAAAAAGGCAAAACTCCTCATTGCTTCATCAATCACCGATCTGGCAGATGAAAACGGCTGGGCTTACCTTGGAGATGTAGGGAACCTCATTCTTAAGAAACAACCTGACTTCGACCCGAGAAACTATGGATTCAGCAAGCTGACACCCCTGATACGTTCGCTTGATTTTGAGATTGATGAAAGGGAGTCGGGCCAGAACAATATAAAACACATCTATATAAGGAACAAAAAACAATAAGCCCGGGCTTCAGCCCGCTTTTCAATGTCAAAGCCGGAAGTTACAGCGCAGGTTGTTACCGGTCAGACTGAGAGAAGGGGTCCCTGGTGATTAAACCAAAAAACAAAGAGATATTTTAATGCCGGACTAAATTTCCCGAAGAAGGGATTCATGGCTTTTTAAAATCTTAAACATACACTTATGAAGACGTATTCATTTATTAAGCGGAAAACATTAATCCTGTTTTTAGTTATGATTGCAATAATGCTTGACTCCTGCAGTACAGGAGAGAAATTCCCGGGATACCGGCTTGTTGAGAAGAGATTTGTCAAAGAGGTAAATGCCGAGTGTTACCTTCTGGAACATGAGAAGAGCGGGGCCCGTGTTCTCAAGATACTTTCCGATGACCAGAACAAGACTTTCAGTATATCCTTCAACACCATCCCCGATTCCGATGCCGGAACGCCCCATATCCTGGAACATTCGGTACTGAACGGTTCAAAGAACTTTCCTGTCAAAAGCCCCTTTGACGTACTTCTTAAGGGTTCGCTTAACACCTTTATAAATGCTTTAACCTCAAATGACTGGACAGCCTATCCGGTGGCAAGCATGAATGAGAAGGACTATTTCAACCTTATGCATGTATACCTCGATGCAGTCTTCAATCCCCGCATCTACGACGAGCCCAGGATCTTCATGCAGGAAGGGTGGCACCACGAGATGACAACTCCCGGCGGACCGGTTGAGTACAAGGGTGTTGTGTACAATGAGATGAAAGGGGCCTATTCCGACCCCGAGAGGATACTCTACGACAAGGTGCTCAAGAACCTCTTCCCCGAGACCTGCTACAGGTTCTCATCGGGAGGTATTCCTTCAGAGATCACCAAACTCACGTATGAGGATTTTCTTGATTTCCACAGGAAATTCTACCATCCCTCTAACAGCTATATCTTTCTTTACGGCAATGCCGATCTTGCCAAAGAACTTGAATTCATAGACAGGGAATATCTTTCACATTACGACAGGATAAGCCTTGAAAGCGAGCTAAAGGACAATCCTCCCTTTACGGCAGGGCGGGAGGACTCTGGCTATTACCCCGTTATCGAAGGGTCGCCGGTTGACGACCAGACCTATCTGTCGCTTAACTGGATCATAGGGGCCGGAAGTGACGACCTTACGGGAATGGCAATCGACATCCTTTCCGAAGTGCTTGTCAACCAGGAATCAGCACCGGTCAGGATAGCCCTCAGGGAAGCCGGGATAGGCAAGGAAGTCTCGGCCTACAGGGACAAGCTTTACCAGAATGTCCTGACCATCTATGTAAAAAATGCCAATCCGGGTGACAAGGACAGGTTCATGGATGTGGTAACATCCACCCTGGCCAGGGTTAGCGACGAAAAGATCGACAGGGAAGCCCTTAAGGGAACCATCAACAGGCTTGAATTCAGCCTGCGTGAAGGCAACGACGCCCAGAAAGGGCTGATGTACAACCTCAGAAGCCTTAACAGCTGGATCTATACCGGAAGTCCCTTCTCTTCACTTGAATATGAGACTTACCTTGGCAAGATAAAGGAAGCCATGGAAGGAAGCTACTTTGAGGATTTCATAAGGAAGAACATAATCGACAACCAGAACCGTGCCCTGGTGGTGCTTGCACCGAA
>CAZXSW010000180.1:0-2279 GCA_964642615.1 uncultured Rikenellaceae bacterium | reverse complement strand
GGATTTTGGTTATTCTTCAAATATAAAAATTCCTTAAAAACGGAGTATCCCTTTTCGTTAAAATCAGGCTCTCTTCAGTTCCTTTATTACCAGATTTCACGCTATTGATTATATTTAAGGCTGAATTGTATCGTGAGGAACACGAAAAGAGTCCTTTTATCCTGAAACTGAAACACACACCCTTGATATGAAAAAATTTCTGACTGTTCTTCTGGTGATCTTTTTCCTTTCATCAGGCAATGTCTTTTCACAGGCCGTGTATCTCGAATATGACAGATCGATGCCTCGGGCATCATATGCTGCAGGAAAGCTGCGAAGTGCCCTTTCTGAAGAAGGGTATGTCATAGCTGATTCTTTTAACCGAGGTATGCCGGTAATCAGTCTGGCTGTTGATTCGGTGAAGCTCGGTGAAGAAGCCTGGGTACTTTTAAGAAAGGGGAAAAGCATAATCGTGACAGGGGGAGATGAGAGAGGAATGATTTACGGAGCCATGTCACTTTGTGAAAGTTTGAGAAACGGAATAAAGCTTAACAGGATAAAACCGGGAGGCGAGATCCCGCATTTCCCTCTCAGGGCTATAAAGCACAATACCCCCTGGTATTCATACAGGCCAAGTTCCTCCCTTGATCAGCACTATGAGACCGTGCGGGATCTGAAATACTGGGAGGCTTTTCTCGACATGATGGTTGAGAACCGTTTTAACTCCCTTTCTATCTTTAACCTTCATCCGTTTGTGTTTATGATCTCGCCTGAGAATTTTCCGGAGGCATCACCTTTCAGCAATGCAGAGATGGAGGAATGGAGGACCTTTCATCATGAACTAATAAGGATGGCATGGGAGAGGGCCATCGACACCTATCTCATCCCTTTCAACATCTTCGTTAGTCCCGAGTTCTCAACAGCATACAATGCTGCAAAAACCAATTTCTACCCTCATTACTACTGTCAGGGGGATACTTCCGAAATTGTAAGAAGATATATGAGGGAGAGTGTGACCCAGGTGCTTAGGGAATATCCACTGCTTACGGGTTTTGGCCTGACCCTTGGGGAAGGTATGGCAGGAATGTCGCCCCAGCAAAGGGAACATTGGATGTTTGACACTTATATCGAGGGCATGAGGCTTGCCGGGAGAAAGTCAAAGCTGGTTCACAGGATACCCTTTTCGAGCACCACGGAATCACTCGGAGCCACAAGTGTCGACCTGGAAAAGCTTACAAGGCAGGCTATTGAGAAGGAAGCAGGGCTGGACTTCATCGACGGCCCCGTATGGGCCGATCTTAAATACAACTGGTCACATGCACATTCCACTCCGACACTTGTTAAAGTCCACGGAGGCGAGATGTTCGATACTTTTTATAATCCTGAACCCAACGGATATAAGGTAACCTATACAGCGCGAAATGAGGACTTCTTTGCCCTTCGCTGGGGCGTACCGGATTTTATAAGGGCGCATATTGCTGAAAACAGCAAGTCGTGGGTTGGAGGCTATTTTATTGGTTCCGAGACCTACATCCCTGCCCTCGATTATTTCACGGCAGTACAGGATGGGGTTACATGGGACTATGCCTTCGAAAGGCAATGGCTTTTTTACAAGCTCTGGGGAAGGCTGCTGTATAATCCTGCCAGCGGAGATGACATCTTTAAAGCTGAATTCCTCAGACGTTACGGCAAGGCGGGCAATAATCTCCTTGAGGCTTTTTCTCTTGCTTCGGCGACACAGCTGCGACTGGCCTCACTCTTTGATGCGGGTTGGGATTTCACCCTCTATGGTGAAGGTTTCCTGGCTCTTGCAGGTGATCAGACAAGGTATATAACCGTTGACAGGCTTATTACGCAGGCTCCTCTTGATCCTGATTATGTATCAGTAAGGAATTATGTTGAAACAATACTTTCGGGAGGCGGTTTTGAAGATAGCAGAATGACACCCCCGGAGCTGGCACAGAATCTGGAAGATGACTGCCTTAAAGCCCTTGGGCTTGTCAGCGGTATTAACACAGGCGATGACGTAGCGCTGATGTATGAGGTAGCTGATGTAAAGGCATGGGCTAATCTGGGTCTGCATCTGTCAGAGAAAATCCGGGGTGCCGTTGCACTGCAAACTTTCAGGATAAAAGGAGATGAAGCAGAGAGGCAGAAGGCCGTTGTTCATCTTAAAAAGGCACTTGCCTTCTGGGACGATGTGATAGGTATTACAAGACCTCTTTACAGGGATATGCCACTTACCCATTATAACGGGAGCAGCCACGACAGGAACGATAACAACCTCTTTCACTGGGAAA
>CAZXSW010000179.1:0-2289 GCA_964642615.1 uncultured Rikenellaceae bacterium | reverse complement strand
TTGCCGTAAGCGTTCATGAATATTCTCACGGAGTTATGGATGAAAAACTGCCTGACGGTACTCCTCTGGGAGTTGACTGGGCGCTTCAGCATCCTCAGGATTATCTTGATGTCTTCTCCGTTACCATACCCGAAGTGATTAAAAAAGCCGGAGTCGCACCGGAAGACGTTATAGGCGTTGGTATAGACTTTACTGCCTGTACTATGCTTCCTGTATTAAGTGACGGTACCCCGCTTTGTTTCCTCGACAAATTCAGAAGTGTTCCGAATGCATGGATCAAGCTTTGGAAGCATCATGCTGCTCAGGATGAGGCTAATGCCCTGAATGCCATTGCAGAAAACAGGGGTGAGGACTTCCTTAAAAGATACGGAGGAAAAATTTCCTCAGAATGGTTGATCCCGAAAATATGGCAGACTTATAACGAAGCTCCTGAAGTGTACAACGCTGCCGACAGGTTCATTGAAGCCGCCGACTGGGTTATATGGCAGCTGACGGGAGTTGAGACAAGAAACTCATGTACAGCAGGCTATAAGGGTTTGTGGCATAAACACAAGGGTTATCCGGGGAAATCATTCTTTGAAGCTCTTGATCCGGGACTCAAAAATCTGGTTGAGGAAAAGCTGTCAGGACCCATTATGTCTGTCGGAAGCAAAGCCGGGACAGTCACAGAGAAGGCTTCGGCATTAACCGGCCTGAAAGCAGGTACAGCTGTGGCTGTTGCCAATGTGGATGCTCATGTTTCGATGCCGGCGGTAGGTATAACATCCGAAGGCAAGATGCTTATGATAATGGGAACTTCAACCTGTCATATTCTTCTGGGTACCCATGAATCGACAGTACCTGGAATGTGTGGTGTCGTCGAGGATGGCATAATAGCCGGCTTCTTTGGCTATGAGGCTGGTCAGTCGTGCGTTGGTGACCATTTCCAGTGGTTTGTTGAAAACTGTACCCCTGCAGACTATTTTGAGGAAGCTGAGAAAAAATCTGTCGATATACATCAGCTTCTTACCGAAAAAGCTTCTGCCCTCAAACCGGGAGAGAACGGACTGCTTGCCCTCGACTGGTGGAATGGCAACCGTTCTGTACTTGTTGATGTGGATCTGACCGGTCTGCTTATCGGTGCCACTCTGACAACAAAGCCTGAAGAGATATACAGGGCTCTGATCGAAGCAACAGCATACGGGACAAGGATGATAATTGACACCTTCGAATCAAATGGTGTTCCTGTCACAGAATTATATGCTGCAGGAGGAATTGCTGAAAAGAATCCCTTTGTGATGCAGATCTATGCCGATGTTACCAACAGGGAAATAAAGATCTCGGGAAGTCCACAGGCTCCGGCCCTCGGTTCCGCTATGTTCGGTGCAGTTGCTGCAGGGAAAGCTGCAGGAGGATTTGATGACATTGTTGAGGCTGCACGCGTTATGGGCAAGCTTAAAGACCAGGTATACATACCTGTAAAGGGAAATGTGCCTGTATATGAAAAACTGTACAGGGAATATGCTATACTTCATGATTATTTCGGACGGGGAGCAAATGATGTAATGAAACGTCTCAAGGAGATTAAAAAATCTGTAAGGGGATGAATTGAAAAAGGCAGGGCCGGGGTATCATAACTCATTGATGACCGGCCCTGACATATTAATAACAATATATTGTTCTCCGGTTACCGGACGCCAGAATTTTTGTTAACCTGAACCTGATCATTATGAAAACAAAATCCTGCTTACTTCCGGTTACTGTTCTTGCCGGACTTATACTTCTTAGTGTTTCCTGCAGTGATAGGGCAAACACTGTTCAGGATTATCCTATACAGCCTGTTCCTTTTACTTCGGTCAAACTGACTGATGACTTCTGGCAACCCAGGATCAGGAAAAATGCCGATGTCACAATACCCATAGCCTTTGGTTATTGCGAGTCGACAGGAAGGGTTAAAAACTTTGAGGTTGCAGCGGGTCTTGATACCGGTCGATTCAGAACCATCTACCCCTTTGACGATTCGGATGTATTCAAGATAATGGAGGGCGCAAGCTATTCGCTCCAGACCTTTCCCGATCCCCGGCTGGAATCTTATCTTGATACCCTGATTTATAAGATTGGTCTGGCCCAGGAAGAAGACGGCTATCTTTATACAAACAGGACCATTGCTGAAAAGCGCGGGGGAGAAGGGCTCCATGAATGGGCAAGCCCAAACAGGTGGGAACTGGATTCAATCCTGAGTCATGAGTTATACAATATAGGTCACCTATACGAGGCTGCCGTAGCTCATTATCAGGCTACAGGAAAGAG
>CAZXSW010000178.1:0-2316 GCA_964642615.1 uncultured Rikenellaceae bacterium | reverse complement strand
CCGTGACAGTGACTGTCGCACAGGCTGACATGCATCCTGTTGTTGTATTACGGGTACGAGCATAATAAGTCGTGGTTACAGCAGGACTTACCAACACTGAGTTCTGACCTGTTCCTCCCGGAAGAGCTGTCCCTCCGCAGCTGCCGGTGAACCAGTCGGTCGTATAGCCTGTACCGGGAGGAGTGACTGAAATTGTAGAGGAGGAACCGGAACATATGGCAGCAGGCGTTGCAGATATTCCTGCAGGCGCCGGCGGGAGGGCATTGACCGTGACAGAAACTGTTCCGGGAGTGCTTGTATATCCAAATAGAGTGGCTGTAACGGAGTAAGTGCCCGACATGGCTGTTGTGGCGCTTGTACTGACAGTAGGATTTTGCTGGGATGAAGTGAACCCGTTCGGTCCTGTCCAGCTGAAAGTGGCACCTGCGTAATTATATCCTGCTGAAAGTGTCAGAGTCGCTCCTTCACAAACAGGTCCGTTGCTTCCGGCAACAGGAACAGGGGTCGGTTGGACGTTTATGTAATTGGTTTTGGTTTCGGTATCACCAAATATTCTTAAACTAACAGTTTTATTGCCAATAGCTGAGTAAGAAACTGTATGGGGGCCTCTGACGGTTGCAGTCCCAGGGTTTGCATTTGATCCGAAATTCCATGACCAGCTAGTTGCATCTACGCTTTGATCAGTAAAAATGACCGGCTGTCCTATAACCGGTGAAGTATTATCAACAGTAAAAGCAGCAGTGCATCCAATCAATTCCAAAGAATGCGACAGAATCATCATCAGTAAAAGAAAGATAATCCTCCCTGGTCTTTTCAAAGTACTATAGATGCATTTATTTCCGGGAAAATCCAGAACCCTTTTGTTTAAGCATTTGAAGATCATGGCAACCTCCCTGGTTATTTAGTGTCTTTTTTGAATTAATTGTATAAAAATGACTAATACAGCTGATGCTAATGCCGTAAAACTTAAGTAGTCACCAAATATAGTAACAAATGTACGTTTTTTATTAAATAACAGCTCTTTTTTTAGTGTAGCTGGTGATTTATTTTCCACACATAAATCAATCTCCCCCTTTTGATTTATAAAGGCTGAAGTTCCCATATTGGAGGAATGAGCAATACACCGACGGTTCTCAATGGCCCTGACAACCGATAACTGCAGGAACTGATCACTGACCTTCGGGGCCTCGGTATACCAGCCTTCGTTTAGAAGGACAAAAAATGCCTCAGCCCCTTCACGGGCTGACAGAACGAATTTACTTCCATAAACCAGCTCGTAACATATAAGCGCTGCAGTTTTCTTTCTGCTGCCTGAAGAGAAAACCTTCAGGTTCCTTTCACGCGAAGAGAACTGGAAGTCAATGCCTACCGGTTTCAGACGGGGCATCAGCCGGGGATAGGGCGAGTACTCCTGGTATGGGACGAGACCCTCTTTAACCCTCATCTGAACTGGCCGGCCATTTTCTGCCTGAAGAGCAGCGTTGTATGTATAGTACCATGTATCATAGTTTTGCGAGAACCTTATCCCGGGCATTTTCCGGTAGCCACTAATCTTTTTCACATCCGGGATTGCCTCGTATACTATTGACCCTGTGACAAGTTTCAGAGACGGGAAAGATACTGTCTTTTCATAAAAACGATCCAGGACCAGGTTATTGTTGAGGTCGGAAACCCAGCCCGCATTGGTTATGGCAGTTTCGGGAAGAACAACATATTCGGTTTCACTTCCCAGCTGCGGGATCATAATACCCAGATAAATATCCATAAGCTCGTAAATGTTTATCCGGTATTTAACGTCGCTGTTATCAGTGCTCGGATGTACAATCAAAACCTCCGTGGGCGAACCTTTCTCCCTATAATTATTGAATATAAAAAGGGATATTATGCCTGGCACTAGCAGTAATGAAAGAACCCAAATGAACTTTTTAAGCAGGCTGCTCCTGTCTTTAAGGAAAGCCTGTACAGCCTGAAAAAGGGCAAAGTTCACTATCAGTATCCAGAGCGATCCTCCTGCCGATCCTGTATATTCGTACCATTGTATCAGCTGAGGACAAGCCGCAGGGTTATGGCCGAGATTGAAGAAGGGTGATCCGATCTGATAATATGATTGTATAAGTTCTGCAGTAAGCCATGCTGAAACAAAATATATGGATGCCGCCTTGCTTCCCCATTTTCTTAACAGAATGTAGGGAGAAAGAATAAAGACAAAAGGAATGACGATAAGAAATCCTATAAGGAATCCCGCGTTGGCTGTCTTGAAAATCCAAAGGCTTACCCAGAGGTAGAAGATAACCAGCGAAATAAGTACCTGGAGAC
>CAZXSW010000177.1:0-2338 GCA_964642615.1 uncultured Rikenellaceae bacterium | reverse complement strand
ACAAGAGCTATGAGGACAAGAAGGGTATGACAAGGTATGTGACGGAGATTGTCCTTATTGACATGCTCTTTGTGGGGTCGCCGGGCAGGAACGGCGAGGAAAAGGAAGAATAGTACCGATCACTCGCTGTAAGCCTTGTGGAAAGAGGCTGTACTGACTACAGCCTCTTGTTTTACAGTTTCATGCGTTTCGTCCTGCACTGAGGGCTTTCAAATTCAACGCGGCCAGTTCAGGGCTCTTCTTTGAAAATAGTTTCACCACGGCTTTCTCGAGGCTTTCCCAGGGAAGATCAAGATAATGTGAGGCGGCCCCAAGGATCACCACATTTCCCGAACGTGCTGAACCTATCTGTCGCGCAATCTCATCAGCATCAACAATTTTATGATTTTCAACTTTCCTTATCCTGCTGAGTATATCTTCCACAGGAGGATAGTCGTCGATATTCACGAATGGTGTCGAGTTGGTGACCAGCCATCCCGATGCCGACAGCCATGGCAGGTACCTGAGCGATTCCATCGGCTCGACTGAAATTATCAGATCAGCCTTGCCATATGGTATCAGATCAGAATGAACCGTCAATGATGACAGTCTGAGGTGTGACTGGACATCCCCTCCCCTCTGGCTCATTCCATGAACTTCAGCCTGCTTGAGGAAAAGATCATTTTCGATTGCGGCAAGGCCGATAATTGCCGCAATTGACAATATCCCCTGCCCTCCTACTCCGGATAGTATTATGTCGCTCTTCATGATTCCTGTTCTTTGCTAAAATTCTGTGATGCTTCGGCTTTCCTTCTCTTTGAAGCGGTCTGGATGCATTCCCTTGAAGAAATTATCACCGAGACACCCTGATATTCAAATTCTTCCTGCATGACTCCCACGTTCTCCGCATGATTCTTCTTTAGCGGCACTATTGTCCTGATGTGTTCAGGGTCAACTCCCAGTCCTTCGCAGATCTTTTCAAGCCGTCCTGTGGCATGAGATTTTTGCCCGCCAGTCATTGCCGTTGCTGAGTTATCCGAGATTATTACTGTGACCGGGGAATTTTTCATCACTGCATCGAGAAGCCCTGTCATACCAGAGTGGGTGAAGGTTGAATCGCCTATCACTGCAACTGAGGGCCTTAATCCTCCGTCGGCAGCCCCAACAGCCATCGTAACTGATGCTCCCATGTCGACACAGGAATTTATAATGCTGTAAGGAGGCAGTGCAGCCAGTGTATAACAACCAATGTCCGAGAACACTCCTCTCCCGCCCGACGGCTTCAAAGCATCGATTATTGCAAGAAAAGTGTCTGCATGTCCGCATCCCTTACAGAATGACGGCGGCCGGGTTTTGACTACATCGGGGACTTTGAACAATGGCTCTGACTTGATCCCCAGTGCTTTGGCCACGATCGACGGATTCAGTTCACCTTCCCTCGGGATTGCCCCGTCGAGTCGCCCGTTGATCCTCAGGCTGTTATCAAGCAAACCCCTCAAACTTTCCTCGATAATCGGATATCCTTCCTCAAGAATAAGAACCTCCTCACATCTGCTGGTCAGGTCGCTGATCAGATCCTTCGGAAACGGATAGGTGGTGATTTTCAGCACAGGAAAGCCGGGACCCTTTTCCGGAAAGTTCTCCATAAGATAATTATATGCTATGCCGCATGCTATTACGCCAAGTCTTCTGTTCTTTCCATCCCTGAACAGATTATATTTTGAAAGCCGGTTATCATATTTCAGGGATTCATACGTTGCCAGGAGTGAATGGTATTTTTTCCTCGCAATAGCCGGAAGCAGTACAAACTGTCGGGGATCAGAAGGAAGCTTAAAAGACTTCTGAGGAATTGCAGTTCTCCTTTTTACAGCCGACCGTGAATGGGCGAGTCGTGTCGTTATCCTGAACAGCACTGGGATCCTGAATTTCTCCGAAAGGTCAAATGCATCGCTTACCATGTCGTAGGCTTCCTGCTGGTTTGAAGGCTCGAAAACCGGAACAAAGGCGAACTTTCCGTAGAATCGTGAATCCTGTTCGTTCTGTGATGAATGCATCGAAGGATCGTCGGCTGACACAACCACGAGTCCGCCGTTAATCCCGGTCACTGATGAATTGATAAAAGGGTCTGCAGCCACATTGAGGCCAACATGCTTCATGGCCACCATGGCTCTTCTTCCCGTATACGACATTCCCAAAGCTGCTTCCATGGCAGTCTTCTCGTTGGCCGACCATTCACGGTGTATGCCCCTTTCAGCCGCCTCTTCCGACGACTGTATATACTCCATTATTTCGGTCGAGGGCGTCCCGGGGTAAGCGTACATACCGCTCAGGCCGGCATCTATTGCTCCAAGCGCAATTG
>CAZXSW010000176.1:0-2342 GCA_964642615.1 uncultured Rikenellaceae bacterium | reverse complement strand
TTTCGAGGATGTCGTCAGGTTTAATGCCCTCATCCAGTGCCTGCCTGGCGAGCTCGTCGGCTCCTTCCTGACCCTTCATGTCGGGCGGAAACGGCGACAGCCTGTCTGTCTTGCCAAACTCAACACACCTGGCAATTTTCTCAAGGATCTCACTCATATTTCCTTTGTTTTAATTGAGAATAATTATACACTCTAAAAATAAGTCAACATATTGAATCAAGGCCAAAAATATAAATTTTATTTATTTCTGCAACCGATTGCAAAAGTCTTTTTAACCTTTGATGCATTAAGAATTGATTGAATTATTACCTTTAAACTGGCAAGAACAAAAACTAACCTTTAACACTATCAGCCATGAGATTATTTGCATTCCTGATGTCGCTGATGCTGTTCAATACAGCATTTTCGCAGGACAAAACAACTGGTCAGTTTGAGGCACGGACTGATGTGGGAAATCCTGAGATCAAAGGATCATCTGCCTGGAACCGTTCAGGGAAAAGTTATACACTGAAGGGAGGGGGGTATAACATATGGTTCGACCGCGACGAGTTTCACTATCTCTACAACGAAATGGAAGGCGATTTTATCCTTACGGCAACCTTCAGGTTTAAAGGGAAAGGCACTGACCCTCACAGAAAAACGGGATGGATGCTAAGAACAGATACCTGTGAGGATGCACAGCACATCTCAGCCACCATCCATGGCGACGGGCTTACTGTATTACAATGGAGGAACTTCAGGGGAGCATCCATGAGGGATCCCTATGACCAGCTGTATGCACGCCGGTCACACTACCAGGTAGTTCAGATAGAAAGAAAGGGAAAGGTGATTATGATGAGGGCGGCAAAGGCGGGCGGACCCTTGGAGGATATAGGATCGTATGAAATGATGACTATGCCCGCAGGGATACTTGCAGGCTTGTTCGTATGCTCTCATAATGCCGGTGTGGAAGAACGTGTAAAGGTCACGGATGTCAGTATCGCAAAAGGTGGCCTTTGACCTGCTGATAATGAAGTCGTAATATAAACAACCCTCAACAACGGATAATGCTGAAGGAATCACCTTACAAGAGAAGCGGATCAGAAAATTATGTAGCTTTTTTTGACCTCGACAGAACCCTTGCTGGTAATAACAGCGGACGGGAACTTGTAAGGATGGCCTTCAGAAAAGGGGTTCTCTCTTATCCGGGACTTATACGGGCGTTTGCCCTTTCCCTTGCTCACAGGCTTAATCTCAGAAATACTCCTGAGACCATAAGGGAGATGGCTCTGTGGACCAGAGACCATCCTGAAAACCAGTTAACGGATCTTTGCAGGGAAGCTGCCCTCTCGGGAATAATCCCTTCAGTATTCCCGGATGCAACTGCAGAGATAGAATTTCACAGGAAAAATAAGGCCGGGATAGTCCTGCTTTCATCAGCCCTGGCGCCTCTGTGCAGACAGGTTGCACTTCAGCTTGGTCTCGACTCAGTAATCTGTTCCGACCTGGAGGTCTCAGAAGGCCGTTTTACAGGGAGACCAAATGGTAAATTCTGTTATGGAGAGGAAAAGGCAGTAAAGCTTTTAAACTACTGCGAAATTTACAGTTACTCTCCTTCATCTGCCTGGTATTACGGGGATTCCTGGTCAGACCTTCCCGTTCTTGAGCTGGTGGGGAACCCGGTTTGTGTGAACCCTGACAGAAAACTTATGGCTCTGGCCACGAAAAAAGGATGGCCGGTAAAAATTTGGACCTCCCCTTCTTAAAGTATCTTACCACTTTTCACTTTTTCCTTATGGTTTTTGTGTTATTTTTACTTAAAGGATAATATCAGAAAACACCGTTTTTTTAAGTCATGGGAAAGTCAAAAATACGGACCGGTATCATTGGATCGGGTTATGCCGCGGGTTTTCATTATGATGCCCTCCGGCGCATCTATTCAGTCGATGTTGAAATAAGGGGAGCATTCTCTCCCACCTATGAGAAGCTAAAAAACTTTACTGACAGCCGGGGCCTGAAAGCCTGGCCGGATGCCTCATCACTGATCGATGACTGTGATATGGTACATGTATGCACCCCACCTTCCAGTCATGAACACCTTGTTGTTCTGGCCCTTGAGAGAAACAGGAACGTGATTGTCGAAAAACCCTTTACCGGATATTTCGGCGACGGCAGTGATAACTTCAACGGTGATACCTTTCCAAGGCTTACTGCCCTCGAAAATGCCATGGCAAGTGCCGAAAGAATGCTTGAAGCGGAAAGGAAAAGCAGCGGAAGGATAATGTATGCCGAGAACTGGATCTATGCCCCTGCCGTGGTTAAGGAAAAGGAAATAATTGAAAAAACAGGATGCCAGATCCTAT
>CAZXSW010000175.1:0-2397 GCA_964642615.1 uncultured Rikenellaceae bacterium | reverse complement strand
TCCCTTATATCGGCATCTGCTCCGTCAGTCTCGAGGAACATTCTTTCGGGCGGCAGCGACCTAAGGAGTCCTGACGATTCCGGTCTGAGGACAAAGTCGAACCAGAAAGATATATACATATCGCGTTTGATAAGCTGCAAGGCCAAATCTTTCTTCCCCCTGAATCCATGGACGAGCCAGGGAGTTCCGGGTTTCAGGTCGCGGTGGGCTTCCTGAATTTCATTCCATGCTTTAACACAATGAATCACAAGGGGTTTACCGAATTCTCCGGCAATCTTAACCTGTTCAGAGAAAACTGCAAGCTGTATTTCATGTGACGGACCTCTGAGCTTGTCAAATCCGGCTTCTCCGAAGGCAATCAGATTTGGACAGGATGCAATTCCCCTTATGTAGGCAAGGAGCGCAACGCTGTTAGTTCTATCGAGGTGCCAGGGATGGATGCCAGCCGTAAAGACCGGGGCGCTGATGGCTTCAGGATCACGGTTCTCATGCGCCATGATATTTTCCACGGCAAATACACCGGGAACGGGCCTGGAATTGTGAGTGTGGATATCTATGTAATCGCCTGGCCGGGGAGAATTCATTTATTTCTTTCCGATTAGCGCCAATCCATTTTCTATGCGGGCAATGGTCTCAGCTTTCCCAATCCAGCTGATTATGTCGAACATATGTGGTCCGCGCAGGGATCCTACGATCACCAGTCTGAACGGATTCATCACAGCACCCATATTGTAACCGCGGCTCTCAATCCAGGATATTACAGCCTGCCCGGCCGATTGCGGTGAAAAATCTTCCAGTCCCTGAAGCACTCCCTTTAGCTCTTCCAGAATGGCGCCTGTATTATCCTTCCATCTTTTTCCAACAACTTCCTGGTCGTACTCTTCAGGTGCTTTAAAGAAGAAATCGGTTTGGGCCCAGAAATCCTTAACGAAGCTCACTCTCTCCTTCACCAGTCCGACAAGAATCTCAAGACGGAACAAATCGATATGGAATCCCTTTTCCCTGAGGAACTCCCTGAATTCCATTGCAAGCAGGTTATTTGGACGTTTCTGAAGATACTGATGATTGAACCATTTTGCCTTTTCGGGATCGAACCTCGATCCCGATTTCCCCACCCTCTCCAGCGAAAATGCTTCAATCAGTTCGTTCATTGAGAAGATCTCCTGTTCAGTGCCCGGATTCCATCCGAGAAGTGCTATCATATTCACAAAAGCTTCCGGATAATATCCCTCTTCGCGGTATCCCTTTGCCGTTTCGCCGTAGGGCCAGAAGAGCGGGAACACCGGGAATCCCATCCGGTCGCCATCACGTTTGCTGAGTTTTCCCTTGCCATCGGGTTTCAGAAGAAGCGGAAGATGGGCGAACAACGGAGCCTCCCAGCAAAAAGCCCTGTAGAGCAGGACATGAAGCGGAAGTGAAGGAAGCCATTCCTCTCCCCTTATAACATGACTTATCATCATCAGATGGTCATCAACCAGATGAGCAAGATGATAGGTAGGCATGCCGTCCGATTTAAACAGTACCTTATCGTCGAGGGTGGAAGTGTTGACCACAATATGCCCCCTTATGAGATCTTCAAATTCGACCTCTTCGTCCTCAGGCATTTTAAAGCGGATAACATAAGGTTCTCCTCTGTCGAGCCTTGCATTCCATTCAACCGCATCGAGCGATAATGAATTTTTCAGTTTACCGCGAACAGCGGCATTGTAAATGAATGTGTCACCTCGGTTTTCATCTTCCTGCCTGAAGTTTTCCAGTTCTTCGGAACTGTCGAATGCATAATATGCATAACCTTTATCTACAAGCGTATCGGCAAATTTCCTGTAAATATCTTTTCTTTCACTCTGCCTGTAGGGTCCATTCTCACCGCCTTCCCTTATACCCTCGTCGACAACTATTCCGCACCATCTCAGCGACTCCATTATATAATCCGCAGCTCCCTCCACATACCTTGTCTGATCGGTGTCCTCGATCCTCAAAATAAACTTCCCGTTGTTCTTCCTGGCGAAAAGAAAATTATAAAGAGCGGTCCTCACCCCTCCGATATGCAGCGGTCCTGTCGGACTTGGCGCAAATCTTACTCTTACCTGCGACATGATATAATTAAAATGTTAATTTTCCTGAGTTAATAGTTGCTGGTTGCTGGTTACTTGTTACCAGTTAATTGATAATGCTTATTACATGTATTCCATTTATCCTGATAATTCAGCAATCAGCGGTCAGCAGTCAGCTGTCAGGGATCAGCAACCAGCAACCTTATTCTCTCATTAGTATCAAAGATAGATAAAACATGCAATTATCCTTCCTTCATGATCAGCTAAATGAGTAAGTCCGTCTTGTCGGGTGACAATAATCATGAGCAGGCTGAAAGGAATTATATTAATTTAGTAGTCTAAA
>CAZXSW010000174.1:0-2432 GCA_964642615.1 uncultured Rikenellaceae bacterium | reverse complement strand
TACCCTTGCCTTGAGATATCATAATATCATCCAGTCACTATCTCTGATAGAGGCTCACGGCTCACGCCTTTTCTGCCCCCTGCTCCCTGCTCCCTGCTCTCTGCTGAATCTCACGCCTTTTCTGCCCCCTGCTCCCTGCTCCCTGCTCTCTGCTGAATCTCACGCCTTTTTAGAGGCTCACGGCTAGTCCTCATGCCTTCTCCACAAATCTGACATAATAAAATTTGCATTAGTCCTTCAGTTTTCCGAAATTTGGTATGCAATGTACAATTACTTTAATTGTCTGTCATAACTCCTGTAGCAGCTATATCTTAACCGGTGAGTGCTGCTGTTTTATCATGTCTTATTAATATTTCATGAGATGTTCTGCCAGAAAAAAAACAAACCCGTCAGTTCTTTTTACAGGGAGCCTGTACTGCCCATGCTTTCTGTACTGAAGTCACATACTGTTGTTATCATTATTGTTGCGGGACTGCTATTTTCCTGCACAGTGTCGTGCAGCCTCGATGATTTCCTCGAGACAACAGACGGCACGAAGCTGACCGACCCTACGATGTGGGTTACAGAGGCGAACGCTGATGTTTACCTTAACGATTGTTACAGCGACCTTCCACAGAAGTCAAACCAGCCCGACAATCTTGATAATTTTACCGATGATAACATCAGTATGGAATACCTGACTTCGTGGAACTGGAAAAAGGGAAGAGTATACCCGACCGGAGGGGCTTCAGGCTCGGTAATAGCCGGGACTACCGGTCCTGCCCAGTTTGAAGGGTGGGCAACTCTTTATACCAAGGTGAGGAAACTAAATAAGTTCATTCAGGAGATCACCGCTAACAGGGACAATTATTCTGAAGCCTGGTATAACAAACGTATGGATGAAGCAAGATTCCTCAGGGCTTACTACTACAGCGAACAGTTTGTGCTCCTCGGGGGCCTGGCTCTGATCACTGAACCCCAGGACAGACATACCATGACAGACGATGAGATTTACCTTCCGCGGAGTACCTTTGAAGATACCTTTGATTTCCTGGTGGATGAGCTGACTTCAATAGTCGATAACGGCTACCTGGCTGTGAAATATAATCACAGCGACGGCGATGCGGGAAGGGCAACACTGGGTGCGGCTCTTATGCTTAAAGGCTGGCTTCAGCTCTTTGCCGCCAGTCCCGCCTATAACAGTTCCGAACCTGCTGTGCCGAACGAACCGGGAAATAAGGATCTGCAAAGCTTTGCCACCCCCGACCCGGCCAGATGGGCAGATGCAGCTGCCTCATTCAGGCAGTTCATCGATACCTGGGGACATAAAGGTTCAGGCACCTATAACCTGTTCAGCCCGATGAAGACTTTCTGGCACGAGATAAACGAGTACAACTGTGAGGTTATATGGGACAGGCAGCATGTGCCGGCCAAGATGCCAAATACCTACGATACTTATGGCGGACCGGTATGGATACACGGTCATTATTATACATGGGGGGTTTGCCAGCCCACACAGGAGATCGTGGATGAGTACCAGATGGCTGACGGCCACAATATAAACGACCCGGAATCAGGTTATGACGACCTCGATCCATATGTGGGCCGCGAAAAGAGGTTTTACGATTTTATCGTGTATAACGGATGTGTTTATAAGCAGGATTGGATGACTGAAGCGGATACGATCTATACAGGCCCCCCCGATTTTGGATTGATCGAATGGAATATTGATGGTGGTTACGAGATTTATACCGGCTATTACTGTAAAAAGAGGCTCGACAACCTGCATCCACCCGGGAGTAAACTTTCAGGTATCAATCACGTCTATTATCGTTATGCTGAGGTTTTGTTAGGTTATGCTGAAGCACAGAATGAGGCCGTTGGTCCCGATGACTCTGTCTACGAAGCCGTCAATGCCATCAGGACGAGACCCGGAACCGACCTGCCCCCTCTTCCACCGGGACTCTCACAGTCGGAGATGCGCGACGCCATACATCACGAGAGAAGGATAGAGCTTGTGTTTGAACACAAACGCTTGTTCGACCTGTGGCGCTGGAAAAAGGCAGAGGAGGTTCTGAACAGGGTCCTGCATGGTGTGTTGATCACCAATACAGTACCGGAGGATAACAGCGGGGAATGGATATATACCCGGACTCCCATGAACACGGCACCTCATGTATTCAACAGAAAGATGTATTTCAACCCGATACCGCAGGCGGCAATAGATAGGAATGAAAAGCTGGTGCAGAACTGGGATTATTGAAGAAGGCGTGAGATTCAGCAGAGGGCAGGGGGCAGGGGGCAGGGGGCAGAGGGCAGAGGGCAGGGAGCAAGGGGCGAAGAAAAGGGGTGTCGACGAATCCCGCGCACGCGGGAAGTTGATCCCGAGACCTCGGGATTGCAACCGCTTCGCTTCAGCAACACGCCTACAATCTTTTTCTATCGAATGCCCT
>CAZXSW010000173.1:0-2434 GCA_964642615.1 uncultured Rikenellaceae bacterium | reverse complement strand
ACCGTTCGGTTAACGAAGGCTTCTCAGGAGGAGAAAAGAAGAAGAACGAGATCTTCCAGATGGCCATGCTTGAGCCTAAACTGGCGATCCTTGACGAGACTGATTCAGGGCTCGATATAGATGCCCTCCGTATAGTGGCCACAGGGGTTAACAGGCTTAAAAAGCCTGAAAACTCGACCATTGTCATAACACATTATCAGAGGCTGCTCGATTTTATAGTCCCTGATTTCGTTCATGTTCTTTACGACGGTCGGATAGTAAGGAGCGCTGGCAGGGAACTGGCCCTGGAACTTGAGAAGAAGGGTTACGACTGGATTAAGAAAGAGGTTGAAAACCATAACTGAGATGAATGGCAATCCTGAAATATCAAACATATATTCAAGTCTCTTTAACGATAATGTTAAGCAGATAGAAGAGAGATCTTCTCCTTTTTTGAATTCGTTCAGGAGAAAGGCAATGGAACGATTTAAACTGCTGGGAATCCCCGGCAGGAAGAACGAGGCCTATAAATATGCAAACCTCGATACCTTCTTCAGGCATGAGTACAAGGGTATTTTTATGCCCGGCGAGAAAGATTTCATTAAAGCTGAAGAGTTCAGGTGCGATGTTGCATCTCTTGATTCGCACGGAATAGTCTTGCTTAACGGATTTTATCCGACAATTAACGGAAAACTGCAACAGCTCCCCGGTGGAGTATGGGTAGGAAGTCTTAACGAAGCTTCGCTGAGATTCGCTGACCTTGTAGGGAAGCATTATTCCAGATATGCAAAGAGTGAGACCGACGGACTTGTTGATCTTAATACTGCAATGGCGTCTGACGGGATCTTTGTTTATGTTCCCGCAGGGGTTGTTCTTGCCAAGCCCGTTCAGATAGTCAACCTGGTTGATTCTGATGACGACGTCTTTAACCAGCATCGTAATCTTATTCTTGTTGAAGAGAATGCTGAAGCCACAATTATTATTTGCGACCATACCCTTTCTCCCAAGAAATTCCTTACTAATGCAGTAACTGAGATTCACGTGGGAGAGAACGCCGTATTTGATATAATAAGGGTCCAGAATGAACATAACAATGCCTGTAAGATAACCCACACCTTTATCCACCAGGAGAGGAGCAGCAGGGTCTCTTCAAGCAATGTAACACTTCACGGAGGACTGGTAAGGAACAATACACACCATATTCTGGGCGGAGAGCATGCCGAAGCAAATTCATACGGGCTTTACCTGGCCGATAAATGGCAGCATGTCGATAATTATGTGAATGTCGAACATGCTTTTCCCGATTGTACAAGCAACCAGCTCTTCAAGGGAGTCATCGACGATATGGCGACAGGTGCCTTCAACGGAAGGATCTTCGTTGCACCGGGAGCACACGGAACCCTTGCTTACCAGAAGAATAACAACATCCTTCTTACAGATGATGCCAAAATGGATACCAAACCCCAGCTCGAGATCTTTGCTGATGATGTTAAATGTAGCCATGGTGCAACAGTCGGCCAGATTGACGAAAATGCCCTGTTTTATCTGAGGTCGCGGGGAATTGATAAACGCGAAGCCCGGCTTATGCTTATGTTCGGCTTTGCCCATGAGGTAATACAAAATATAAGGGTTGAGGCTCTCAGGGAAAGGATGGATAATCTTGTAATGCAGCGACTCAGGGGAGAATTGTCGCGTTGTGCAAGTTGTATGGTCAAATGCGGGTAATCTCTTTTTGATATGAAGGATATTTCTGAGATAAGGGCCGATTTCCCTCTGCTTCAGCGCAGTGTTTACGGAAGACCACTTATATATTTTGATAACGGGGCTACTACGCAGAAACCCCAATGTGTGCTCGATGCCGTCAGGGAGGTATATACATCCTACAACGGGAATGTTCACAGAGGTGTTCATGCTATGAGCGATCTTACCTCAGAAGCCTTCGAGAACGCCAGGGAAACAGTAAGGCTCTTCCTCAACGCAGCAAAGCACGAGGAGATAATCTTTACCTCCGGAACCACGGGTTCAATAAACATGCTTGCCTTCTCCTTCGGTGAAAGATACGTAGGGAGGGGAGATGAGATCATTGTAAGCCACCTTGAACATCACGCCAACATTGTCCCCTGGCAGATGATGTGCGAGAGGAAGGGAGCCCTGTTAAAAGTTATTCCCATCAACGACAACGGGGAGCTGATTATTAGTGAATACCTTAAACTGTTAAACCCCAGGACCAGGCTCGTTGCAGTAGCCCAGGCTTCGAATGCACTTGGTACGGTTGTACCGGTTGCGAAGATCATCGAAGCGGCCCACTCGGCAGGGATACCCGTACTGGTCGACGGGGCCCAGGGTGTTCAGCACGGACTGACTGATGTACGGAAGATGGGCTGTGACTTTTACGCTTTTTCGGGCCACAAGATCTACGGCCCCACCGGTACCGGTGTGCTATACGGCAGGGAAG
>CAZXSW010000172.1:0-2441 GCA_964642615.1 uncultured Rikenellaceae bacterium | reverse complement strand
GGCCGAGCGGCTATTTAACATAGTGACACATTATAGGCCTGCACCGCAAAGCTTCTCCCTGATCCGGGAGTTCTCTTTGCAGCGCCTATAATGCCGCATTATGTTAATATAGCTTGGGAGGATTATTTTTTGGCCATGTCTTTTTGTTTGCAGCGTCGGCGCAGCTCTTTGTTTTTTGGCTTTTACCTTATGATCATAGTCAACTACAAAAGCCAACAAAACAATGTGCTGCATGTGCGAGGGACAAAAAGCATGACAAAAAATAAGCCGGAAGGGCAAGGCAGCGGAGCAGCGACCAAAAATGCGGGAGCTAATGGAAGATTTTTGGGAGCTGCGGGGGTTACATCCCAAGAGCTTTCTTGTCTCTCTTGATGAACTGCTCTAATTCTTTCTCTGAGGGTAAAACAACTTTGTACCGAGACACAAAAACTTTATTGTCAAGGTTACCAATAGCGTATTTAACGGTTGCTTCATCTTTATCAGTGCATAGTAATATACCTATTGGTAAATCATCACCATCATACATCTCATTCTCCCGGTAGTAGTTCAGATAAAAATTCATCTGCCCGGCATCTATATGAGTAAACTTCCTAACCTTAAGATCTATTAGTACATGACATTTCAGGATCCTGTGATAAAAGACAAGATCGATGTAAAAATGCTCATTATCGACAGTTATTCGTTTTTGCCTGGCTTCAAAGCAGAACCCGTTCCCAAGCTCCATCAGGAACTCCTGCAGGTGATTAAGTAATGCTGTTTCCAGATCGCTTTCACTCACTTCATCTTTTTGTGGCAGTCCCAGGAACTCAAAAATGTATGGATCCCTGATTATATCTTCTTTCCTGGCAGGAACTGCCTTTTTATTTACCGTCTGTAACAAACCCTTTTTATCAAGGGATAATCCGGTACGTTCAAATAATAGACTACCTGTCTGACGTTTCAGCTCTCTTACCGACCAGTTACCTTTTAATGTCTCCACTTCATAAAAAAGTCTTTTCAGAGGATCTTCGATCGTAAGCAACTCGATAATGTGTGTAAATGACAACCTGCTCAGGATTATTGCTCCATCAATACCTTCATTACTTTTGCTATCGACTCCGGATTTCTCAGATAATGACTTCCTTAAAGATTGGTCAGGCAGTGACTGACCAATTTGAGGATAAGTTATGTAGAACTGACGGCATAATTTAAGATTCGTTATGGATACACCCTTGACCCCGCTGTTTTGTAGCTTTCTCGAGAGGCTGTTTAATAGTTTCTCGCCATATTTTGCACGGTCCTCTCCACTTTGTTCATACTCCATAATGTAATGTCCAAATAGCCAGTTTCTCATTGTCAGCGACTGGTTAACTGCAGAGACAGCTTTTTCCTGCAGGTATTCATTAGCTTGTTCAAAAGCTTGTATTAACTCTTCAAAGTTCATTCTTTCCGGTTTTTATTAAATCAAAAGCTGACATTCCATTTTCATACAACAGGTGAACAAAATACTCGATAAACTGCATATGTGCCCTTCTTGCTTTCTCACTTCTTAAAAGACCACCCAGCATAAGGATTCCTGATTCCGTTAACGCATATTCACCTTCACTCATTTCTATCATAAAATCAGAAGGGAAGCGAGATCTGTTTTTCCTGATTTTCCTCCTGAGATCAGTAAGCTTTACATCGTATATAGCTGCAATATCGCCATCTTTTACAACAAGCTTTCCATGATGCATAAACATTCTTTCCTGCATCATTTTTTCTATGGCCAAAAACAAAGAGATATCACCTTCCATTTTCATAATCTTATTTCAAAAGTAATTCTTTTAACCCGTTGTATCAAAGCTCCCTTAATTCATCCTAGGGGATGGTACTTCTCTATTGCCGCCTGTAGCTGCTCGATCCCGCTCTGCCGGTATTTCTCCGTGGAGCTTATCTTCCTATGCCCGGCAAAGACCTGGACAACTCTCAGATCCTTTCCCGCCTTTAGCAGGTTAGTGATCACGCTCTGGCGGATGGTCCGGGCATTCAGATTTCTTTCCGGGAACATTGGTTTAAAAGTCTCGATCAGGTAATTGATACCTTCGCCGTTCTCAGCGCTTCCACGAAGGGTGAGAACAAGCCTGTCGGTACCGGTTCTAAGAAGTTTTGGTCTTAGCTCATGGATGTAGTTGTAAAAAAGCATCACCTGGGGAGTCTTTAGTTTCAGTGTCCTGGCCATAGTCCTTGGCATTGCCCTGACAAACAGGGTTCCTGCATCCAGGTCAACATCCTGAAGCCTTAGCTTTGTAATCTCAGTCAGCCTCAGTCCCTGGTAAATAAGAAGGCTCACAATCACCATGTTTCTAAGCCTTGCATCCTTAAAGCGCTCCTTCCTTTGCATAAGCTTTTCCATTTCAACTGAAGTAAAAAGATCCTGCAGCTGCACATCCCCGCCCCGGGCATCTTTGAGCTTTATCTGC
>CAZXSW010000171.1:0-2447 GCA_964642615.1 uncultured Rikenellaceae bacterium | reverse complement strand
TTTGCAGCGACGGCCTGGTTATCCGCGACTGGAAGGAGATGAATGCCCTGTTGCTTAACCAGATGGAAGCTGATAACAAGAGCGGGGCTATAATGATAGGCATCCTTTACCTTGTTATTGCTTTCGGAGTCTTTGGAACAGTGCTTATGATGATGGCTGAGCGCAGAAGAGAATTCGGCATGCTCGTTTCAATAGGAATGCAGAAAGTAAGACTGGCCGGTGTCATCGCCATGGAGATGTTTTTCATAGGTTTGCTGGGTGTGGCTGCCGGTGTGGCGGCATCGTTGCCTGTGGTATTCATCGGTTATGCCCGACCCCTTCGTTTTACCGGAGAGATGGCGAAGATGTATGAGGACTATGGTTTTGAGCCAGTGATGCCCATGCTTCTGCCCAACACCTACTACCTCTGGCAGGTGGCAATAGTAATGCTGATACTGGTGGTAGCCATCACATTCAGCGTACGCAGGATATTTAAAATGAATGTTGTAAATGCCATCAGGGCTTAAGAATAAAAAGAATGATAACATCCCTTGCATGGAAGAATGTATGGAGGAACAGGACCAGGAGCCTGACAGTAATAGCGGCCGTCACAGTGGGCGTTTTTGCCGGTGTTTTTGCTATGGCTGCCATCAACAGCTCCATTGTTCAAAGGATCGATGCTGCCGTTAATGAGGAGCTGTCGCATATCCAGGTTAATAATTCTGATTTCCGGAGCAGCAGCGAGATTGGTAATGTGATTACCGGACCTGAAAGGATTATCAGGGTGCTGGAGAATACACCAGGAGTCACCGATGTTACCAAAAGGGTGATAGTACGTGGTATTGCTTCAACATCTGCAGGAAGTTCAGGTGTGGAGATCTCCGGGATCGATGTCGAAAAGGAGCAGGAGATGTTCTCGCTGAAGGACCGTCTCATTCCGGGAACCGGAAGTTACTTCGGTACAGGCACAAGGCTTAACAGCGTATTCATTGGAGAGAAACTGGCGAAGGAGCTGTATATAATAAGATATATGCTCACTGATGAGTCGATAAGTAAACTTGAAGAACAGGGTCTGCCGTCAGTACTTGCAGGGAAACTAACGGAGATCGGGGATCAGAGGTTCACCACTGAGAAAAAATTAAACGAAGCCTTGTCCGCACTGCTCACACCCGGGGAGATAAAGGAATATGGCATGATGATAAGGGAAGCTGCATGGTCGTACCGTGAAGGATCAAGGATCATCCTTACCTTCCTTGATGCACAAGGAGTCCAGACGGGCGCCGCATTCAGGATAAGCGGTATCTTCCGGACCAATAACGACCTCTTTGAGGCAACTTCAGTATTTGTTCCTCAGAATGAATTACTAAGGCTCACAGGACTGGAAGAGGGGCAGTGTCATCGTATCATTGCCCGGCTTGAAGATAATGATATTACCGACGAGGTGACTTCTCAGATCAGGGAGGCGCTTCCCGGACCAGAGGTGATGAACTGGAAGGAGATCCAGACCGACCTGGCTATGATAGCCGATTACATAAACCAGATCTATGGCATCTTCATGGTGATAATTCTTGCTGCCCTGGCGTTCGGTATTGTAAACACCATGCTGATGTCGGTACTTGAACGTACCAGGGAACTGGGCATGCTTTCAGCCATTGGCATGAACCACCGCAGGGTTTTCTTTATGATAATGCTCGAGTCGGTGTTCCTCTCTGTTGTTGGTGGGTTCGCGGGAATGGTGGTAAGCGGCATCGTGATAGCCATTACCAATCATACAGGTATCAACCTTGTAAAATACTCGGAGGGGATGGAAGCTTTCGGCTACTCAGCGCACCTCTATCCGTCTATCGGGGCCGATTTCTTCGTCACCCTGACAGTGATGATAGTTCTTACAGGAATAATTTCAGCCATCTATCCGGCCCGGAAAGCCCTTCAGCTTAATCCGGTTGATGCATTAAGGGGAGAATAATGATAAAAACAGCATAGAATGAAAGTTGTAGAGATCAATGAAGTATTCAGGACCTACCACGACACTGAGGTCGAGGTCAGGGCAGTCAACGGAGTTACGCTTAACTTTGAGAAAGGCGAATTTGCAGTGATCGTGGGGCCGTCAGGTTCGGGCAAGACCACTCTGCTGAACCTCATTGGCGGGCTCGACCGGCCTACCTCGGGAGAGATATTTGTCGGAGGTCACAGGCTCTCGGAGCTTAAACCTTCGGAGTTGATTGATTTCAGGATGAGACATATAGGTTTCGTCTTTCAGTCATATAACCTGATACCCGTTCTCACGGCTTCTGAGAACATAGGATTCATCCTGAATCTTCAGAGATGGCCAAAGGAGAAACGTACAGAACGCACTAATGAGCTTCTTGCAGCAGTGGGCCTCTCGGACAGGCATGGCAGCCGTCCGTCGCGGCTCTCGGGAGGCCAGCAGCAGCGTGTTGCCGTGGCAAGGGCTCTTGCTCCCCGGC
>CAZXSW010000170.1:0-2477 GCA_964642615.1 uncultured Rikenellaceae bacterium | reverse complement strand
TCCTTTCTTGTGACCATTATATTCTCCCTGATAGTTCTTATACCTTTATGCATCATTTCTGGCTTTACCTTCGTCAGACTGATAAACATTGCCGGAAAAATAAAGAACTATCCCCCCGGAAAATCATTCGGAATAGAAACAGCAGGAGGAATAACTGCCGGAATAGCGGTAACGGCTGCAGCATCAGGATTACTTAACAACTACCAGATGATGCTGATAGTATTGATTACGGGAATGACAGGACTTTCAGCAATAAGCTTCAGAATGAAAAAGACTGCCCTTATTGGCCTGATAACCGCATCCCTTGCAGCAGCTTTCATTGTTTTTTCAGGCAATCCCGATGTCTTCTTCAGAAATCTGTTGTTCAGCGGCGTTCAGGTGACCTCTACCCTGGATACACCCTACGGCAATATTACGGAGGGTTTGTATTCAAACGACAGGAGCCTATATTATAATCACAGGCTCGTTAGATATAATTACGATACAGGAGGCAGCGAAGAAGATATACACTATGCCATGCTCCAGGCTGAAAAGCCCTCAAGGGTCCTGATAATATCCGGATCGCCCGTATCGCATCTGCCCGAATTAATAAAATACCTTTTAAGTGAAATAGTATTTGTAGAGCGTGATCCGGCACTTCTGAAGTTCGGCAGTGGGGATTACGGCAGTCCAGCTACCAGGGTAAGGATTATAAATGATGATGCTTTCAGATATGTTAGAAATACAAAGGAACGATTTGATGTAGTTCTGATGCTTCTTCCGCCCCCGTCCTCCCTCCTTCTTAACAGGTTTTACACAGTTGATTTCTTTGCTGAGATAAGAAACAGGCTTAACAGCGGTGGGATATTCATGTGTTCTCCCGGTGTCGACCCCGGTTATTTCAACCAGGAATCACTTGACCTTTACTCCTCAGTATACAACAGTATGGCTGAGAAATTTAAGAACATCCTTCCTGTTGCCGGCAATAAATTGTATTTCATAGCATCTGACTCACCCCTCTCTGCTTCTATATGTGAACTTACTGCACTGAAGAACATTTCTAACACCTATGTGGGCAGTAACTTTCTTTCAGATGATCTGATAACAGACCGTTCAGAAGAAATCACTGGTCTTATCGACAGGGCTACAAGAAAGAACACTCTTGATAGACCTGTGGCATATTTCTGGTCACAGACCTTCGGACTCAGCAGGGATCCTGATGAGAAGCCCCTTACCGTTATTCTGCTTGTCATACTCTTCGCACTCCCTGTGGTGGCCGTTAAAAGATCGGAGATGATAATGTATTCATCATCACTTGCGCTGGCAGGACTTGAAATTATAGCCTTGACGGTACTTCAGACAAGTGCCGGAAACATGTACCAGATGACAGGCCTGATAATGGCGGGACTGATGGCCGGACTGGCTGCCGGAGCGGGTTCGGATATCGGCCCCCTCAAAAAGCTGGATGTCAGATACAGGGGCCTGCTCCTTTTAGCCTTCTATCTTACCGGTGCATTTGCTTTCGGCGGACTCACAGGAGCCCGTCTTTCAACACCTGTAATTATTATTCTTATAATGATGCTATCGTTTATTCCTGCGCTTCTGACAGGGAGTATCTTCAGGTCACTTACCTCATACAAAAACGGCAGCTCAGGGGTGCATTCGGTTTACGGTGCCGACCTGGCAGGTTCCGCACTTGGTTTTATACTTGTTTCAGGATTACTGATTCCTTTATGCGGAATTAAACAGGCTATGTGGATAACAGCAATTCTTATTTTTGCCTCGCTGGTTGTTGCCACTGTCGGCAACAAATAGTAGTTTTATCATCAAATAGCTTACCGGATGAAAGGGACAAACTCTTCTGAAAGAGAGAGGCGGCGCGGCTTCATAAAGAGATGCATGACCCTGTCGGCAGGGATGATGTGCATGCCCTGCACGGCCTTTGTAAGTGCTGATGATGACTTTCAGCAGAAAAGCGGAAGAAAGCTGGCCATGTTTCAGGAAGAGACAGCCCGTGGTATAATGTGTAAAATATGTCCCAACGAATGCGTCCTCAAGGAAGGAGAGCTAAGCGATTGCAGGAACCGCAGGGTGAGCGGTTCAAAACTCTATACCCTGGCTTATGGCAATCCCTGTTCGGCAAACGTTGATCCGATGGAGAAAAAACCATTTTACCATTTTCTGCCAGGCACCCGGGCTTTTTCAATTGCAACGGCAGGATGCAACCTGGCTTGTCTTAACTGTCAAAACTGGACTATCTCCCAGACAACTCCGGAAAAAACAAGGAACTACGACCTGATGCCTGAGAAGGTATTAAGTGAAGCTGCTGGAAAGGGGTGCAGATCCATAGCCTATACCTATTCCGAGCCTGTCACTTTTTATGAGTATGTTTATGACACCGCCTTCCTGGCAGGAAAGGCAGGTATAAAAAATATTATCAAATCGAATGGATATATAAATCCCGAGCCCCTGCGCAAGCTGTGCAGCGTTATTGATGC
>CAZXSW010000169.1:0-2500 GCA_964642615.1 uncultured Rikenellaceae bacterium | reverse complement strand
GATATCCTGGGATGCCATAATTACGAATATGAGCCTGAAAACTTTCAGAGTGGAATAACAAGGATAGGCGATTATCTTGAAGAACTGATTTTCTACATAAGCAGATCAAAATACCCTGACATCAAACCCGCAGTACTTGAATGGGGACTTTGCCGCTCCTATGACTGGAAAGCAGGACTCCATGCAGCCGGAAGCCTTATGTTGTATGAGAGACTTGGAGATGATATTGAAATGACATGCCCTGCTCTTCTCATGCGAAACACCACGGATGATCCAACATGGACAGCCTTCATTTATCACGATCATGTTTCATGGTTTCCAGGAGCAGGCTATGTAATTGAGAAACTGTTCCGTGAAAATTTCGCCCCACACCTTCTGGCAACCGCAAGCGGGACCTTCAGTGATATACCCGATCGCAGTGTCTTTTTTGACGAGATATCGCAGATGAAGCCTGAAGACTGGCAACCGGGGACAATGGATGCAATCGCAACCATGTCCGAAGACAAAAAATGGATAATAATCAAGGTGGTTAACTACGAGGGAAAAAGCAACACCCTGCTTGCAAGAATAAAGGGAGCAGACGTCGATAAAAACACTCAGGCTTCACTTTATACTGTCAGTGCAGATATTTCAACCAGAGCCTCTATCGAAAATCCTGATGCAATTAAGGTTACCGAAAAGAAGATCCTTTGTAATGAAAGTGTTGAACTGGCAATGGAACCTTACAGTGTGGCGGTGCTTAAGATAAGAACGACTGAGAAATAACCAGGCCGTATGCCTCAATGAAAGTCTGACTTTCCAGCTCCTGACCGTATGCCGGGAAAGGGGAAACATCATTGCATTTATTGAAATCACGACCGCCGGGAGTCATTAAAGAAAAACCCGGGAAACAAATCTGCAGGGATGAGCAGTTACATTAAGAAGCTTATATCGGAAGGTGAGAGCCTGCATCTTGACTTCAAATACTGCATCTCCGACAGCAGGAAGATCGCCAGAACCCTTGTTGCCTTTGCCAATACTGAAGGAGGGGTAATACTCATAGGGGTAAGGGATAATGGATCGATAGCAGGGATAAGGTCGGATGAGGAGATCTACATGGTCGAAACAGCCGCCCACCTCTTTTGTAGTCCTGAAATAAAATACACAGCCAGACAGCATGATTATGCCGGTAAAACCCTTGTAGAAGTAAAAGTTGAAGAGGGCAGCGAAAAGCCATACAGGCTCAGGGACGAGGAAGGGAAATGGCTGGCCTATTTCAGGCACAATGATCAGAACCTTCTTGCCAACAGGGTTATACTACAGATATGGAAAAAAGAGAAGAAAAAAACAGGGGTACTTGTGAAATTCGGTAAGGCTGAAAGAATACTATTTGGCCAGCTTAAAGAAAACGATTTTATAACTCTTCAGGGTTTCAGAAAAATTGCCGGAATCTCACCATGGAGGGCAGAATCGATCCTGGCCAATCTTGCAATACTTAAGGTCATCTCAGTCAGACCATCAGAAAAAGGTTTCCGCTATGAACTCAACCCCAATGCCCTTCGCGACCTTGAAGAAGTCTCTTCCGATCCGTGAGTATTTTCGGGCATCATGATCGGTTCTTAAAAAGATGGTTGAATAAAAGCTTATTTTATTCGGTGGTACATACTACCTAGAACTGAAAATTTTTCTAATATTGAGGTCCTTAATTATTTCTTTTTTCTTTTTGTTATGGATGATATAGCCCGAAAGGGATTTGACAATGAGATATACCTCAGGGAACAGACCGCTGCCATCCTTGAAAGGGTTAACCGCTTTAACCACAAGCTCTACCTTGAATTCGGAGGTAAGATACTTTACGATTACCACGCCTCGAGAGTATTGCCGGGTTTTGACCCGAATGTAAAGATGAGGCTTCTTCAGATGCTTAAGGATAAGATCGATGTTATCCTTTGTATCCATGCCGGAGCCATTGAAAGGAAAAAAATAAGGGCCGACTTTGGCATCACCTATGATGCTGATGCACTGAAAACTATAGATGACTTCAGGGAATGGGGAATCGACGTGACTGCCGTGGTAATAACCAGGTATGAGAATCAGACTCCTGCCAGGGTCTTCCGGAACAAGCTTGAGATGCGCGGCGTTAAGGTCTATCTGCATTATCCGACAGAAGGCTATCCTACCGATGTGGATCTGATCGTCAGTGACCAGGGTTATGGAAGAAATGAATATGTAAAGACAACAAAACCGATTGTCATCGTCACCGGTCCGGGACCCGGAAGCGGTAAACTTGCAACCTGCCTTTGCAACCTTTACCATGAACGCAACCAGGGGATCAGAGCCGGCTATGCAAAATTCGAGACTTTTCCCATATGGGACCTGCCTGTCGATCACATGGTTAACCTGGCATATGAAGCAGCTACCATCGACCTTGAAGACAGGGTGCTAATAGACGAACACCACCTTAAGGCTTATAATGTAAGAACTGTTAACTATAACCGCGACATTGAAGCCTTTCATCTCC
>CAZXSW010000168.1:0-2528 GCA_964642615.1 uncultured Rikenellaceae bacterium | reverse complement strand
GAAATGAACTACTTATCTTTTATTCTTCTTCAGGGACAGCCTGCAGGCGGGGTTCCCGGACAAAGCAACGCCCTTGTTACCTTCATTCCCCTGCTTGCGGTTTTTGTAATTTTCTATTTCTTCATGATCAGACCTCAGATGAAGAAGCAGAAAGAACTTTCCAATTACAGGAGCTCGCTTAAAAAGGGTGATAAAGTCATCACCACAGGCGGCATCTATGGAAAGATATATGAAGTTAAAGACAACTTCGTTATGCTTGAAGTAGGCGGTGATCTGAAACTCAAGGTCGACAAGAGCGCCCTGATCCAGGATCCTACTGCTGATAAGGCATAACCATTATTTCACCTTAAATTAGTGCAATGGCATAAAGCCATATTGACAAAAGGCATATTCCGGAAAAAAGGAAGCGGGAATGACAGTGATTTTATCATTTTTGGGTTTTTCCTGCTGCTTTCCTTTGTGTTCTGGTACCTTAATTCCCTTGAGAAGGAAGTTGAATACAGCATCAGATACCCGGTAAGGTATGTCAATCTTCCGGAGGAGAGAGTCCTGGCAGATGACCTTCCTTTGAGACTCGAGTTGTATCTGAAAGGTCCGGGTTATTCAATACTAAAGTTAAAAATGGCAGGAAACAGGTCTCCTGTTATTCTTGATATTTCTTCAGTCAATTATCGCAGGGTTCCCGGCAGCAGGGCTCTCGATTACTATGTAGTCACTTCGGGGCTTATACCAAAGCTCAGAAACCAGCTGCGAACTGAGTGCGATATCACTTCGGTTAAGCCCGACACTTTGTTTTTTGCATTTGACAGGATAATCACAAAGCAGATTATTGTTGACCCCGATGTGGAGGTAAGTACTGAAAGGCAATACCTGGTAAAAGGCAGCCATCAGGTCGAACCTGACACAATTGAGATAACAGGCCCCAAACGCATAATCGACACTCTTAATACAGTCAGAACAAAGCCCATGAAGATGAGAGGGGTGAGAGAGTCGGTTACCAGGAGTATGCCCCTTTTAGTTCCGGATAAATGCACTCTGTCGGAAAAGAAGGTGCTTGTAACTGTTGCCGTGGAGCAGTTTACGGAAGCAGAAGTAAAGGTTCCTGTACGTATAATCAATAGCCCTGATTCAATAAACCTCAGGATATTCCCTGATGTTGTAACTGTAAAAGGGCTTGTTGCAATCGGCGATTACAAGAAATTTGAACAGGTCCCGTTTGAAGTTATCCTCGATGCGGCCAAAGCCGATTTAAATTCGGAAGAGAAGTTGTCGCTGGCTTTTCGTAATATTCCTCCTTTTGTGAGCTCCTTGAGAGTCTCTCCTCCAAAGGTGGATTTTATTATAGAAAGGAAGCTGAAATGAAAGCTGAATCAGGTAAAAGTCTCAAGCTTGGGATCACCGGCGGTATCGGCAGCGGAAAGTCTACTGTATGCAAGGTGTTTGCAGTATTGGGCATCCCCGTGTTCTCGGCCGATGACGAGGCAAAGAGGATACAGGAAAATGACAGGGCAATACAGGACAGGATTAGTACGATTGCCGGGAAGGATCTTTTTCCCGGAGGCAGGCTCGACCGGGCTGAAATGGCAAGGCTCATATTCGCTGACAGGGGAATGCTTGAAAAGGTAAACTCAGTGGTTCATCCTGCAGTGTTCCATTCATTCGACGAGTGGCTGAAGAACCAGAATTCGCCTTATTCAATCATGGAAGCCGCCATTCTGTTTGAGAGCGGAGCTTTCAGGATGATGGACAGGGTTGCAACGGTCGTTACTCCGGGCGAAGAGAGAATCGGCAGGCTTTTAGCAGGTGACAGGTTTACAAGGGAACAGATCATCGAAAGGATGAAGAATCAGGCTGACGATGCCACACGGCTGCCAGGGTCGGATTTTATTATATTCAATTCGGAAAACGACATGGTTATTCCGGTTGTTCTGGGGATTCATAAGGAGATGATCAAACTGTTCAAAAAGATAAACAAGGATAAAAATGGGACGACTGGGTAAATGGATAGGAGGAGGCCTGGGATTTGTAATGGGAGGGCCTCTGGGGGCAGTACTTGGTTTCATGATCGGGTCGATGGTCGACAACACCACTATCCAGACCACAACATATACAGGCACGCCGCAAAGCACATCGCGTGGCGACTTTGGGATGAGCCTTCTGGTGCTTGTTGCAGCAATGATGAAAGCCGACAACAAGGTATTAAAGTCAGAGCTTGACTATGTAAAACAGTTTTTTATCCGTCAGTTCGGGCAGTCGACGGCAAAGGAAGCTATTCTTACATTAAAGGATATTCTCAATCAGGAGATTCCGGTGAGAGATGTTTGCCTGCAGATCGCCTCAAATATGGATTATTCCTCAAGGCTTCAGCTTCTTCACCTTCTTTTCGGCATATCAGGCGCCGACGGCAACGTACATGCCCTTGAAGTGGAAGCTATTGAGAAGATGAGCGGGTATCTCGGTATTTCCTCATCCGATTTTGCCTCCATAAAAAACATGTTTGTGCCTGAGACCGATTCTGCATACAAGAT
>CAZXSW010000167.1:0-2564 GCA_964642615.1 uncultured Rikenellaceae bacterium | reverse complement strand
TTTCATCAGTATATAATTTTGATTTTAATGGTCTGATAGCCTCCCGCCTGAGGCGTGACAAGTTGTATCGCTTAGCGGGACAACCCACAAGTATGAAAATTATATTCATGTGTGTTTGCGTATGCAATACATGTGGATTTCATACAAATAGATTCAGAGCGAAAGGTAGGGCCGATAGAACCTGAATGTATTACACAATTTAAAGTATGATTTACATAATTCCTGTCATCCAGTCGGGTTTTGCCACACTTCCGGGTGTTAATAATGGTTATTCTGTAAAGGAGAACCTTGAAATGCAGATTATAATACAAAAGAAGTCCAGACATCCGGAAGAGAAATATCCGGGCTAAACCAAAAGTTTTATAAGCCAGATCGGGGGAGTATCCTGGTTGTCTGATATGCTATGTATGTGAGGTACATGGCTTATTGTATTCCGGGCAGGACGCCGGTGAATTCCTGTGATTACAGCCGTGGATACGGGAAGGTAGCAATTTTGTAATTTTTTCCAAAAATTATGTAACAGAAAGACCGTAAAGTGAAGTTA
Organism: uncultured Rikenellaceae bacterium; assembly: GCA_964642615.1. Classification (GTDB taxonomy): domain Bacteria; phylum Bacteroidota; class Bacteroidia; order Bacteroidales; family VadinHA17; genus LD21. The sequence goes on along the minus strand of CAZXSW010000167.1, from coordinate 2,020 downwards.
ATTTTATGCCGTTTAAATAGCTTTAAAGGAAACACATCTAAAATTTGTTTTAACTCCGGATCCATGAAAAAGATACTGTTTATAACTCTTTGTGCTGGTCTGCTTGCCGGATGTGCTTTAAATCTGGTAACAGGCCGAAAGCAGCTGAGTCTTGTCCAGGAATCAGAGTTGCGGTTAATGGCTGTCAGCCAGTACAATACATTCTTAAAAGAAAATAAGGTTTTAAATTCAGCCAGCAACAAAGATGCTGCAATGGTCGACAGAGTCGGAGCAAAAATAGCCAGTGCAATAACAGAGTTTTATAATACCGAGGAAAAGAAGTCGGTTCTGGAAGGATATTCATGGGAATTCAACACCATTGATGATGACAAGGTTATCAATGCATGGTGTATGCCCGGAGGGAAGGTGGTCGTATACTCTGGCTTATTGCCTGTAACCCGGAACGAGGCGGCACTTGCAATTGTCATCGGACATGAGATTGCGCATTCCATTGCCAAACATAGCAACGAAAGAATGAGCCAGGCATTAATTCAGCAAATGGGGGGTATGGCCCTGGAGGTTGCATTATCTCAGAAGCCACAGGAGACACAGGATCTGTTTCTGGCAACATACGGGATAGGGAGCCAGGTGGGTGCTATGCTGCCCTGGTCGCGGCAGCAGGAAACTGAAGCTGACCAGTATGGGCTTATATTCTCAGCGATGGCAGGTTATGACCCCAGGGAAGCAATTCCTTTCTGGCAAAGAATGTCAGAAGCAGGAGGAGAGAGTCCGCCGGAATTCCTTAGCACACACCCCTCAGATGAAACAAGGTTAAGAAAGCTGACCCAATTCATGCCAGAAGCTCTTAAGTATTATAATGGCCGCAAATAAAAATGACTGTTACAGTTATTCCGCTAAGTCCTTTACTAATAAAAAAAAACAACTGTATGATAGTGTTGGATCTGATATTTTTTATTTATTTTGTACACATATGTAATTGTATAACACTTTATTCCGTTATGTGCCTTTGACAGATGTGCGACCGGAAGATATTTTAAAACACCGGTGAACTAAACATAATTCTTGCGAGTGAAAACGAGGACTCAGAAATCCAAAACATCCACAAAAGAGACTATAGCACCAGGCACAGAAAGGTTTCCTATAGTAGCTATCGGAGCGTCGGCAGGCGGGCTTGAAGCATTGGAGCAGTTTATAAGCAATGTGCCTGAAAAAAGTGGTATGGCATATGTAGTAATTCAACATCTTGATCCGACACAAAAGGGTATGCTGCCTGAACTGCTTCAGCGGATCACAGGCATGCAGGTTTTGCAGGTGAAAGACCGGATGCCAGTAAAACCTGACCATGTGTATGTAATCCCTCCAAATAAAAGCATGTCAATATTGAAGGGGATTCTTCACCTGTTTCAACCTATGGAATCGAGAGGACTGCGTCTTCCTGTAGATTTTTTCCTCCGGTCCCTTGCCGACGACTTGAATGACCTGAGTATCGGAGTCATTCTTTCAGGAATGGGTTCCGACGGAAGTGCCGGAGTCCGGTCCATAAAGGAAAAGAACGGAATAGTGATGGTTCAGGAACCTTCCACGGCTAAATATGACAGCATGCCCCGGAATGCAATCGATTCGGTCCATGCAGATATTGTAGCACCAGCCAACCAGTTGCCTTCCAAACTGATTCAGTTCATTGAGCTAATTCCGATCGTCAGGTCGGGCCTGGAGACAGAGGTTAAAGATCAGAGTTCACTCGAAAAAATATTAATTCTTCTGAGGACCCATACAGGTAATGACTTTTCTTTCTATAAGAAAAATACAGTTTATCGCCGTATAGAAAGACGTATGAGTGTCCACAAAATTGACAGGATTGCTTCATATGTCCAGTTTTTACAGGAGAATCCTAAGGAAGCCAATATCCTTTTCAAAGAGCTGATGATTGGTGTGACTAATTTCTTCCGCGATCCCGCTGTATGGGAAAAGCTTAAAACAAAGGTTATTCCCGATTATATCGGCAGGTTGCCCGAAGGCT
>CAZXSW010000166.1:0-2571 GCA_964642615.1 uncultured Rikenellaceae bacterium | reverse complement strand
CAGAAAGAAGGAATACCAGGTCCCTGACCCGGTCCGCCCGGACGCTGACCCATCGGGGGCCTCTGTCCCTGACCCGGCTGTCCCTGAGCCTGCGGCGGTCTCTGTCCCTGTGCCTGCTGACCCTGTCCCTGCGGCGGTCTTTGTCCCTGTGCCTGCTGACCCGGAGCGCCCTGTGGACGACTGGGAGCTCTCATGCCGGCGGCTATGCCTCCGTCTTCCATAACAACAATCATAGGCTTAGCCTTACCTTCGGCAATAAGGTTATCGAGGATGAAGTTGGTGCGGCCCTGGTTGGCCCATGCGCGCCTGTCTTCTCCCATGCCGTGCTGAAGATAAAGAACGGGATAACGCTTGTCGCTGTTCTTCAGATAATCCGGCGGGAGATATACATATGCCTGCCTTGTCTCACCGGTCGATTCAGCAAAATACCAGAATGAAGCGATCTGTCCGTGGGGAACCTTTTTGACGTGATAGAAATCAACTCCTTCTTCAGGAACCTCAATGCCGCTCATCACCTTTCCCGATCCAAAGAAAGTCTCGCTGTTGGGTTCGTTGACTTCAACCCCATCAATCCTTAGTGAGTAATAGTGGAAACCCGGATCCAGCGGAGCTGTCCATCCGGTCCAGACACCATCATCTCCTTTGGTCAGGGCTACGTTGCCCAGTGAGACTGTAACGGTCTCGGCTGACGGAGCAGAAATACGGAAATAAGCTCTGCCCTGTGCATCAATACGCGGATACTCAGCCCCCGGAATGTTAGTGGAGGCTGGTTTTGCATCCTGGATTGCCTTGTCGTCCTGGCCGCTTGTCTTTCCGGCAAGAATAAAAAGCAGTGTTAAAGTAATTGTCAGGATTCTCTTCATAGTTATAGTGTTTAAATTGGTTGTGATTTTGTAATTTGTTTATCCGCTTGAAAAACCTGCACTCAGGCTTTAAACCGGAGTTTCAATTTTAATTATAAGTAAGGCTGTTTAATTTAAATAATTTTTCTGATTCTTTAAAATTTCGTTCATGTTACTGATTAAGTTATTGTGTAGAAAATTGATAAGGTAAAGTAAATCAGTATTATAAGTTTCAGTCATCCTCTTTGTATGTTAGAAAATACTTCTATGAGGCTGTCCCCGCTACGTGAAATTTATTAAATTCACGCTCATAGAATGCGTCCGGTACTGTTTCAGTCCGTTAACCGGAATATTCCTCATGTAGTAGCTGCATGTATGATAGATTAATTATAAATGCTTGAAATATAAATTCTGGTTCATGAATAATAGGTTACTGACGTCACAATATTACTGTTTTAAAGTGAAATATATCCATGTCGTATTATTGCTTTTTTTCAGCCTTAGTCTTTCGGGCGCTGCATACTATGTAAAGCCGGGAGGCAATGACAGGGCTGACGGGCGTTCAGATGCCGCTGCCTGGGCGACCATTGCCAGGGTTAATTCAGCACGGTTGCTGCCGGGAGATACTGTCTTTTTCAAAAGGGGAGGAGTATGGCGGATAACAGAAAGCGAAGGATCGCTCGAATGTAAATCTGGTGCTGCAGGAGTGAGGATAGTATATACTTCATATGGCATTGGCCCAAAGCCGCTTTTTTACGGATCGGTTGAAAAAAACAGGCAGGCAGACTGGTCTAAGGCAGGAGACAAACTATGGGTAAACAAGGATCCCCTGTTAAGGACTCAGGCCGGAAACATTGTCTTCAACAACGGTGAAAGCTGCGGTGTGAGAAAACTAAATCGCGAAGAACTAAGTAAACAGGGAGATTTTATTTATGATACAGATACCAGGGCAGTCATCCTTTTCTCTTCGGTTAATCCCGCTTCATTTTACAACGACATTGAAATAACCCTTACAATAATGCCATCACTGATCCATGCAAGGGAAAGGAACCATGTTACCATCGACGGCTTCGACCTGCGCTATGCTGCCCGTCACGGCATCTTCATCTCACGCTCGCATAACATAACTGTGAGGAACTGTGAAATATCCTTTATGGGCGGCACGCTTCCACGTTCGACCAGGCTGGGCAACGGGATTGAGATGTGGGGAAGTGTGGCAGATATAGTAATTGAGAAAAACCTGATCACGGATGTTTACGACAGTGGTATAACATCGCAGTATATGAATGATTCGGTATTTGTCTCGGGAATATATATCCGGAACAACATATTAAGGAGAAATGACTTTCATTTCGAGTGGTGGTACATGGATTGTACAGGAAGTGCCGGCGATATTTATTTTGAGAACAACACCTGTACTGATGCGGGCAGGGGATGGTCACATGCCCAGAAGACGAGGAATATACACGGAGAGGATATTTATATATCGTTTCTTCACCAGGTGAGTACAAGGAATCTGTATATCAGGAACAACATATTCTCCGGCGCCCTCAACTATTCTGTATGGGGAGCCACTAACCCTTCTTCCCTGCTTTCTTCGCTTATAGAATGGAGAAATAATATTTACGATAAGGAAGAAACTGTTTTTTACATGGGACAGACCGGCGTTCATTACAAATTTGAAGGCTGGAAGTTATTCTTTGACAACGATGAAGGCTCGGTGAATGCA
>CAZXSW010000165.1:0-2575 GCA_964642615.1 uncultured Rikenellaceae bacterium | reverse complement strand
GTTGCAGCCGGTGAAGTATTTAAACTGCTGGGAGCAAAAGACCTGGGTGTCTCAAACGACTACCATAAAGAGGTGATGCCTCCTTATAATACCAGTATGCTCGACGGACATCTGGCATGGAGACAACATGACGGAGGTCATACAGATGCTCCCAATATGAAATATTTCATTGAATGGGCCAGTAAATTTATCGGTCATACTTTACCAACACAAAGACGATGAGAATGATATTGCCTCTGAAAAAAATGCTTCCTGCTATCCTGATACTCGTGGCAGTAATGTGTACCAATGCCCAGGATAACACAATATGGAACAATAAAAAATGTGCTGTGGTTCTTACTTATGATGATGCCCTGGATGTTCACCTGGATAATGTTATCCCGGTCCTCAATTCTTACAACATGAAAGGTACATTCTATATCATAGGCTCGGAAGAAATTGTGGAAAGGCGTATGGACGACTGGCGTAAGGCGGCTGATATGGGTCATGAACTGGGAAACCATACCTTGTTTCATCCCTGCGATGGCCGTCCTCAGGGAAGAGGCTTTGTCACACCGGATAACGATCTGCAGTTTTATACCCTCAACAGAACAGTGAACGAGATACTCGTAACCAATACCCTGCTCAAAGCTATCGACGGAAAAGATAAAAGATCTTTCGCTTATCCCTGCGGAGATATGAAAGTAGGTGATTCCCTCTATTTTAACAGACTGAAGGATGATCTTACCGGTGCCAGGGGTGTTAGAGCAGCAATGAACACTATAGATAAAGTGAATACCGACAATATAGACAGTTATATGATCAGCGGACATTCAGCCACTTATATGATCGACCTTGTTAAGGAAGCTGTGAAAACAGAATCATTGCTTGTATTCCTTTTCCACGGAGTAGGAGGAGGTCATAATATAGATGTAGCTCTTGAAGAACATAATGAACTTATAAAATATCTTGCGGATAATGAAAAGGATATTTGGATACCAACTATGGTGGAAGCAGCTGAATATATCCATAATTACAGATCAGAAAAATGAGTGAATATTTCCTGCAAAGTGTCTTTGTAACAAAATTGTAACAAAAATATTTTATAGAATATTTTCATAACAGGTAATTTTAGGCCGCCGGATGCAAACTGGAGAAAATGTATGACATTTATTATCAGTCAATAAGGAAAGTATCCGGGTATTTATAATAATATTTCACCTGCACGGGATGATATTTTTGTATGTTGTAATAAGCCTGGTTCTTCTTTTTGATTTCATAAATGGCTTTCACGATTCGGCCAATTCCATTGCTACAGTAGTATCGACAAAGGTATTGTCGCCTATTTCTGCTGTTTTTCTGGCTGCGATTTTCAATTTTGTGGCCTTTCTTATTTTTCCCCTGAAAGTAGCCACTACTATTGGGAAAGGGGTTATTGATGCGGACATAGTTACTCTTCCTTTGATAATATCAGCTGTTCTTGCAGCTATCATCTGGAATCTTATAACATGGTGGATGGGTCTTCCTTCAAGCTCATCCCATACTCTGGTAGGAGGGCTGGTAGGATCAGCTGTTATAAGCAGTGGATTTGGGTCAGTTGTATATTCAGGAGTATTTAAAATAGCTGTTTTCATTGTTGTAGCTCCTTTACTAGGCATGATCATGGCTTATCTGATCTCAATATTGGTTTTACATATTGTTAAAAGGTTTTCCCCATCCGTTGTCGACAAACATTTCAGGCGGCTTCAGTTATTGTCGGCAGCTGCCTTCAGTCTGGGGCATGGCGGTAACGATGCCCAGAAATCCATGGGTATAATATGGGTAGCTCTTATTGCAACCAACAGGGTACCAATGGATGCTCCTATCGATTTATGGATTGTTTTATCATGTCATGCGGCAATAGCTCTGGGGACGCTTTTCGGAGGCTGGCGTATAGTGAAAACGATGGGACAGAAGATAACTAAATTAAAACCTTTTGAAGGGTTTTGTGCTGAGACAGCCGGGGCGGCAACTCTTTACCTGGCAACAGGTCTGGGTATCCCTGTGAGTACAACACATACGATAACAGGATCAATAATTGGTGTCGGAGCAACGAAAAGAGCTTCTGCGGTGAGATGGGGTGTGACTACAAAAATTTTCTGGGCCTGGTTATTAACAATACCTGTTTCAGCTCTTATAGGAGCAGCTATTTATTATATAATAAAACTGTTATTTGTCTGAGATTTCATTTCCTGTATTTTGGCAGGGAAAACAGGAACTCGGTGCCTCCTCCAGACCTTTTCCTGACAATTATTTCTCCTTTATGAAGCAGGATAGCGTTTTTTACAATAGCCAGGCCCAGGCCTGTCCCTCCGCTTTTTCTCGAACGGCCCGAGTCAACACGGTAAAAACGCTCAAAAACACGGTTCATGTGTTCTTCAGGAATACCTGCCCCATCATCTGAGAAGGAGAAATAATAGTTCTTCTTATCTTCATTGTATACCAGAATCCTGATAGTGGTATTATCACCGGCATAATTAATGGCATTTTCAATGAGATTCTGAAAAACAGATAAGATAAGTGATTTATTACCGCTTACAGATACATTCTTCTCAAC
>CAZXSW010000164.1:0-2579 GCA_964642615.1 uncultured Rikenellaceae bacterium | reverse complement strand
CTTAAAATCCTGTGGCCATTAAGGCTGTGCGGGTTCAAGTCCCGCTCCGGGTACATTTGATGAAAACAAAGGAAAGCAAAAGAACACAAAGAACAAGATCACAGGCACTTGAAGATATCCCGGAAACGGGATATTTTCTTTTATATTCCTTTGTTTTGATAAAAAGTACACTATTAGTGCACCTTGATTGAAATAATATCTTATCTTAGCAATACAAAGGAAAACAAAGCAATAACAAGGGTTTATAACATGGCAAAGGTTGAGCGTAAAACGAAAGAGAATCCAAAACTGATGGAGAGAACACTTTCTGACGGACGCATCAGCCTTTACCTTGAATATTACTTGGGCCGCACTCAATGGACTGATGAAGAAACCGGAGAGAAAAAAGTACGACATGAACGAAAAAAAGAGGTACTTAACCTTTATCTCATCAACAAACCCAGGAAAGAGATCGACAAGACGAATAATAAGGAGACTTTGCAGCTAGCGCATGAGATCAGATTCGAGCGAGAACAGGAGTTAAAAAACAGAACCCTGGGATACAGGCTTGAGAAAAAGAAAATGAATTTTTTGGATTATTACCAGCGATATATTGATCGATACTCGAAGAAGGATATACGGACATTAAAGGCAGCCCTGGATGAATTCATAAAGTTCATCAGGAGTGAGCACCCTGGTTATGGCACCATGATAACGCCCTCTGTGATCACAGATGATCTGATGACTGAGTTTGTGGAATACCTCCAGGAAAAACACGAAGGCGAGGGTGCAAGGACTTACTACATGCGGTTTAAAAAAGTGGTCAAGGCAGCCTATAAAGAAGGCATATTTAAGAGCTTCCCCGGGGAACACGTCGTTTGTAAAATTGATGATCAGGTGTTGAGGAAGGATGTTCTCAGTGCTGAGGAAGTCACGAAATTGATTTCTACGCACTACCGTGGTGAAAATCCTGAAATAAGACGGGCGTTCACATTCACGCTTTATACTGGGGTCCGGCTAGTAGATACCCGGGAGCTGACTTATCATAACATCGATTACAGCAACAAGCGGTTATCTTTTGAACAGAGTAAGACTGCAGGGCGAAGCAGTGGCAGTGGTGTAGTAATCCCGCTCAATGATCAACTTTTGAAATTAATCGGGGAGCCTCCCGCCGGAGAAGACGGAAACCCTCTTCTGGATGCAAAAATATTTAATCTTCCCTCTCATGTCATGCTGCACAAAGCTTTGAAGCATTGGACGGCAAAGGCCGGTATAACTAAGCACCTGACCTGGCATTGCGGAAGGCACACGTTTGCAACTTTAATCCTTTCGAATGGCAGCAATATAAAGACAGTTGCCAGCTTGCTGGGTCACTCCGGACTGGAACACACACAGAAATATGTCAGGGCCGTTGACAGCCTAAAGCAGGCGGCAATCGACAGTTTACCACAATTAGAATTCTGAGACATGAGAAGATCAAGACCCATTACAAGATACGACGACTTTACTGACTTTGGTGATTTCATCGAAACTGCAAAGAAGATTCAGGAAGAAGAGAATCATAAGGCAATGACCAGGGAGCAAAGCCTCAGAGAGGCAACTGAAACTTTGGAAAAAGTCCCTGACTACATCTGGGAAAGACTTCAGGAGGCGAGATACATTACCCGGGAACCGCTGAAGTGGCTGGGAACAAAGCAGCTCTTTGCTTATTTTGTTGCAAAAGCATGTGATACCTTCGAAATTAAAGAAACATTTTTAACGGAGAAGTCTGGACTAATTGAAGTACGGATTCTTAAAGCGTTTGAAATCATTTTTAATATGCCGGGACTAAGGGGAAAAATTCGGGATGCTAAAAGGTTTCCACCAGCTGGATATAAAGAGATTGATAAGATTCTTCAAAAATAATTGATTGATTTATAGTTTACAACGCCCTACGTTTATCCCACGTGGGGTTTTTTGTTTTCCCATACTTCTCATATTCGCTTTTGTAAACCAAAACAAGGACGAATGAAAGAGATTGAAGAAAGGCTAGAAGTGGTCGAGCATGCCGTTAAAATGGCAGGCCTGGCAAAAAAGGAAGTTCTCACTTTCGAAGAAACAGCACAGTACACCGGATTCTCAAAATCCTACCTCTATAAGTTGACAATGAACAGGCGCATCCCGCATTATAAACCAGGCGGGAAACTGGTTTATTTCAACAGGGCTGAAATCGAAGCCTGGCTTCAGCAGAACCGGGCCAGCACTCAGGAAGAGATATCGGGTAAGGCAGCCGCCTACGTGCTACATCACAGCAAATAAAGAAGCCCTGGTAGATCAGGTATTGTGAGAAACAGATCCATGGTAAAATGAACTCCAAGCAAAAGGGCAGTAAGTGGGAGCGTGAATGTGCCAGCATCCTCAGGGCCGAACTGTGGCCGGAGTGCTACATTTCACGTTTCATGGGTTCTGCCTGGGACGATTATAACGGAATCGATTTGACCGGAACCGGTGATTTTCAAGTACAATGCAAACACGTGGAACGCCTGTCTCCTGGTTATCATGAAATTTTATCAAAGAAAATGCTGCAGAACGGTAAAATCAACGTGGTGATTCATAAAAAG
>CAZXSW010000163.1:0-2598 GCA_964642615.1 uncultured Rikenellaceae bacterium | reverse complement strand
CAGAAAGAAGGAATACCAGGTCCCTGACCCGGTCCGCCCGGACGCTGACCCATCGCGGGCCTCTGTCCCTGTCCCGGCTGTCCCTGTCCTGGTTGTCCCTGTCCTGGCTGTCCCTGAGCCTGCGGGGGTCTCTGTCCCTGAGCCTGCTGACCCGGGGCGCCCTGAGGACGGCTGGGAGCTCTCATGCCGGCGGCTATGCCTCCGTCTTCCATCACCACAATCATAGGCTTAGCCTTGCCTTCAGCAATAAGGTTGTCGAGGATGAAGTTGGTGCGGCCCTGGTTGGCCCATGCGCGCCTGTCTTCTCCCATGCCGTGCTGAAGATAAAGAACGGGATAACGCTTGTCGCTGTTCTTCAGATAATCCGGCGGGAGATATACATATGCCTGCCTTGTCTCACCGGTCGATTCAGCAAAATACCAGAATGAAGCGATCTGTCCGTGGGGAACCTTTTTGACATGATAAAAATCGACTCCTTCCTCAGGAACCTCAATACCGCTCATGACCTTACCTGATCCAAAGAAAGTCTCGCTGTTGGGTTCGTTGACTTCAACCCCGTCGATCCTTAGTGAATAATAGTGAAAGCCCGGATCCAGCGGAGCTGTCCATCCGGTCCAGAAACCATCATCTCCTTTTGTCAGGGCCACGTTGCCCAGTGATACTGTCACGGTCTCTGCTGAGGGAGCAGAAATACGGAAATAAGCCCTGCCCTGTGCATCAATGCGCGGATACTCAGCTCCGGGAATGTTAGTGGAGGCTGGTTTTGCATCCTGGATTGCCTTGTCGTCCTGGCCGCTTGTCTTTCCGGCAAGAATCAAAAGCATTGTTAAAGTAATTGTCAGGATTCTCTTCATAATTATAGTGTTTAAATTGGTTGTGTTTTTTACGTTATTAATCCGGATAAAGAACCTGCCCTCTGGCTGAAATCCGGAATTTCAATTTTAATTATAAGTCGGGCTGTTTAATTTAAATAATTTTTCTGATTCTTTCAAATTTCGTTCATCTTACTGATGAAATTTTTGTCCTGGAAATAGATAAGATATTGTAATTCAGTATTATGTGCATCCAGTCCTGTTTGTATGTTCGAAAATACTTTAATGAAGCTGTGCCCGCTGTGTGGAAATTATTAAATTCACACTCACACGATTCATCCGGGAATGTTTTGGCCCGGTAATTGGAATATTTCCTTTATGGTGACAGCATGACTGATGAATAACACTGAAATGCCGGAAATATTAAATTATGATTCATGTTTAGTATTTTGCAGACTTCCCAGTAATACTTTTTAAAAGTGAAATATATATGTGTTGCATTATTGCTTTTTCTAAGCCTGAATCTTTCCGGTGCAGGTTACTATGTAAGGCCTGGAGGTGATGACAGGGCCGACGGACTTTCGGATGCCGGAGCATGGGCGACCATTGGCAGGGTTAATTCGGCGCGGTTACTGCCGGGAGATACTGTATATTTCAAAAGGGGAGGTACATGGAGGATCACCTCTGGCGATGGGTCGCTCGAATGTAAGTCAGGTGCTGCCGGAGTGAGGATAGTATATACATCATATGGCAGTGGGCCTAAACCGATCTTTTACGGATCACTGGAAAAGAACAGGCAGGCAGACTGGTCTCAGGAAGGGGACAGGCTCTGGATCAACAACGATCCCTTGTTAAGGACCCAGGCCGGAAACATTATCTTCAACAACGGAGAAAGCTGTGGTGTGAGAAAGCTGAAGCGTGAAGAACTCAGCAATCAGGGGGAGTTTATTTATGATTCCGATACCAGGGCAGTCATCCTCTTCTCTTCGGTTAATCCCGCCTCATTCTACAACGACATTGAAATTGCCCTTACAATAGAGCCATCGCTGATACATGCAAGGGAAAAGAACCATGTTACCATAGACGGCTTCAACCTGCGCTATGCTGCCCGTCACGGCATCTTCATATCTCGCTCGCATAACATAACCGTGAGAAACTGTGAAATATCCTTTATGGGTGGCACGCTTCCGCGTTCGACAAGGCTGGGTAACGGGATTGAGATGTGGGGGAGCGTGGCCGATATAGTAATTGAAAAAAACCTGGTCACGGATGTTTACGACAGTGGTATTACCTCGCAGTATATGTCCGATTCGGTATTTGTCTCGGGAATCTATATACGTAACAACATATTAAGAAGAAATGACTTTCATTTCGAATGGTGGTACATGGACTGCACCGGTAGCGTCGGCGATATTTATTTCGAAAACAACACCTGTCTCGATGCTGGCAGGGGATGGTCACATGCCCAGAAGACAAGGAATGTCCACGGTGAAGATATATATGTATCGTTCCTTCACCAGGTGAGTACAAGGAATCTGTATATAAGGAACAACATCTTCTCCGGTGCTCTCAACTATGCCATCTGGGGAGCCACTAATCCTTCATCCCTGCTTTCTTCGCTTATAGAATGGAGAAATAATTTATACGATAATGAAGGAACTGTTTTTTACATGGGACAGACCGGCATTCATTACAAACTTGAAGGCTGGAGGTTATTCTATGGCAACGATAAAGGCTCGGTGAATGCAGCTCCCCGATTCATATCTTCAACCGACCTGACACCAGC
>CAZXSW010000162.1:0-2618 GCA_964642615.1 uncultured Rikenellaceae bacterium | reverse complement strand
GAAGCCGACAGCCAGAATAAGGTGAACTGGACCGGGATATTCCAGAAGTGGCTGCGTGTACCTCTTATCATTGCCGTTGGAATAATGTTTATTCAGCAGTTTACAGGTATCAACACCATCATATACTACAGTCCCAAGATCTTCCTCATGTCGGGCTTTGCCGATGCCCAGGCTGCCGTATGGGCCTCTGTCAGTGTAGGGGTTGTAAATGTGGTCTTTACCATTGTCTCACTATTCCTTATAGACAAGCTGGGAAGAAGGAAGCTCTACTTCATTGGTCTTACCGGAATGGTAGTGGCACTTGTTACCATGGGGACCTGCTTTGCACTTCAGGCAACCCTTGGTGAGTCAATCAAATGGCTGACCATCTCTCTTGTATGGGTTTATATCGCCTTCTTTGCCATCAGTCTCGGCCCTCTCGGCTGGCTTATAATTTCTGAAGTATTCCCGCTGAAACACAGGGGAATAGGTTCGAGCATCGGGGCGTTGTCAAACTGGCTCTTCAACGGGGTTGTTGCCTTCACCTTCTTTAAGATAGTTAAAGGACTCACCCTCCCCGGGTCAGAGATAGTCCTTAAAGGCGAAGACCTCGGGAATCCGGCCGGCGCCTTTTATCTCTATGCCCTTGTTGGTATCCTGGGTTTGGTCTGGGGGTATTTCTTTATACCCGAGACGAAGAATGTGACTCTCGAAAAGATAGAGGAACACTGGAGGGAGGGCAAGTCACCGCGTTCGCTCTGACAGAAAAAAACATACTATTTTTTTAATAATTGAGAAGCTTTGCATAAAGCTTCTCAATTCATTTTATTTTTGTACTCTTATTTAATGAGTATGAAGGAAGAAATCAACGCAGCGAAAGACGAGTCAAGATCACCTGTGAGCTTTATTGAACAGTTCATCATTGACGATATCAGGTCAGGGAAGAATGCCGGAAGGATACATACAAGGTTTCCTCCCGAGCCCAACGGATATCTGCATATCGGTCATGCCAAGGCCATCTGTCTCGATTTCGGCATGGCAAAGAAGTATGGCGGGAAATGCAATCTTCGTTTCGATGATACCAATCCTGTGAAGGAAGAAGTTGAATACATAGATTCAATAAAAGAGGATATCCACTGGCTCGGTTTCGACTGGGAAGACAGGGAGTTCTATGCCTCGGATTATTTTGAAAAACTGTATGAGTTTGCCGTTGATCTTATAAGGAAGGGACTTGCCTATGTCGACGATCAGCCCGCCGATGTCATCTCGGCACAAAAAGGGACTCCTACCCAGCCGGGTATAGAAAGTCCCTTCAGGAGCCGCAGTGTTGAAGAGAACCTCTCGTTGTTCGAAAAGATGAACCAGGGTGAGTTTGAGGAGGGTAGCAGGGTTCTGAGGGCCAGGATAGATATGGCATCGCCCAACATGCATATGCGCGATCCCATCATATACAGGATAATAAAGTCGGCCCATCACCGTACAGGTGAAAAATGGAAGGTCTATCCCATGTATGATTTTGCCCACGGGCAGAGTGACTACTTCGAAGGCATCACTCACTCACTGTGCACCCTTGAGTTTGAGGTACACAGGCCGCTGTACGACTGGCTCATCGACCAGCTCATGACTGACGACTACAGGCCGCGGCAGATCGAGTTCAACAGGCTCAACCTCACCTACACCCTTATGAGCAAGAGAAAGCTTCTGGAGCTTGTCAGGGAAGGTTATGTAAGCGGCTGGGACGATCCCAGGATGCCGACACTGTGCGGATTAAGGCGGAGGGGTTTTACCCCTGAATCGATAAGGCGGTTTATTGAGCTTATAGGTTATACCAAGGTCGAAGCCATCAACGATGTATCGCTGCTTGAACATGCTGTAAGGGAAGATCTCAATATAAGGGCGCCGAGGGTATTTGGTGTTCTTGATCCGCTTAAGGTTGTTATAACCAACTATCCCGAAGGAAGGGTTGAGAACATGCAGCTTGTAAACAATCCCGAGGACGAGAGTATGGGAATAAGGGAAGTACCTTTTACCAGGGAAGTATATATTGAAAGGGACGACTTTATGGAGAATCCCCCTCATAAGTATTTCAGGCTGGCGCCCGGTGCCGAGGTAAGGCTTAAGGGAGCCTATATAGTAAAATGTGAAGGTTTTGATAAGGATCCTGTGACGGGTGAGATAACAGAGGTCCGTTGCGTATATGATCCGGAGACCCGGAGCGGAGGCATGGCTTCCGACAGGAAGGTGAAGGGCACGCTTCACTGGGTCTCTGCTTCGCATGCCGTTGATGCCGAGGTAAGGCTTTACGACCGGCTTTTTGATCATGAAGATCCGGCCGGGCAGAAAGACGAGGACTACAGGAAGTTTCTCAATCCAGCCTCTCTTAAGGTGCTTCGCGGGTGCAAGCTTGAGCCCTCACTGGCATCCTCCCGCCCACTCGATAAGTTTCAGTTTCAAAGACTTGGATATTTTTGTGTAGATTACGGATCTACTCCGGATAAACTCATTTTTAATCGTACTGTTCAATTAAAAGATACCTGGACCAAAAAAAATAAATAATTTTTTTATATATTTGCAGCCTGAAAATTGTCCCGTGGTGTAATTGGCAACACGTCTGATTCTGGATCAGAAGAGTTCAGGTT
>CAZXSW010000161.1:0-2647 GCA_964642615.1 uncultured Rikenellaceae bacterium | reverse complement strand
CTGAGTTGCAGGATACCGTTTTTTGGCCTGATTTTCATTCCGTTCAGATTCACCGTTTGATCCCCGGAGCTTTCAATGACGAAATCGCAATCCATGTTTGGAGGGATCGTGATAATGAACATACGGGATGCGTTGTCCTTTCTGAATTCGGCAACGATATTACCACGGATCGTCGGGACGCTGATATGACTGTATGAAAGACGACCAAGCCCGGGCTTAATAACGGCTTTGGAGTAACCGGGAGTAGCAGGCTTTATCCCCCACAGGTAACCCGGAATAATGTTGGCTGGAGCTGCTCCCCAGGCATGGTTCCAGTCGGAATTGGGCTTGTACTTCATATCCCAGGCTTCCATCGTCATTGTGGAACCCGATTTTATCATGTTCCACCAGCCTCTGTCATGTGTGGCTGTGAGAAGACTGAGCGCATAGCCGGCTTCACCTGCCCTGAAGAGTCCTTCAAGGAGGAACTGAGCCCCGTAAACACTGCATGCCATACCCCTCGATTTTATGAAGTCGATTACGGCTGGCAGATTTTCGCGGGGTACCAGATCAAATGCAAGCGCCATCATACTGGCATGAAGAGAGGAGTGACCGGAGAATTCCCCGTCGAGGTAGATACCCCTGTTCCTGTCGATTAGTTTTTCGTTGATTGCTTGTTTTACTTTTTGGGCATGGCTGTGATAAATGGCAGAATCGATCGGGTTTCCAAGGTATCCGGCAAGTTCCGACATCAGCACCAGGCTTCTGTAATGGAAGGCATTCACAACGGTGTTGATCTCTCTCATGTCGTATCCGTCTCTTTCTCCTTCGGGGGTTGCCAGTTTCCAGCCGGTGTCTTTCTGTGCCGGCGGCCAGTCTACAATATCCCTTATCCTTTCCTTCGCATTCGAAAAGCCAAGGGCTGACATTATTTCATCATTCGCTGCCGATGAGCTTATAAGACCATCAGGCCGGGCGAGGGAGGCAAGTGTCTTATGCTGCAGTTCTTTGTAGAATTTAGCCGCCGACTCAGGGTTGCCGGTGTACATGAAGTCGTTATAGAACATCAGGACAGTCTGCAGAATCCACTCGGTGGGCCATGTTGGATGATCGATAAAATACTCATTGGTCCTCCGTGCCATCGAAAATTCCCTGTCGGTGTAGTAATGACCGAGCTGGTTTATGTAGGCATCGGCCTCATAGGGGATCCGTTCCCTGTCGCCGTCAATATATATTCCCGCAAAGGAAGTTGCCTTGATTGTGTATTTTGAAATTTCCCACACACGGTTGAGAATGGTGTCGGAACTGATGAAGGCGCTGCTGCTGTCATCGAAATAGTGCCACAATGTTTTCTGGATTATTTTGTCAGGCTCAGTCTTCAGGTTTTCAATTTCACAATACCTGAAAGGGGTGACGACGCCGACAGAATCGGGGAGATGCACTGCTGCAGGTCCGGTATTCCTCTGGTCGGGCGGGATCTCCGCAACATATCTTTTTTTGCCTGGTTCGACGGGCACGATTATCCTGTGGTACCTTATTGTGCCGTCCGGTTTGCGGTCGATCCGGTTTTCACCGCTGAGCTTTTCCCCGAGATGGATTACAAGTGTATCTTTCTTTTCCGGATTTAATTCAAGCAGAAGCTTCCCGAAAGCATCTTTCCCGAAATCGGCGAACCATGAATCATTTCCTGTTCTGACCACTTTCCGGGGCCTGATTTCAGTTTCAACCAGCCGGTTTCCCGTTGTACAGTAGTCAGTGAATTTACCCGTCCTGAATGTCTGCACTGCAGACCATGAGGATGGCTTTTTTCTTCTGTCCCATATCCTTACTTTCCAGTGGCAGACTGAGTTGGCGGGGAGGGAAGCCCCTGAATATTCAATCTCTGTCGATTGCGAGCCTGCGGTTTTAACTCCGTTCCATAGGTCTCCGATGTCCCTGGACAGTAATTCCTTCGATGAGCTGACCAGGATCTGATAAGCGGTCTGCCTGCCGGCCACGTCGGGCACTATCCAGCTGAATTCAGGTTTGGGATCGCATATAACAACATGTTCAGGCTCCCTGATGAATTCGATCATCAGTCCTGACGGATAAGATCCGGATGGCTTTTCCGAACCGGGAAAGCATAATGCAAGGAGAATCAGGGAAAACGCAGTCTTCATCAAATAACCGGTTTCATATCAGCTCAAAGGTAACATCCTCACCGGTGTCTTCAAAATCCCTGTCGTTGTTCAGGTCGCGCGACAGCCTCAAGGTTGTGCCGACAACCTCGAAAACGCCAGTAACTTTTTTCTCAAAAAAATCGATGTTGTCACTCCAGTAGTAGCTTCCCTCACTGAACCACTGCACATCTTCGGTGCATACCTCCATATCGTCGGGGACACAGGTGCCGAGCTCCTTCAGCTCGAAAACCAGGTTCGACCGCGACCTTGCCACGCTTCCTCTCGTTCCGATTATTGCAGTTATGGTTGCGGAGTTTTCACGTTTTATAAGATAGGTTTCCTCGTATGTTCTTTTTGTGAAAACAATAGTGCGGGTGGTGTTGTAAACCATGTCATTTGCAGTAATTGTTTCATTGTACTGCCATGTGCCGATATAATCGGGATCATCTTTCCACCCTTCACATGAAGCCGCAAGAAACAGGACAAGAAACGAAATGATTATATTCACT
>CAZXSW010000160.1:0-2648 GCA_964642615.1 uncultured Rikenellaceae bacterium | reverse complement strand
ACAACACAATAGCCATACAAACAGATTACGGGAATTAAATTAATATTAAATTAATATTCCAATGGTTTTAAAATTTAATTCCCGTTATCTGTTTGTATGGCTATTGTGTTGTTTCCCAGTTCTGGCAACAGCACAACCTCCAAGAGGTCCTCTGGCAATATCGCCCCAGATAAATGCAGATAAAACTGTCACTTTCCGTTATTTGGCTCCTTCGGCAAAAAGCGTCAGGCTGAGTACACAGTTTGAAAGGGCTCCGTTAGAAATGACAAAGAATGAATATGGTATGTGGAGTGCCACTGTCAGTCCTGTCACACCCGATATCTACCCCTATAACTTTATAGTGGACGGTATGCAGGTGATGGATCCCGGGAATGTGGATTTTTTCCCCAATGAAAGGTTTAAAGCCAGCCTTGTTGATATACCTGATGATCCTTCTCTGATCCATTCCTTAAGAGATGTTCCGCATGGTACAGTAACTTATGAATATTATCCGTCGGCAGAGGAGACGACAGGATCTCTTGTTGTATATACACCACCTGGCTATGAAACAGATTTGTCAAAAAGTTATCCGGTCTTTTACCTTATTGGTGGTACTACGGATACAGAAGAGACATGGTTCAAAGTGGGAAGGGCTAACTTCATCCTTGATAATCTGATTTCAGAAGGCAAGGCACAACCTATGATAATTGTAATGCCCTACGGGAATGTGGAAGGTACAATAGCTGCTCAGAAGGGTTTGCCCAAGCCTGCTGACCCGGCTGACAGGGAAGGGGAAGAAGCAGTACACCGGGCGAAGTCATTTGAAAATGATTTGACAGATAATATAATACCATATATTGAAAAAAACTACCGGGTAATAAGCAATGGTGATAACAGGGCTATTGGAGGCTTTTCAAGAGGCGGAGGCCAGACACTCAGAGCCGGCTTTGCAAATATGGACAAATTCTCATGGATATGCTGCTTCAGCGCCTATCTTACAGACCAGGAAATGGAATCGTCTTACAGGCATGTTTATGAAAATCCTGAACTCACGAACAAGCAATTGAAATTACTATGGATAAGTGTGGGGAATGAAGATTTCCTGTATGAACAGACGGTTGATTTTATGGACTTCCTAAAATCAAAAAATGTCAGGTATAAAAATCTGATAAGCTCAGGGGGGCATACCTGGATGAACACCAGGTTATTCCTTACAGAAACAGCTCAATTACTTTTTAAATAAACTATTAGGCAAGATGAAGAAGACATTTCTGATATTATTCACTGTTGTTTTTACCAGCCTTTCTGTCATGGCTCAAAGACCTCCTGCGGTCATTTCACCTGAAATTCATCCTGATGGCAGTATCACTTTCCGGTTTTATGCGCGTAACGCGGCTGAAGTTGTTCTAAGTTCTGAACTGTTAACAGAGCCTGTGGCTATGAAAAAAGAGGAATCAGGTATATGGAGTGTTAAAGTTGGGCCGGTGAAACCTGACATTTATCCCTATTGCTTTATTGTCGATGGTATTCAGGTGGCTGATCCAAATAATACTCTTCTATTTGCAAATGAACGTTTCAAATTCAGTCTGGTGGATATACCTGGCGAAGAACCGCTTATCCATTCTCTTCAGGATGTTCCTCACGGGAAAATAAGCTACAGGTACTATAAATCCTCAACACTGGGAAGAACACGCAGGCTGCTTGTGTACACGCCTCCGGGATTTGATGTTAACGGTACAGTTAAGTATCCGGTTCTTTATCTTATCCATGGAGGTTCGGATACTGAAGAGACCTGGACAAAGGTTGGACGTGCAAATTTAATTGCAGATAATCTGATTGCTCAGGGAAAAGCTAATCCAATGATAATTGTGATGCCTTATGCAAATGTTATGCCCGGGCCGCAGGATGGATTTACAAGAGATGTTGTCGATGATATTATACCTTTTATAGAGTCGAATTATCCGGTTTTGACTGACAGTAAGCACCGTGCTGTCGCCGGGTTTTCGGTAGGAGGAGGGCAGACACTGAATATCGGCCTTACCAATCCTGATAAATTTGCTTATATATGTTCTTATGCACCTTATACTGCAACCCCTGAATACAGGAAAAATTTCTCTGACTGGTCTCCCGATGCAGACTTAATGAATAAACAGATCAAGCTGTTTACCATCAGCATTGCCACTGAAGATTTCCTCTATGAGAATGCAAAAGAGCTCATAGCCATGTTCAGGGGAAAAGGTCTTAACCTTGATACGCTGGTTGTTCCGGGTGGTCATACATGGATGAATTGCAAATTGTATCTTACTAATACCTTACAACAGCTTTTCAGGGAAGACCTTGAGGCGCATGCACCTGAGGGCTTTAATAACCCGGCAGATGCTTCCAAATTCAACAAATACAATATGCCCGGGCATCCCGCCCCTTCGAACGTAAGAAGAGCAAATTTTCCTCAGATACTGCCCGACGGCCGTGCTCTTTTCAGGATCAACGCACCCGATGTAAATAGTTTGCAGCTTGATCTGGGAAAGAGATATGATATGAAAAAGACTGAAGACAATGTCTGGGAGGTTACAACCGATTCTCTAACAGAGGGCTTTCATTATTACTCACTGATTGTCGACGGTTTTACAGTAGCAGATCCGGCCAGTGAAACATTTTATGGAATGGGA
>CAZXSW010000159.1:0-2679 GCA_964642615.1 uncultured Rikenellaceae bacterium | reverse complement strand
GCCGCATCAGGGATAGTCGACTTCCTCGAAGGCAGGAAGCCGCGGTCGATATTCAACAGGAAAGGCCTTGGACTTGAATAGTAACTTACAATAATACTTCATTATGGAAAAGAAATATGACATACTGGGTTTCGGCGAAGCCATGATAAGGTTCACCGCCCCTGATCATGCAAGGCTTGAACAGTCGGGCCACCTCCTCATAGCCATTGCTGCTGCCGAACTCAACGTCTCTGTAAACACATCGAGACTGGGACATAAGACGGCATGGGTTTCCAAGCTGGTCGATATTTGGTCGGGACAGTACATTATAAACAAGGGACGCGAACACGGCGTCGACATGTCAAACGTCATCCTTCTTCCCTTCGACGGCAAGGGAACGGTTCGCAACGGCCTCTGCTACCTCGAGGTAGGGATAGGACCACGCGCCAGCAAACAGATGTACGACAGGGCTCATTCGGCTATCAGCCTCGTACAGCCCGGAGACATTGACTGGGAGACCCTTCTTTCCCAGACAAAATGGTTTCATACAACAGGTATCACAACAGCCATCTCGGATAATGCAGCCAACGAAGCCATAACATCACTTAAGATAGCCAAACGGCTGGGTGTGACTACAAGCTTCGACCTCAACTTCCGTTCAACACTATGGACAGCGGAAAAAGCAAGGGAAGTGATGAAGAAGGTCATGCCCTATATAGATGTCATCATTGGCAACGAAGAGGATTTTGAAAAGATGCTTGGCATCAAAACCGAAGGCGGTACCGAAGCTTATGCCGACCTCGATCCTGAAAAATACAGGAGCGTGGCTGAAAAAGTGGTTAAGGAATATCCCAACGTTCAGGTTGTAGGAACCACTCTCAGACATGTAAGGACAGCCCTGCTCAACGACTGGCAGACCGTTATGCTGTACAAGGGCGGATTCTATACCTCACGGAAATATGAAAACCTTGAGGTCTGGGACCGTACAGGCGGAGGCGACAGCTTTGCCTCGGCACTCATCTCTGGCATGCTCGAAGGAAAAGATCCGCAGGAAGCTATCGAGTTCTCAGCAGCCTACTCGGCACTGTGTCATGGCTTCATGGGCGACTGGAACTGGGCAACCAGGGCCGAAGCCGAAAAAGTGATGAAAGGCGGAAGCGCCAGGGTTGTGAGATGATGCAGCTATACAGTCAACTGTATGCGAAGTCAGAAAACATGATTTACCTTTTTAAGGTTTTATGAATAATAACAGGGAGCCGGATTATTTCCGGCTCTTTGCTATAAGCCAGCGGTAGTCGTCGGGCTCTATCATGGCATTGATGATGACAGGCTCGCTGAGGGTAAGTGCAGTTATGACAGCCTTTCTCATACTCTCCTCCGAGTCAGCCTTCAGAACCCTTGTCCCGAAGAACTGCCCGGCACCAAACAGATCACCCTGGTAAAGGACAGTGCCATAGGGTGCAAGCTCCTGCCACGACTGCTTTATCTTGATGAGGTTGAGCTCGCCGTCGGAGAAGACCACCACTATAACAGGAAGGTTGTAACGCCTTGCAGTCATTATCTCACCTGCCATCATAAGAAAGCCCCCGTCGCCGCTTATACATACCGTCGTGCCCTGCCTGTTGAAAAGGGCCGCTGCCAGCGCGGCGGGAAGACCGAAACCCATACCCGACCAGCCATTGGTCATGATGACCCTGCCTCCAGGTCCGCTCTCCCAGTACTGCCCCAGCAGATGAAGATGCGACCCTACATCGGCCGTGACAATGACATCGGAGGGAAGCTCTTCCTTCAGGACCTTCATGGCGGTCACGGGACCAAAATGACTGGTGAAGCCTTCAAACACGGCATTCATCTCTTCCCTGATAGAGCTTATATCATCCAGCCGCGGCACCAGTGACGCAGCCCTGAGGTTCTGCAGCATCCCGGCCCACTCAGACGGCTCGCCAGTAAAAGTAAGGATGTTCTTTCCCAGGGGAAGATCCATACCGGCACTATCGAAATGGATAAGGGGTACATCAGGAAGCCATGTCTCATAGTCAAACTCAACAGGATCGTAGCCGAACCCAATGACAAGGTCGCACGTCGATATAAGATCATCAAGATAATCACTAAGTGCATGTGCCAGAACTCCCGCATGGGAGGGATGACTTCGCGGTATCAGTCCCGATGCCATAGGCGTAACTGCAAGCGGCAGCCCGGTGGCGTCGAGAAGCTCCTTCAGAAGCCTTCCCGTATTGAGCCTGGCCGCTGTCAGTCCGGCTACAATAACCGGTCTTGACGAGTTTCTTAGCAGTGAAGTAATGGCTTCGGTATCACCTCCTGCAGGCTCAAATGCCCTGCCGGCAACACTTCCTGAACCCTGATCTGTCACCTCCTCTTCTTCAACACCTGCCGGTAGCCCTATGTGAACCGGACCCGGCCTTTCTTCCCTGCATATCCTGAAAGCCGAGGCAATGACACTCCGGGCATTGCCGCCACTAAGCCTGAAGGTGGCCCTGGTTATGGGAGCAAAGAGCTTCTGATGGTCAATATTCATCTGGGTGGTCCTCCCTCTCATCTCTTCCCCGGTTTCACTTGTGAGTACTATAACAGGTGACCGGTCGAGCAGGGCCCCCCCGACACCGGTCGAGATGTTGGTGGCACCGGGACCAAGGGTGGCATGGCATACACCGGGAATGCCGGTGAGCCTTGCAGTAACAT
>CAZXSW010000158.1:0-2755 GCA_964642615.1 uncultured Rikenellaceae bacterium | reverse complement strand
AGTGTGAAGAGTGAGTGTGAAGACACGACGACGTGGATCCCCTCCAGGGATCACGTTCTTTTCCGCTTTGCGGAAAAGAACGTAATCCCGCCAGGGGAAAAAGAGTGAGTGTGAGTGTGAATGTGGGTAGGCGTGAGGCATGA
The DNA here is from genome assembly GCA_964642615.1 of uncultured Rikenellaceae bacterium. GTDB lineage: Bacteria > Bacteroidota > Bacteroidia > Bacteroidales > VadinHA17 > LD21. The sequence goes on along the minus strand of CAZXSW010000158.1, from coordinate 2,612 downwards.
GCCTCTCTGGGAGATAGTGCCTGGATGATAGCAAAATATCTCAAGATAAGGGTATTGGATATTCAAAGCAGATAGCGTGTCGACGAACGAAGTGAGTTGATCCCGCAGACGGGGAAGAGGAGCCTTGATCCCATGAACGGGAAAACGGAGTCTGAAACCCTTTTATTATTTTGTCATATTCTGAACCAGAAGCCTGTTATCGTAAAGGCATTCATTGACCCTGTACGACACTGACGACTCATTCTCTATGCGGTGCTCCCAGTTGCCAAACCTGCCATTGGTATGAAAGAAACTCTTGAGATAGATTCTGTCGCCGGGCTGAAACTTACAGTCACGGGTAAATGCCGACAGCTGACCATACTCATTAAATTCAGTGGTCTTGATCCACACAAGGTTCAGGTGTTCATATGTATCTGTCTCGGTACCGCAATAGTCAATAAAATCCCCTATATATTTTCTCGACTGGATAAGCTGATCCTCCTTCATAAACAGATCCGGCTTCTTCTGCATACTGCACGAAAAAGCCATACCTCCAAGTACCATGATCATAATTATTCTAAATACCGTCCTTTTCATAAAAACCCTTATGTTGATTAATACAATGAGTAAAAATACCAGGCCGGCATCAGTGTTTCAAACGTCAGGATAACGGATACCCCCTTTTAATATAGCCTCGGCCCTCTGCCGGCTTAAGGATCCAGGCTGCTCATTGACAGCCACGATCACTTCATCCGGGAAAGCCTGGCATTGGTCAAATTTCACATGTTTTTTACATTACTCAGGATCTCCGGCACCCCCGATCCAAGGCTGGCTCCTGGTTCTCTTGCCATTGCGCTGGAATCAATGGGAACCTGGTGCATTCAGCCTTTTTGACAAACGGCAGCTTCGGCATGACAAAAATTGATCTAAGGTGACTGGTTACTCTTTCGCATATGTATTCATTAGTCAGGACAGAAAATTTTCATATCTTTCAGTTGAAAATTCAAAAATGCTGTACCATGGCTTTCACACTACAGATTGGAGATAAAGCTCCTGATTTCAGGCTCCCCGCAACAGATGGGAGAGACTATTCACTGGCCGATTTTACAGGCGACACTTACCTGGTAATATTCTTTACCTGCAACCACTGCCCCTACGTAATCGGCTCCGATGAGGTGACACGGGCCACAGCCGAAAAATTCAGATCGCTGGTCCGCTTTGTGGGTATTAACTCTAACAGCAGGCAGACCTACCCCGAAGACAGCTTTGAAAATATGGTTGCCAGAATGGAGAAACACAGGTTCCCTTGGTTGTACCTTTACGACCGTGACCAGAAGACAGCCCTGGCTTACGGAGCCCTCCGGACACCACATTTTTACATCTTTGACGAAGACAGGAAGCTTGTTTACACAGGAAGGGGAGTCGACTCACCAAGAGATGTCTCAAAGATGACTGTAAACAATCTTGATGTGGCCCTTACGGAGCTTACTTCAGGGAAACCGGTATCAGTCCCTATGACCAACCCCATCGGATGCAACGTAAAATGGGAAGGGAGGGATGCTCACTGGATGCCGCCTGAATCATGCGATCTGGTTTGAATGACCCACCGGCAGACGAAAACAGATGTTTGCTGAAAACACCATACCCGAACCCTTCAGATTTAATCCTCTCAAGCATCACCTGGAATATATAAGAGGGTTCGTCGCTGGTATGACCCCAGGCAACTCATATAGCACAAATACCGAACTTGCTTCCCGGCTCCGGCACCTTGGCGGTTCGGTAATGGATGTTTATTACGGCAGCCTGGCTGTCGGACAGATCTGCTATGAAATCCATGGATTGCTGCTTGCAGGGAACCATGCCACCAGAGATGGATTAGCAGGATGGACGGGCAGCCTGAGAGATTCATTCAGGCTGCTGACCCTGACTGACGGATCTGTCTGGACCCTCAAGTATCACAACGACGACAGACGATTTGTTCATATCTTTCCTTCACGAATGAGCCCCTTTACCTTCAGGGTAAAGGCAAACACCCTGCGCTCGGCCATTGTATATTTTATTTATATAGGGAAAGACTTTATAACAGCCGACGACCTTAACAAAGCAAGGGAGCTGACGGGACTGTCGCCTGTTAGGGATGCTGCAGATGCCAGGGCTATAACCGAAATGATCGAGATGCTCAGGCATGGATCGTGAAGGAGAAGACATTATCCAGTCCGGTTTTTAAGTGAGGAACATATGGTTCATGTTGGATTTATCCATCACAGTCACGATGCATGATGCAAATTTCCTGAACAATCTTGCTATTTTGCAGTTTTATTTACCCGGCAAGCCGCAGGAAAGAAAATGGAAGAAAGCCTGAGTCATATAATCCACGAATTCAAGTTCCCTCTGCAGAATCCCGTCCTGGTTTTCTCTCTGATCCTTTTCATTATACTTCTCTCTCCCATACTTCTGCGAAGACTTAAGATACCGGGGATAATAGGACTCATCATTTCAGGTGTGATAATAGGTCCCTACGGGCTTAACATAATCGAGCAAAATTCGGCCGTTGAGCTTTTCTCGACCATTGGTCTTATATACATAATGTTTATTGCCGGGCTTGAACTCGACATGAATGAATTCAGGGCTAC
>CAZXSW010000157.1:0-2839 GCA_964642615.1 uncultured Rikenellaceae bacterium | reverse complement strand
CAGGGGTATGAACAAAAACACCTGAGATTGTCTTTCTGCAACACGCCTACAATCTGTTGTACCTTTTACCCTGGCCTTGAGATATTATACTATCATCCAGACATTATCTCTTTTAGAGGCTTCCCGAGTGCTCGGGATTGCCTTCGCTACGCTTCGGCAACACGCCTTTTCTTCAGCATCACGCCTTTTTCTTGTTTTTTGTAATTTTATTGAGTAAATTTACTCAATATATTGAGTAAAATGTAAAACATGTTTGAAAGAGCAGAATTTCAGTTTATTAAGAAACGCCTGGAAGAACCCCGGAGATTTATCCAGTTAATTTCCGGTCCCCGTCAGGTGGGAAAAACGACCCTGATTACCGGTCTTGCTAACAAGCTTCCCTTCCCCTCCGTTTATAAGGCGGCTGATGCAGTGCCGGCAGGGAATATTTTATGGATTGATCAGGTCTGGGAGAATGCACGTCTGAAACTTAAATCAGAACCCACCGGTCAGCTGCTTCTTATAATCGATGAAATACAAAAGATTTCCAACTGGAGCGAATCGGTCAAAAAAAACTGGGATCATGATACTGTAAACAAAATAAATCTGAAAATCGTCCTGTTGGGCTCTTCAAGACTTCTCCTTCAGCAGGGCCTTACCGAATCCATGTCCGGCAGATTTGAGAACACCATCCTTACGCACTGGTCATTCAGTGAGATGAATCAGGCTTTCGGATGGGATGAAGACAGGTATGCATGGTTCGGAGCATATCCCGGTTCGGCCGCTTTGATTGAAGATGAAGACAGATGGAAGAGATATATACGGGATTCTTTCATTGAGGCGAGTATTTCAAAGGATATCCTTATGTTGTCGAGGATAGACAAGCCTGCACTGCTCAGGAACCTTTTTGAGCTCGGGTCTCTTTATTCAGGACAGGTTCTCTCATATACAAAAATTCTTGGCCAGCTTCAGGATGCAGGTAATACGACGACCTTATCCCATTATCTTAAGCTGCTGGGCACAGCCGGATTGTTGACAGGTCTTGATAAATACTCAACATCACTGGTGAGAATCAGAGCGGGAAGCCCTAAATTTCAGGTTTATAATAATGCGCTGCTGAGTTCACAACATCCTGCTCATTTCGCGGCAGTAAGAAATAATCCGGTTGAATGGGGCAGGGTAGTGGAGTCAGCTGTTGGAGCATATCTGGCAAATGAAGCCATGAAAGGCACTTTCTCATTGTTCTACTGGCGCGACAGGAATGATGAGGTGGATTTTGTTATTGAATGTAACGAAAAACTCATTGCGCTGGAAGTAAAAAGTACTTTCCCCAGAACAAAAAAAGGACTTGCAGCTTTTGCCAAAAGATACCCTGACGTCAGGACCATTTGTATTGATGACAGAATCTTCCCATGGAGGGAATTCATACGTGTAAAGCCATGTGAGCTTTTTTGAAGAAAAGGCATGTTGCCGAAGCGTAGCGAGGCAATCCCGCGAACGCGGGAAGCCTCTCCCTGCTCCCTGTTCTCCGCCCCCTGCCCCCTTCTGAATCTCATGCCTTTTTCACGCCTCACGCCTTTTCCTCAGTCCGACTCATGCTCAAAATCCACAGGTTCAACATGGACTGTGGCGATGATGCCCTTCTTGTCAAGGATCCTTGTTTCTATGTCGGTTGCGATATCGTGTCCCGATTTAATATTAAGGTGCTTGTCCAGTTTTATATGGAAGGTTAGTTCCTGATGGGCTACATAGTTATGTATATGGAAATGATGGGGATGGATGTTGTTGCCGTAGTTTTTTTCTATAAGATCGGTTATGTCTCTTATAAGCTCGGGTGACGGTTTTTCACCAAGAAGCTTGTCTATTGCCTCCCTGGCTATCTTATACGTCGCGTAGAAAAGCATAAGGGAGATTATTGCACCAAGCAGGCTGTCGATCCACCAGAAGTATTTCGAGACAAAGATACCTGCCAGGACCACCACAGAGGAAAGGGCATCGCTGCGGTGGTGCCATCCGTCGGCTTTAACAGTGACATTATCTGTTTTCTTTCCAATATAAAAGGCAAAACGTGCCAGTGCTTCCTTGACCACGATGGAGACCACCGTAGCTACAATTGCCAGGGTCCCGAACTGAACCGACTCCCTCTCAGTGAATCTTATAACCGATTCCTTCATGAAATCCCACGCTATTACTCCCAGTATGAAGGCTATCACCAGGGCAGCTATCTGTTCCCATCGGCCGTGACCAAAGGGATGCTCACGGTCGGGTTTCCGTGATGACAGTCTGACACCGGCAACCACTACCACGGAACTCAGAGAGTCGGACAGGGTATGCCAGGCATCTGCCGTAAGCGCTATCGAGCCAGTCACGATACCCGCCCACATCTTGAGACCAAACAGCAATATGTTTACAACAATAGAAACAAATCCCTCTATATAACCAGCCCTTGACCTGTCCATGATATTATCTTTTCTGTGTGTTTTTTAGTGTTCCAGTGATTTAATGTTCCAGTGTTCCAGTGTTTCAGAGTTCCAGTGTTTCAAAGTAAAAAGATAAAAGACAAAAGACAAAAGATAAAAGATAAAAGACAAAAGACAAAAGACAAAAGACAAAAGACAAAAGACAAAAGACAAAAGACAAAAGTCAAAAGTCAAAAGTCACAAATAGATTTACCTGATTAATTATCATGCTTATACACTATAACTGAGGATAGCTGAGCCTAGTGTTTGACACCCTCCTGAATATCGACGATTCCCTTAATAATTAATTGCAACTTTACTTTAAACTTTAAACTTTAAACTTTAAACTTTAAACTTTAAACTTGTTAGTCCTCTATCATCTGTACTCTTCCAATTTTTCC
>CAZXSW010000156.1:0-2898 GCA_964642615.1 uncultured Rikenellaceae bacterium | reverse complement strand
TCAGGCGCGTGTCCTTACTCCTGGGAGCATGGTTTACAAACATGGGAGTAGTATCAGTTCTGGAGTCTGTTCTCTTACTCCAGTATCTATTAAGGGCCCGGAGTATGTCCTGAGTTATAGTCACGGTTCCTCCCTTCTCCCGGTGTCCCTTCCTTTGTATCTGTAGCTTTGTGCTGGTATCTGTAGTAATCATATCCCCAAAGTTCAGACTGCATACCTCTTTGCATCTGAGTCCGGTAAACGCCATCAAATGAATCATGGCGTTATTTCTGCTGCCGTTAATGGTATCTTTGTTAGAGAAGTCCAACAGTTTATATACAAGTTCTATGGTTAAGGCTAACTTTATAAAAGTTCTGTTCTTATCCCTTTCCCATTTCATATACGTACAAACCTCATTTTTGTAGTATTCTGTCTTGCTTCTCTCATTCATCCTGTTCAGCCAGGTAAAGAATTTGCGGATAGGACACATATAGTTATCTATAGTGGAGGGGCTTACCTGTTTTTCTCTGAGATAGTCTCTATACCCTATTGCATCCTTTCCGGTAGTATTATGTATATCCCGGTCGTTTGTTGTCATCCAGGTAACGAAATACTCAAAAGTCTTAAGATATAGCTCTTTGGTTGCCTTGCTTATGTTTGGCTCATTATCCAGAAACTCATCAAATAAATCCTTTATGGGAGTATTATTAATCATTCCCCTTTTGCTGGTTCCGGATACTGAATGTCATCCGCTAGTTTATAAAGCCAAAGCGTCTCATTATATTCTTCTTTTGAGGATGAAAAATCAGCTGATTTAAGATCCTTCGTTACCAACCTGCGAATCATCTTCAGGTTGTCATAATTAAGTTCTCTTTTTTTCACATCGGGCATAAGTGCGACAGCCAGCAAGTTGGTTATAAAGCAAGCCAATTCGTCTATAGGGACTGTGATAGTTTGTGTTTTGCTCATAGCTTTAGATTTAATTTGTGATGTATATGGTTTATAAATAAGGGGAGCTGAACTTACGAACAGCCCCCCTGTCGGGCCCGTAACGGAAAATCAGAGTAAACCGCTACCTGACGAAAAGCAAATCATATCAAAAAAATGAAGCATTAAGACAACTTTATAGGAAGTACTGTAAAGGCTTTAGCGTAGTCGTTCGGCTGTGTAGCGTCAGCCAGATCGGTACTTTCCGTACCACACAAACCGCGAACATCAAAGAAGCTGTTTATTGTCAGCCTGAGAATATTCCCTAATGCCCTGGAGTAAGGGTCAGGCATAACCGCAAATCCGCCGAACTGAACAATGGCAAGCTGATCCCATGCTCCGAAGATCAGAGCGCTCCCGTCACCTCCCGTTCCGCAAGTGTCGGGAACTGTATTTGAGAACTCGCAAGGAAAACCGTTCACAATGTTGTTTTCCATTAGTGACGGATAACCTGTTCCCGGAAATCTTTCCATGTATTTCAAAATCATTGCCCCCTTGCCTGATGTTGCAAATCCAAGTTTCCCGCGGTGGGCTTTGTTTGCAATCAGAGTACTTTCAAGAGCAGTGAGGTGACTATACTGAGGAACGACAGATGCTTTTGCAGACAGGGTTCCGCTGGTTACCGCGTAATTCATGCCCTGTATCATGGTTGCGCTGGAAGCCTGTTTTCCGAAAATATAGGATTCAAGTTTGACAGCAACTGCCTCAATAATCATATTCATCAGCCAGGGTTCAGCACCAGAATCAGCCTGCATAAGCAGCTGTTTTGAAACATCGATGTAATTAGTCAGTCGCAACCGCGGGACAAAATTTATGGAGCCCAGGGCAGATCCTCCGTCACTTGCGGCGGCGGTTTCCGTTTCGGAGGTAACTGCAATCCGTGCCGGCAATGGGAATGCCAGGTTTGGTTTCACTCCTGTCAGAAAAGTTGCCCCAAGTTTGACGGCAATCAGTTTATCCTCCAGCGGACTTACATCAAGGTTGACTCCCGTTCCCACGCCGGCTCCGCTGCCTCCTGTTAGAGCAGTGCGGTAATTGGCAGGTATGGGGATGGATTTGCCGGCAGTTACAAGATGATCAATTTTTGATTTTCTGAACTCATCCATACCCGCTTCCAATATTAAGCTGGTAACGGGTTTCGGCTTTCTGTTGCTGTCTACTTGACAGGCAATTGCATCAATTAAAAAATTTTCATTCATCGTTATAATTATTAAATTTTACGCTGTATATGGTTTGATTTTTATGAATCTTCCTTGCTGGTCAAATTCGTAGCAGCCTGGAGCCAGTTCCATTAGTTTAGTCTGTCTTTCTTTCATCAGGCGCATTTTTGCAATTACCTGGTAAGGATTATTCATCTGTGATAAGGTTGGATAATCCTGAGCTGCCAGCAGTGTCAGAATATTTTCCTGACTCATTTTTTCAAGATCACTTGGTTTGAAGTGCTTCAGCTTGGAAAAAGTGTAGTTTATCGCGCCTTTTGGAATGTCGGCTATAGTTCTTACTCCTGCATCAGGATTGGAAGGTATGTTGACTACAGACCATTCAAGGAGTTCACATAGTCCAAAACGATAAGTCGGATTACTGCCAGAAATACCCTCGTCACCTTTTCCCCAGGCTCCCTGTTCTATTTCAACGAAGCCCACACTAGTCGCGCTCAAAGAACCAAAAAGTAACTTTTGAAACACCTTTTCAGCCAGCGGATTTATTGAGGCTGGTTCAAACTGACAGCCAGCAACCAGCCTGGGCTGACCTCCTGAGTTTTCAACAGCGATATGAACGGATTTCCCTATCACAAAATCAGGATTAGCACCGCCCAGCAGTCCGGTGTCGTTATGCTGGTAAAATACAACCGGGTTCTTCCGGTAGTTGTCAAGGTTCCATCTTTCAATAATCGTATTGTGCCGGTCTTTCTTTGTTGTTGACAGCACAAAA
>CAZXSW010000155.1:0-2938 GCA_964642615.1 uncultured Rikenellaceae bacterium | reverse complement strand
AACCCGCGACCCCGACCTTGGCAAGGTCGTGCTCTACCAACTGAGCTACTCCCGCAATTTCAGGGGCAAAAATAAGAATTTTTTTTTATCTGCAAATATGAGCCTCAAAATTACTTTCCTGTTTTAGTCCTTATCCCCGATCATCCACTTGTTTTTTTTAACAGAATTAGAGGGAGAAAAAAAAATTTACTATTATTAAAGTCTCGTACCTGATTAATGTTTATTCCATTAAATACCGGTCCGACAAGTTTCTTACCAACCCTGAAAACTACCGGAGATGAGTAAAAAACAAATTACAACCGGCCAACAAGAAAGACACCTCCCTCTTAAGCTCCATCATATCCTGCTGGTCCTGTGCCTGATCCTTCCGTACAGCGGACTGTCTCAGGACGTTCTGCCTGCTGATGATCCCTTATACGACGATGCAAGATCCATTCTTAGCAATTATATCAGCTATCCATCGGTCTCTGGGAACGAAAAGGAAGCCGGAGAGTTCCTGGCAAACCTTTGTATACAAAAGGGACTTACAGTAAGACTGTTTACAGATGAAGTGGATAGCTATAACTTTTCAGCCTCTCTCTACCCTCTTGATAAGAAGAAGCCAAACATAATCCTGCTTAGTCATATCGACGTGGTCAATGAAGGCGATCCTGACATGTGGAAACACCCGGCCTTTTCAGGTGAAATTGACGGCGATACAATATGGGGAAGAGGAACTATCGATATGAAGGGGAACGCCGTGATGCACCTTCTTGCCCTCTCATCCCTTAAAGACAGAGCAGTAGAAGAGGATCTCCCCTTCAACGTTTCCCTTCTTTGCGTCTCAGGAGAAGAAGTTCATGGCATAAAGGGCGCCAAAATCATTACCGACAATTTTCTGGATGAGCTGAACCCTGCTGTGGTATTCGGTGAAGGTGGAATAGGCAACACCGGGGAACTGCCGGGACTGGATGACTTGCTTGTTTTCTTCATCTCCCTCAACGACAAACGTTCGGCCTGGATAAAACTTGACCTCCATTATGAGACATCAGGACATGGGGCAGTACCTCCTCCCGAATATACCAACAAGCTGATGATCAATGCACTTTCGGGACTAACAAAAAAGGATGCACGGATCTCATTTCACAGGGACGCAAGAACCATGCTCAGATCATATGGCCGCCTTAGAAAAGGCATCCCCGGCTTCATACTTAAAAACCCTGTAATCTTCAGACCTCTTGTTACCACGGGTCTTAAGAAGAATCACCTTATGCTGTCGACAGTCACCAATACTACAACTATTACAGGAATATTCAATCCCGATACTGACATCAATCAGATACCTCAGGAGATAACTGTTCTTCTCGACTGCCGGCTCCTGCCCTGTACCTCTACCCAGGATTTTATGAGTCTTCTGGAGAAAAAGCTGGGAAACGATCTTATTGAAATTACCCTTATCGAAGAAACCAGGAACGCCACAACCACAGTTCCCGACTCGTTTTACAGGTTATTCTGCGATGCCCTGGGCGAGATTTACCCCGGATCAGAAGTAATACCCGTTATGTTTCCTGCCACTACAGACAATAACTATTTCCGTAACAAGGGAATCCCTGTCTTCGGTATCATACCTTCGGTTCTAGACCGCGGATTGCTCGAAACCATACATAACTACGATGAAAGGATACCTGTCGAAGCAGTGGTATCAGGTACCCGGGTTTACATGAGATTCCTTGAGAAGGTTCTGTTTGGCGAAGAACCCGCACTGTGATCTTCAGATGCGCAGTATATCACTTAGTGTGTTACCAAGTATCAGATCCTTTTCAGCATCGCTGACGGGCATCGACCTTATCCTCGAGATAATCTGAATCGTATTGTTTCTACCATACGGGGTATCCGAACCCATCAGCAGGCGGCCGGGTCCGAAAGACCTGAGTGCCCTGACCATCCGGCGCAGAGGCACCAGGGGAGGACAGGAAATGTCAAAGAAAACATTTTCCCCAACCCGGTCCCTGTTTTCGATAAATATATCCAGCCCAATAAGGTGGCCGGAAATAAAAACTGTCTTCAGTTCTTTTGAAACAGAGATGAAATCGGCTACATCCTTACCCGAATGCAGGTGAATGAAAACGGGCAGGCCTTTTTCATGGGCAAAGCCGGCCAGGTCGCGGAAGACTGAAGATCTTACAGTAAAAGGATTACAACTCTGGTGAAGCTTTATACCCCTGAATTGCCAAAGTTCATATTTCCGCTCAAGGTCATCCATCACATTACTTCTGCGAAGATCGGCCCAGAACGACTGCATAATCCTTCCTCCCGAAGCCAGTGCAGTTTCGTAGACTTTTCTGTTTCCCTCCTCAATATTATCGTGCCTGAATCCAGTGTTGAACGATCTCCGTAGAAACCTGTTTATTATAAAATTAAGCTCATCGGCTGAAAACCTGTCTGAAAACCCCGGTATATACAGTTTTCCGGTCCTTTCCCTGTCGGCCGGACAGATCAATACCCTGTCTGCACCTGCCGCATCGAGGGTTGCCATTACTGACTCTCCATCCCTGTATTCACCTCCCAGATGCGCGTGGCCATCTATTATCATGCCTGAAGTTCATTTAACAGATACCGTGAAACCAGATTAATCTCGCAATGTACATAAAGTTTTTTTCATGTCTGAAATGACACTGGATAAGAAAACTGTACCTGAGATTTAAGATTTTCCAGGGGATGCTTTATGAGAGTGCAAGGGCTTGGGAGAGTGTGAAAGCTGTTAATGTAAAAAATTAAGCGATCCGTCAATAATTGTTAAGGGTATATTTATTTTATGATATATTTATGCTGAATTTAAACTAAAACTTCTACCTATGAGATCAAAATTACTTGTAATCGTCCTGCTCTTAATTGCTATCGTCACATCGTGCAAAAAGGATGACATCGACACACTGGGAGGCGAGCAGTCGCCGATCGG
>CAZXSW010000154.1:0-2955 GCA_964642615.1 uncultured Rikenellaceae bacterium | reverse complement strand
ATATCATCAAATTCAGCCGTAAGTGGTTCGGATAACAAAGATACGAATCCCCTGTTGATGAAACACAAAGCAGGGTTTTCAGCGGAGTCAGCAACGATTCTCACACATAAACCGCATTTTATACACTTTGAGTTTTCAAAAATCAGGCCGGTTTTGCGGCTTATTTTTTTTCTTATAGGGGCATTAACAAATTTACCTTTGGGATCCTTAAGCCCGAACTTATCAGCAAGCTCTCTCAGCCGGCAGTCGGATGAAGCACGACAGTCGCAGTGCATGCAGGCTGCAGCTTCTTCTGCCGCCATATCAAATCCGGAAATATCCCTGTGCCGGACAGGATTTTCCTGACATTCCCTGGTCCATTCAGCCAGTTCCTTTTCTTCAAGGGGTCCGGTTCTGGAGGAGTATCTGTCCCTGACACCTTTAGCTGAAAAAAGGGGAGATACTTCATATTTCCTGACAGCCGGCAGGTTATTGCTTATGAATATTCTGATATTTCTTATAGAAATAGGCGAATCAATTTTCCTCCTCAGACAGGCATTCTCACAGAAAGCCTTGCAGCTTATGCAGTTAAGTTCTCCATTACCGATCTCCGACCTTATTAGTTCTGCTGCTTCCTCATATTCTCCCGCCACAAGCTGCCTGTTCATAAGCGGTATGTTGTAACCCGCAGGGCATACTGCACGGCAACGGGCCTCACATTCGGCCCTGTGTTCCGAAAGAAGAAGTGTGACGGCTTTTTTTCTTAGACTCAGCACTTCTTCGCCCGAAGCATCTATATCCATACTGTCGTGTGCAAGAGCCGAGCATGAAGGCACAAAGTTGTTTTTAGCCTTATCCCTGACCATACAAACCATGCATGATGAATAAGGCTCCACTCCGTCATTGTGGCATAGTGTTGGTATATCTATTCCTGCCAGGCGGGCTGCATCAAGAATGGTGATACCATCTTCAGCCTCTACTTCAATATTGTCAATTTTAATTCTCATTATGTGTATTAACAAGTTCAATGGCATCATCAGGACAAACTATCCGGCAGTTATCGCACTTTGTACATAGTGACTGGATGATCTCGTGTTTCTCATAGGGTCTGAATTCAATGGCATCCACAGGGCACTCCTGAGAGCATTTGGTGCACCCGCTACACTTATCGGTTATCTCATATCGTATAAGTGACCTGCATCGTTTGGCAGGACATATACCACGGGTATGGGCTTCGTATTCTTCCCTGAAATAAAGGAGTCCGGTAAGTACCGGATTCGGAGCTGTTTTTCCAAGACCACAGAGGCTTCCCTTCTGAACTTCGTGACAAAGCTTTTCAAGCTCATCAATGTCGTTAAGTGAAGCCTGTCCGCGTGAAAGCTTCTCAAGAATGTCGAGCATATGTTTGGTTCCAACACGGCACCAGGTGCATTTCCCGCACGACTGTTTATGGGTGAACTCAAGGAAGTATTTTGCCATGTCGATCATACAGTCGGTATCGTCGAGGACAACCATTCCTCCTGATCCCATCATGGCCCCAAGCCTGGTAAGTTCCTCATAGTCAACAGGTGTATCGGCAAGTCTCTCAGGGATACAGCCTCCCGAGGGACCTCCGATCTGGACAGCCTTAAAGGTCCGTCCTGGAGCCACCCCTCCGCCTATCTTTTCAACTATATATCTTATAGTTGTCCCCATGGGAACCTCAATAAGTCCACCCTTGGCAACTTTCCCGGCAAGGGCAAACACTTTAGTTCCCTTGCTTTCAACTGTCCCGATGGCATTGAAAGCCGATGCCCCGTTACTTATTATCCATGGCACCATTGCAAGTGTCTCGACATTATTGACAAGGGTAGGGAAGCCTTTGTATCCTTTTGCAACAGGGTAGGGAGGTCTCAGATGGGGAGTCCCCCTCCGGCCTTCGAGAGAAGCAATAAGGGCAGTCTCCTCACCACACACAAAAGCTCCGGCGCCTTCGAAGACCTCAATCTCAAATGAGAAACCGGATCCCATAATATTATTCCCGACTATACCTTTTTCCCTGCATACACTCAGTGCACTCCTTACCCTTTCGACAGCCAGGGGATATTCGGCCCTTATATAGAAAATCCCCCTGTCAGCTCCTGTGGCAAATCCGGCAATAAGCATTCCCTCGATAATCCTGAACGGGAACGACTCAAGTATCATCCTGTCCATAAAGGCTCCCGGATCTCCTTCATCTCCGTTGCAAACCACATATTTGGGTTTGGATCTTATACCCGTCGATATTTCCCATTTTCTTCCTGTCGGGAATCCCGCACCGCCACGGCCCCTGAGTCCGCTTGCTTTAATGACCTCTGTAACATCTGCATGATTGTTTATCATAAGCACCTTCCTGAGGGCTGAAAAACCATCAAGGAGGGAGTATTCGTCAAATGAATCAGGTGTCATAAGCCCCCCGTGAAGTGTTGCAATACGGAACTGTGATACCTGAAAGTCGTTCAGAACATGTTCCCTGTCGCTGTCGGGAAGGTTGACAGGACTGTAAAGCAAGTCGTCAGATATAAAGGTATCGGCAAGGTTGTTTATCCTGACCCTTATTTTTTTATCCAGCGACCTGGGAATGATGTGTTTGAGCAAAATCTCTTCAACCTCATCCTTCCTTACATTGGTATAGCTGGAACTTATACCCTGTTTTCCGACTATCTCCAGAAGAGGTGTCTGATTACATACACCTACACATCCCACAGGCTTCACTTTAATATTAAGTCCGTAATCATCCCTAACATTCAGAAGGGTACCGAGTATCTCCCTGCTTCCTCCTGCCACACAGCATGATCCCAGACCTATTCTTACCTCAGCATCAAAATCAGTGCTTTCATCATTATTTTCGTCGTCATGTTCCTCTGCCGACGTCTGAAGGAAGTCATTGACTATCCGGTTAACTTCAGTAGGTTTTACATGACCGTATGTCTTTCCATCGATCTGAACCACCGGTGC
>CAZXSW010000153.1:0-2988 GCA_964642615.1 uncultured Rikenellaceae bacterium | reverse complement strand
CTTTGCTTAATGATAGTCATACCATTATTGACAGGTGCAGGATGTAACTTGTCAGACAAACAGCTGACGGAAGACATGAAAGCCAAACTTGCACAGTTCAGGGAAGTTACCCTTACAACCGACCTTACATGGCTCAGCGATTCAGAAAGGGAGATCATAGGTATACTTATCGATGTGGCGGCCATAATGGACGATGTGTACTGGTTTCAGGCTTACGGTGACAGGGAGGAACTCCTTACCCGCACCTCCAATGAATATGCCAGGGAGTATCTGAAGATCCACTATGGACCATGGGACAGGCTCGACGGCAATGCCCCCTTCCTGCCCGGATTCGGGGAGAAACCTGCTTCAGCGCAGTTCTATCCTGCTGATATGACTGTTGAGGAGTTTGAGCAATGGGACAACCCCGATAAGACGGGTCTTTATTCAATGATCCGCCGCAACGGCGATGGAAAACTTACTGTAGTCCCCTATTCCGAAGCCTTCAGTGAACAACATACCAGAGCCGCTGAACTGATGCTTAAAGCAGCAGGACTGGCAGAGGATGAGGGGCTTAAGAAATACCTTACACTAAGGGCAGCTGCCCTTATGAGCAACCAGTACCAGGAGAGTGATTTCGCCTGGATGGAGATGAAACAATCGAACATTGACTTTGTGGTCGGACCGATTGAGAATTATGAGGACCAGCTCTTCGGCTACAAGGCAGCTCATGAAGCCTTTGTTCTGGTAAAGGATCCTGAATGGAGTGCCCGCCTGGCCAAGTACAACTCCATGCTGACGGGACTTCAGGCGGCCCTGCCTGTCGATCAGACCTATAAGGCTGAGGTTCCGGGCACCGATGCCGATATGAATGTCTACGATGCCATTTACTACGCCGGCGACTGTAATGCAGGAAGCAAGACCATTGCCATAAACCTTCCCAATGATCCTGAAATCCACCTGGCTATCGGAAGCCGGAAGCTGCAGCTCAAGAATTCAATGAAGGCCAAGTTCGACAACATTCTTATGCCTATTGCCGGTATGCTTATAGACGAGAGCCAGCGTCAGCACATCACTTTCGATGCCTTTTTTGAAAACACCACTTTTCACGAGGTGGCGCATGGTATGGGCATTAAGAACACTATCAACGGGAAAGGTCCTGTAAGGGAAGCCCTTAAAGAGCAGTATTCAGCCCTCGAGGAGGCTAAGGCCGACATAATGGGACTGTGGCTCGTTACACGGCTGTATGAGATGGGTGAGATAACAAGCGGCGAAGTGATGGATAACTATGTTACCTTCTTTGCAGGAATCTTCCGCTCAAGCCGTTTCGGGGCGGCCAGTGCTCATGGAAAAGCCAACATGCTAAGCCTTAAATATTTCGCCGACAACAATGCCTTTGTTTACCAGGATAATGGTTTCTACAGGGTCAGTTTCGATGAAATGAAAAAAGCTGTTGAGTCACTTGTTGAAAAGATACTGACTGTTCAGGGCAACGGCGACTATGATGCTGCAAAGGCCTGGGTGGAGAGTGACGGCATCATGACCGAAAGCCTGCAACGCGACCTTGAAAAGGTCAATGCACAGGGAATCCCCGTCGACATAGTATTCAAACAGGGCAGAGAGGTACTAGGCCTATAGTAATATTCCGTATGCGTTCACTCAGACGCGCTTACATATGATGATGCCTCATCTTCAGATCCCTTTATATACTTTGGATATGAAGGATACGAGCAGAGGAGATAGCCTTTCCCTGTTGTGTTCTCACTAATTCTGCCCTCGGGACTTACCACGAGGGTTTTTGAAGGAGCCCTGCCCTCCTCAACCCATGCTATGAGCAGGTCAGTCTTGTCGGCGGAGTTCGGGCCAGGGATGTTCTTTACGGTAACACTTTCTCCCTTACCGTTTTCCTTGTAGCTTCTTCCTGATAATCCATGACCGCCCTGGGGTACAACATACAGGCGGGCAAACTGGTCGAGTTTCTTCTGACCCATTTTGTCAACAAGCGACTGGTAGTAATCGAGTTGGGCACCGGAGGAGGCAATAAAATCCTGGGTACCTGAAGTTACTATTATTTTCCCTCCCCGTTTGAAAAAGGCATTAAGGTTCGGACTGGTGGCATCGAGCCATTGTGATACCAGTTTCCTGCGTTTGTTCATCTCTTTTGTCTCAGCATAGTCGAGGGGATTGGCAGAGATATCCTGCATCAGGATGCCGGTTACGCCAATCACTCCCAGTGAGGCGTGAACCGGAGCATCATCTCCTGCCCCTTCCTGCCCCTTGTATCTTGTTCCGGTAATGGTACCAAAGGCATCAGGCTCAATGTTCGGGAGCCACATTCCGAATGACTTTACACGGTTAGCCAGAGGAACAGGGAACCTGTAGGGACTGTATATGAATTCCAGGGTATTTATTTGTCCGGGGCTTAGTTTGTCAGCGGCCTGACCTGTTCCGGAAGCAGCCCCATCACTGTTCTGAATTCTGAGGTCTTTCCACGGATCGGCTGGTCCTTTGCCATCTGTCACATCAAAGATCTCCCTTGAAGCCATATAGTTGTTTATTATCCCGTCGGCCAGACCGTCGAGTTCATCACACTGCCTGAGGAACTCAGACCTGATAAGACCCGTAAGGGCCGGGGTTATCCAGTTAGCAACTGGTTTTTCCTGTATCCTTATAAGTTCAGGTGCAAGCATAAGCGAAGAGAAACTGACGATGGGTACATCGGAGATGATACCGTCGTAGTCTGCCGGGTATCTCTGTGCAACCATAAGACCTTCCCTCCCGCCCTGGGAGCCGCCTGAGTAATAATTATAACGGGGTCTTTCTCCATAGATCCTTTCGATGATGACCATCACGGCATCGTGGGTCTTCTTCATCTGCATATAGCCGAGATTTCTGAGAGCTTCCTCATTAAGAACCCAGTCGTCGGGGCCGGCACCTTCCGGCCCGGTAGCCAGCGGCTTATCTCTTCCTCCCATTGATGACTGGTGGCCCGAATCGCTTCCATAAAGC
>CAZXSW010000152.1:0-3089 GCA_964642615.1 uncultured Rikenellaceae bacterium | reverse complement strand
ACCCTGATCTTTAACGGCAGGTTATACGAAGTATCGCTCAACAGTAATATAATCGACAGGTTCATACTGATGTTTAATACAGATACCCTTGATTTCAGGTTTTTTTCAATGAGCAGTGAATCAGGCCTTGCCAGCGGATTCTATGAACTGGCCAGGACAGGCATCTGCAGTTATATCATCAGGCACAGGTCTGTGACTCATGAGCGGAACGCTATCGATCAGTATTTCTATTCTCCTGTCGGATACGTAAGTACTGGTGTCGGATATGAAAGGATAAGACCTTCAGGCAGGTTCTTTTCCATCTTTGGGGAGAATGCCGGAGAAGTAAAGGCTTTTGCTCGTAAGAACAGGATAAACCTGAGGAAGGCTGAAAAACATCAGATAGTGAAGATCCTCGACCACTATGAATCTCTTCTGAAGCCATGAAGACCAGATGAAAAAGTTTGTTTTATCCCTTTTCCTGTTGTCTCAGGTGCTTTTGTTAAGCAGCCAGAAAAGCAATCTGACCATACAGCTCGATTCTATCCTTTTCAGGGATGTGGTCGACACTCTCGAGAAAATAGTGCCGGTAAAAATATATTACGCTGACAAATGGACCGACTCGCTTTACCTGTCGCTGAATGCCGGGGATGAGTTCTTTGAAGACGCTTTCGGCAGAAGCCTCCGGCGTGAGGGCTTCTCATTCATAATAGCTGAGGGGAATAAACTTATCTTATCTAAAGGATATCAGATCAGGACCGGATTTATGAATGAATACCGCGATTTCCTTAAGAGGTCGCAGACAGCTGCTGACACCACATTTTACGCGAAATTGCCTCAGGCTGATGATGTAGTAAATATAGGCGACGAATCAAGGATCTTCCGGATCGGAAAGCCTTCTGCCGGCCGTGATGGTGAGCGGGTAAACCTGTCGGGAAACATCTTTAATACAATGGAAGGCCAGGCAATGCAGGGAGCTGTTGTCTATATTGAAAAGCTTAAAGCCGGTGCCATGTCAAATGAGGCAGGTTATTACTCAATAGCGCTTCCCGCAGGTCAGTACCAGATTGAATACAGGATGGTTGGCATGAGAACGGCACGGCGCAATGTGATAATCTATTCTGACGGGACTCTTGATGTGGGACTTACGGAGAGTACAAACCAGCTTGGCGAGATAATTGTCTCGGCCAACAGAGGAAATATAGTAAAGAACGTAAGTATGGGCGTTGAAAAGATTGATGTGAAAATGCTCAGGCAGATACCCATGGGTATGGGTGAGGCCGATATTGTAAAGAGCTCGCTGATGCTTCCGGGTATCCAGACCGTGGGGGAGGCTTCGGGGGGATTCAATGTAAGAGGAGGGAGCAGCGATCAGAACCTTGTTCTTCTTAATAATGCACCTGTCATCAATTCGTCGCACTTCTTTGGTTTCTTTTCAGCCTTCAACTCCGACATGATATCAGACGTTACCCTGTACAAGAGCGGGATGCCGGCACGTTTCGGCGGCCGTCTGTCATCAGTAATGGATATCAGCCTTCTTGAGGGTAACAGTGAGAAGCTGAAGGTCAGCGGAGGAATAAGTCCTGTGACCGGCAGGCTGATGGTTGAAGGTCCTCTTGTAAAGGGAAAAAGTTCTTTCATAGCCGGAGGAAGAGCAACCTATTCCGACTGGATCCTCAATATGCTCAGGGATGAAAAACTTAAGAAAAGCAGTGCAGGCTTCTATGATTTCCAGGCCATGTTAACCACCACTGTCAACTCAAAGAACAGCCTGTCACTATCGGGTTACCTCAGCAGCGACATGTTCTCTTACTACAGGGAGAATGCCTTCAACTACGGAAACCTTGCCGCAACTCTCAAATGGAAACATACTTTCAGCAGGGAACTCTCGGCGGACTTCCAGGCCATAATCAGCAACTACGACTATCAGCTCGACTATAACCGCGATTCCACATCCTTCAGTTCCAACTACTACAACCTTAACCAGAAGATTGCACGCGCCGACTTCCTTTATAATCCCTCAGGCCGTCACAGGATGGATTTCGGACTTGATGCAACATGGTACTCGCTGTTACCCGGAGAAAGGATCCCTTACGGCGACTTTTCTGTTGTCGGACCGCTTACCCTTGAGAAGGAGAGAGCCCTTGAACCTGCTGTTTATTTCTCAGATGAGTTTGAAGTATCGTCCTCTCTTCTGGTCTCAGGAGGTATAAGGGCCATCTTCTTTACTTCATTCGGTCCGGGTACCGATTATATTTACTCTGACGGCCTTTCAAGGTCGCCCGCAACAATCTCCGACAGTGTCATGTACAGTAAGGGAGAAGTCAGGGAGTTTTATCCGGAGATAGAACTAAGGCTTACATCACGACTGATACTGTCGCCCAGGTCTTCTTTGAAGATGGGTGTCCAGAGAGTATACCAGCATGTTCATATGCTTTCGAATACAACTTCCATGTCGCCCACCGATGTCTGGATCCTCAGTGACAGATATGTCAGACCACAACGCGGAGATCAGGTCTCGGCCGGGCTGTACAGGAACTCGCCCAGGAGGGCCATTGAGACATCAGTGGAAGCCTACTACAAATGGCTCGATAACATTCTTGATTACAAGAGCGGGGCTCAGTTACTTATGAACAGGTATCCCGAGACCGATGTCATAAGCGGCAAAGGGAAGGCTTACGGGGTCGAGCTTATGGTACGAAAGCAAAGCGGAGCCCTTACGGGCTGGATCAGTTATACCTGGTCGAGGGTACTGCTCAGGGTCGACGGACAATATGACGAGGAGAAGGTTAACGGCGGAGAATATTTCCCTGCAAGTTACGACAAACCCCACGATCTTAAGATAGTAGCCAACCTGAGAGCTTCAAGGCGGTTCAGCCTGACCTCGGGATTTAATTATAACACAGGAAGACCAATCACTTTTCCCGTAGCATTTTATGAATTCAATAACGGCACCCAGGTAAGTTATTCAAAGAGAAACGAATACAGAATCCCGGATTATATGAGGCTCGATCTCTCGGCTACACTTAATGGTAACCTGAAAGCTAAGAAACTAAATCATTCCTCATTTTCATTCACTGTCTATAATGTGCTCGGAAGAAAGAACCCTT
>CAZXSW010000151.1:0-3126 GCA_964642615.1 uncultured Rikenellaceae bacterium | reverse complement strand
CTTTCTACTGATAGTTGACGGTTACCGTAAAACCTGCGGCATTCTCATATGTTCCGGGTACCTGGGATGCTCCTACCCCAAGGGTGGCTCCCACATTAAAGGTCCCTGTGCCTGCCGGATCTGAGAGTGTAAGTGTGCCTGAAGGGAAAGAGGTAAAATTGGAAACAGTCATGGTCTCTGTTCCTGATACCCTGGTTATGGTATGAGTAGCAGGGAGACCAATTGTGACAGTGCTGGCGCTATTACCAGTTACACTGAATGCCGCCAGGGTAAAGGTTCCGAAAACACCAGGACCAGTCGTTGATCTCGAAGTTGTCTGGGGATTAAGTACTACATCACCTCCGCCACCGGCAACTATATCACCAAAATCCATATCTAACGTTTTGCTGATAGAAAGAGGAGTAAGAATAACTGCTGTTGCTGTGGCAGTAGCCTGAGCAAACACACCTGCAGTGCATGCAAGCATGATTAGTGAAAGGGTAAGGAATTTTGTTTTTTTCATTTCTGTCTGTGTTAAATTTGTTGTTTGCAATTGGGTATTATTGTTTGTCTGTATCTTTTGTCATACTAAGCGAGATCTGAAAATGAGCGACTAAACGCCTGACCATTTTTTCTCAGCGTAAAAATAATTCTTTAAACAGCCGGCAAAATTAATATGTTTTAGAAATAATTAACAATTTAAAATACTTATTCACAGTCGTTGCTGAATAAAGGTATTTTTCCACCTCAGGTAAGTGATTGAAACAAAGATCATTTAAAGACTGAAAAATTTGCAGAAATTTTTCTCATTTTATTTAGCTTTTTAGTATAATGTCAGCTATAAATCCCTATACTGTCAGCTACTGGCTCAAGGCGATTTATGAAGCAGAGCCGGGAAGTGTTAATCCGGCTTACGAAAATGCATCTCTCAGCGAAGAAATATCCGGGGCTTCAGATACGGGTGAAGACGATATCCTCTCCTGTATCCTCACTGTCACCGTCGCCGTTCATATCGCGTGTAAGGAGTAGTGATTCCCCGTCCACCTCATATTCTCCTTCCACAGTGAGATTGAAATAGTCAATGTTTTCAGTGTAGTACGAAGTATCAGATCCGTACCACGCCACATCACCTGTACATCTTTCAGTGGCGTCCCTGACACAGGTCCCGAGCTCCTTAAGCTTGAAAGTAAGTCTGTTGTCATTTACAGAAAGTCCGCCTTTCAGGCCAAGGACCATCACAATGGCTCCCGTAGACTCACGACTGATGATATAGACCTCGGCATATGAGTCTTCAGTAAGTGTAAGTGTGCGGCTTGTGATATACGAAGTCTGATCTGAAAGGATGGTGTCGTTGCTAATCCAGGTGCCCCTGTAGCGCGTATCTCCGCTTCCTTTTTCACAGGAGGGAAGTAATAGGAATAACAGGAACATGGAAAGGCTGATAAAGGTAAATATGTAGCAGGCTGGCCTTTTCATCTTTTTTGTTTTAGACCTAAAGTTAATATATTTCTTAGAATCAAAGCAAATCATTGTCGCGAACCTGATTCAACGCCCTGATTTTCCACCGAAGCCGGCCGATCCGTGTTTCATGGCATTGCCATAGGCCTCAATAGCCCTTCGCCTGGCAGCATCATGATCGACCATAGGGGCAGGATATCCGGAAGAGCCGTATTCAGGTACCCATTTCCTGACATAACTTCCCCTGGGATCGAATTTCTTCTGTTGGGTTGAGGGATTGAATATCCTGAACCATGGAGCGGCATCACAACCTGTACCTGCTGCCCATTGCCAGTTGCCGTTGTTGGATGACAGTTCATAGTCGAGCAGCCTTCCGGCGAAATAAGCTTCGCCCCATCGCCAGTCTATAAGCAGGTGTTTGCATAGGAAACCAGCTGTGATCATCCGCACCCTGTTGTGCATGAAGCCTGTGGCATTAAGTTGACGCATTCCGGCGTCGACGATGGGATACCCTGTTTCACCGTTGCACCATCGTTCAAATTCAACGGGGTTGTTTCGCCATGGTATATGGTCAAAGGCCGGCTTGAAGTTACCTGTTACAACACCCGGATAATGGAATAGTATCTGCATGAAGAACTCACGCCATATAAGTTCATTGAGAAAGACCTGATTTTCCCTGGAAGCCCTGGCTGTAATCTCCCTGATGCTCACAGTCCCGAACCGGAGATGAGGCGACAGGAAACTTGTACGGTCCTCCGCCGGCAGATCGCGGAATTTGTGGTAATCAGGTATGACAGACAGGTCGAAGTCACGTACCCTGATTTGCGACTGAAGTATCCCTATCTCTTCTTTCACGGGGAATGCTTTACCTGAGGAGAAAAACGTGCCTTTCCCAACGGGAAGTCCCGGTGCAGGAGTCAGCGTGAGTTCCTTAAACCTCCGTAGCCAGCGGTTTTTATATGGAGTAAAGACTGAATACGGTTTCCCGTCATCTTTCACCACCTCATCTTCACCGAAAATAACCTGATCGCTGAACGGTCTGAGGGAGATCCCATGTGATGCCAGAAGAGCCTTTGCTTTTTCGTCCCTGTCGATGGCATATGGTTCATAGTCCTTGTTTATAAACACGTTTTCAATCAGGTATTCCGAAGCCAGTTCCTCAAGTATGACGAGGGGATCACCCTTTATGACAAGAATGGATCCACCAAAGGGAAGCAGTTTGTTATTAAGGGATGAAAGGGTATCGTAAATAAAATTTAGCCTGGGGTCATCATGGCTGAGATCATCGGTAATCGCTGTATCAAAGATAAAGACGGGGAGAACCGGCAGGCCGGCACTTAAGGCTTTGTCAAATGCTGTATTATCATTCAACCTGAGATCTCGTCTGAACCAGAATACATTGATCTTCATACTTCCTCCCGGCAGTTTCTCAGGGGTTAACAGAGGGCGGACTGTACTTTTCTATTCTCTCAACAGCCAGCTTTGAACTTATGAGCACCATGGGCAGCCCGGTGCCGGGAATGGTTGAAGCCCCGGCATAGAATACGTTTCTGAATTCCTCGTCGTAATTGGCTGGACGGAACCCTCCGATCTGAAGCATCTTATGGGAAAGGCCCAGTCCGCTTCCCCTGTGCAGGTTATACTGGTCCTGCCAGTCCACAGGAGTATAAACGGTACGCGAGACGATAT
>CAZXSW010000150.1:0-3126 GCA_964642615.1 uncultured Rikenellaceae bacterium | reverse complement strand
CCTTTGGTTTCGGCCCATACTGCCATTGCAAGGTAGAGGTTTGATGAGTATCCTTCTCTTTCAATCTGACGGTTGCAGATATCTTCAACTTTTCTCTTAAGCATATTTTTATTGAGTTTAGATTTGACTGTTTAACAATTTAATAAACCTATTGTTCGATTATGAGCAGCTCTTCTATCCGGTTTACAAGATCATTTACAGCAAAAGGTTTTGAAAAGACAGCATCAGCCCCAAGAGCTTTTGCCATCTCGAGGTAGTTCCCCGGGCCGGCTTTTCCCCCGCCGGATATAGCTATAACCCTTATCCCTTTTTTTAATTCCCGCATCGTCATAATTACTTTCAGACCATCTTCTTCGGGCATGAGCAGATCAGTTATCACAAGGTCGGTAACACCGGGTTTAAAATTTATCAGCGCCTCCCTGCCATTATCAGCTTCAAGTACAGTATACTCCTTTCTCAGAAGTGCGGTTCTGAGCATCTTCCGCAGTTCCCTGTCATCTTCTATGATCATGACAACCGGCATTTCTGTCTGGATTTCTTTTTTTACAAAAACATTGAGAACGCCAAGTTACAAATTCTTATCCAAATAATGTTCATTATATATCATCCGCTATTAAACAACGGAAGGCAGATAGTAAAAACAGATCCTTCGTTTTTCCTGCTTGAGACACTTATTGTGCCTCCCATGCCTCTGATTATCTCCCGTGAAACATATAGTCCGATTCCTGTGCCCGAACCATCGGACCGTGAAGTAAAATAAGGCTCAAATATTCTTTTCTGTGTCAGCGCATCCATTCCGCAACCTGTGTCGGTTATTTCAACAATGCCGGACCTTCCGGACTGACTGTCTTCAACAGTCTGCTTTTCCCCATCTTTCCTCACTGATGTTTGAACGGATAGTGTACCTCCCTTTCCCCCCATCGACTGGACAGCGTTCCTGATTATATTAAGAAAAACCCTGAGCAATTCGGAAGGATCGGCATAAACAGGAATGGTTTCAGTGTGGAAACCGGCAAGAAGGCGAATGTCTGATGGCAACGAAGGACGAAAGAAACCGATTGTTTCTGCAACCACATCATTCAGGTCTACAACGGTTTTATTTTCAGCAGGGATGTTCCCTGATGCAAGCAGTTTTCCGGTCAGTGACCTTGCCCTGTCCACTGCAGTGAGAATTTTTACGGCGTTATCTTTAAATGACTCATTATCTTCAAGATCATCCCTCAGCATTTCGGCATAGCCGGAGATGACTGCCAGAACGTTATTAAGGTCGTGGGCAATACCTGCAGCCCTTACTTCTTCTGAAGTTCGCTCCCCCGGGTATTTTTTCAATATACCGTTTTCATCATCCACCGGTCAAAGCAATTAAAAGTATTTACGGAATATCAAGATTAAAGGCCTTTTTAAAATCCTTCAGTCCGGGGTATTTTGTAACCAGGTGATTGTATTTCTGTTCATCCGAATAGATAATTCCATTGGTTTCAGAAAGATCAACCGTTGTAGTGATTTCTATTTCTCCCGGCTTGAACCTCTTTTGCAGGAAAGCAGAAAGGCGGGGTTTGTAGTTCAGGACAAAAAGGTCCTTCTGGGCGGCATTTGAAAGATGGATGGTTATACCTGCATCCTCATTTATCTCAGTCTTAACTGTTTTAAACATACTGACAACTCTGGCGCCCTCTCCTTTGAGTGAATCGGTGAATTCCTTCCAGGCTTTATCAAATGATTCAGCTGTAAGTTCCTCTGCCGGATCCGGCTCCTGCTGCCGGGCTTCCGGGGCTTTTTCTACGGATTGTTCACTGACGGGCGGATTATCCTTCTTTTCTTCCGAAATAATATCCTTTATAGAAAAAGACCGCGTTTGTTTTTCGATTACGGGTGCATGCAAGCCTCCGGGATGTTCAGACTCTTTGGTCCTGAACGCCTCCGGATGTTCATTGGTTTCCCTGATTATTCCCGACTTTGAGGGGTATGATATTTCTTCTTCCTTTTGGGTTATTTCAGGCTTTTTTTTTTCTGTCACTTCAGCTGCGACGGAATTAAGGCGGGACAAGCGGATAAGAAACAGTTCGACATGTAAGCGCGGATTTTTGCTCGCCTTGTATGACAGATCAGTATTGCTTCCAAGTTCCAGTGCCTTAAAGATAAATTCTTCTGAACAGTCCCTGGTCTGCCCGAGGTATCTCTGACGGATAGCAGGAGTTGCCTCAAGGAGTTTCAGGGTTATCTCATCCTTGCTTACCAGAAGATCGCGGAGGTGACTGCAGAGGCCCGAAACAAAATTATGTCCGTCAAAGCCCTTCTCCAGTACCTCGGAGAAAATCGTAAGGACTGAATCAACATCGCCTTTAAACGCAGCATCAACCGTCCTGAAATAATATTCAAAATCAAGCACATTAAGGTTCCCGATCACGTCCCTGTAGGTAATGGTCTTTCCGCACAGGCTTACTATCTGGTCAAATATCGAAAGGGCGTCCCTTAGTGCCCCGTCAGCCTTCTGTGCAATAATATGAAGAGCCTCTTCCTCGGCAACAACACCCTCATTTGAGGCTACATATGTCAGGCGGGCGGCAATGTCTTCAATCCGAATCCTGTTAAAATCGAATATCTGGCACCGGGAGAGGATGGTTGGAATTATTTTATGTTTTTCAGTAGTAGCAAGAATGAAGATGGCATGCGAAGGAGGTTCCTCCAGGGTTTTAAGAAATGCGTTGAACGCCTGGGTGGAGAGCATGTGAACCTCATCGATTATGTAGATGCTGTACTTGCCAACCTGCGGAGGGATTCTCACCTGGTCGGTAAGGTTCCTGATGTCTTCTACCTTATTGTTGGAGGCGGCATCGAGTTCATGGATGTTGAACGATCGCAGTGTATTGAACGACAGGCATGATTCGCAGGCATCACAGGCTTCGCCATTGTCCCTCAAATTACTGCAGTTGATAGTCTTGGCAAATATCCTTGCACAAGTTGTTTTACCAACCCCCCTGGGACCGCAAAAGAGGTAGGCCTGTGCCAGATGGTTCCCTTTAATCGCGGCTTTCAGCGTATTTGTAATTGTTTCCTGCCCCACCACCATGTCGAAGGTTGCCGGCCTGTATTTTCTTGCTGATACTATGAAATTTTCCATAAACC
>CAZXSW010000149.1:0-3250 GCA_964642615.1 uncultured Rikenellaceae bacterium | reverse complement strand
ACAGGGGATTCGTATCTTTGTTATCCGAACCACTTACGGCTGAATTTGATGATATCACGGCCGCTGTTGCTGAAAAATGCGTTGAGGTATGCCCCACGGGAGCGCTTGCATTCCTGAAAAACTGAAGATAATGAACAGATTGAAGGTACTTATACTTTTACTGATCTCAACCAGCCTTTCTGCCTTGTCACAGACCCCGGAGGATGAATGGACCATTTTCAGGGGCCGGCCCGATCTTGCCGGAACAACAGGTGCCGCGATACCTTCATCTCCTTCGCTTATATGGAGCCTTCCGACAAGGACAAGGACAAAATCATCCCCTGTCGTAAGCGGAGGAATGATATACTTCGGAAACGACAAGGGTACGGTTGTGGCTGCCGGGACCGACGGAAAGATTAAATGGCAGTATCAGGGCGCTTCAGCTACGGAGGCACCTCCAATGGTTTATGGAGACAATGTGATAATCGGTTTTAACGACGGAATCCTTCAGGCAATAAATAAAAGAAACGGGAAAGCAGTATGGAGGTATGTCACTGAAAACCAGATTGCAGGTTCGGCCAATTCATGGTCGACAGGCAGAAGATCGGGCATTGTCGTTGGTAGTTATGATTACTATCTGCACTCTGTCGATCCTTCAACGGGCTTGCTGCAGTGGAAGCTTGAAACACTAAACTATGTCAACGGGACACCTGCCGTAACAAACAACAACATCGTTTTCGGAGGCTGTGACGGCTTCGTAAGGATTGTTGACACCTACTCAGGGAAAGAAAAAGAATCAATCGAAATAGGTACTTATATTGCCTCCTCTCCGGCCCTTTCAGGCAGCAGGGCATGCTTCGGCGATTATGACGGGAATTTCTTCTGCCTTGACCTTTTCACAGGGGAACTGGCATGGAAGATACCTGCTGGTGAGACATCAGGATCAGTTGTGGGAATACCTGCCATAGGAAGAAATTCTGTTATCATAGGTAATGAAGATAAATACCTGTACTGCTATGACCTGAATACAGGTGCGCTAAAATGGAAATTCAGGACCAACGGAAGGATCACAGGTTCTGCCGTTATCACCTCTGATAAAGTCATCTTCGGAAGTTACGATGGGAATATATATATGTTAAACCTTAGCGACGGCAAAAAGGTATGGAGTTTTAATGCAGGTGCACCGGTAAGCAGCTCTCCTGCGGTAACGCGCGACAGGTTTTATTTTCTTACAGAAGACGGAAGACTGCTTGCTTTCGGCAGGAAATAAACGGATTTTAGGATGCTGACAGGATGCCTGAAGTATTGTTCAGTAATTTGTTGGTAATGAGTCCCGCATGTATTGCATACACAATCACGTATGTAAATAACTATAGTACATGTGGCTTACATCATGCCATTAAGATAAAAATTATCTGATAATGAAAATAATATATCTTATAACAGGTTCAGGAGGATCGTTTTACTGCGGAAACTGCTACCGCGACATGCTTTATGTCCGTGCCATACGCAAGGTTCAGGGAATAAGCGCAAGTGCCATTCCGCTTTACCTTCCTCCCGACAGGACAACAGGATCTGAGAGCGGGTTTGACAGAAACGTTTTTTTTGGTGCCATCTCAATGTTCCTGAGGGAGAAAGTAAGTTTTCTCAGGAACATGCCTGCCATATTTGACAAGTTCCTCGATTCAGATCTCTTTCTCAGACTGGCTGCAAAACAGGCAGGTACTACTAGTACCAAAGGTTATGAAGAGCTTACTATAAATATGATAGAAGGTGACAATGCATTCAGGAAATCTGAGGTTGACAGGCTTGTCAGATATCTGATTAAGGATGGGAAACCGGATATAATTCATCTGTCAAACTCCCTGATACTGGGCATTGCCCGGCAGCTTAAACAGCGTATTGATGTAAAGGTCGTATGCTCACTACTCAATGAAGATGACTGGATCGACGATATGGATGAACCTTTCAGGTCGAGGGCCTGGGAAATGATTGCCCGTGAATCGGTCCATGTTGATACCTTTGTGACTCCCAGTAACTACTATAAACAGCTGTTTTGTTCAAAAACCGGAAACAGTGGTTCAAATATAATGGTTGTTCCCCTGGGCTTCGACCCCGATGGGGATATTGCAAGGGAAGATGTTTCCCGCCCGCCTTCACTGGGTTTCTTCAGCAGGGTCAGTTACTATAACGGTTTTGACAAGATTGTTGATGCTTTTATTCTTATCCACAAAAAAGGCAGTATCCCTGATCTTTCACTAAAGATTTGCGGAGGTTATACTGGTGTCGACAAGTCTTTTATCCTTAGTCAGATAAAGAAGATTCGCGAGAACGGACTGGAAAAGAAGATTAAAATCTATCCTGAATTTCAGGGTGAGAAAAAATCAGAGTTTTTCAGGGATGTGGATGTTATAAGTGTCCCGGTAAACAAACGCGACGGATATGGGCTATATATACTCGAAGCAAATGCGGCAGGAGTTCCTGTTGTTCAGCCGGCAACAGGCGCATTCCCTGAGATACTGGGAACAACGGGAGGTGGTATTATCTATTCTCCCGACACTGTTGAAGCTCTCGCCGATGCGGTTACCGGAGTCCTGAACGACAGGAATAAGCTAAGGGAGTATAGTGAGGAAGGTATTCGCAGGGTCAGGGAAATGCTTTCGCTTGAAAAGATGTCAGCCGGCCTTTCTGAAGTATATAATAAAACCATTCAACATGCTTCGTCTGAATAATATAACCAGGTCATTCCCGCAAAGAGGAACAGTTCTGAACAATCTGTCGCTCGAGATAGCAGAAGGTGATTCGTTAGCTGTTTCCGGACCTTCAGGGTCGGGGAAAACCACACTTCTTAATATAATAGGACTGCTTGACAGACCCGATTCGGGAGAGGTCCTGTTCAGGGGAGATTCCATTGCCGGATATGACCCTGACAGATCGGCAGACTATAGGAACAGAAATATAGGGTTTGTTTTTCAGGATCACCTGCTGCTTCCCTATCTGACAGTGAGGGAGAACATCCTGCTTCCCCTTCTTGCTTCTGCCGGAGACAGGGAGAGATTTGCCATACATGAAAAATACGCCGGGGAGCTGATGGAAATCACAGGAATAAGCTCTCTCGGCAATAAGTACCCCTTCAATATCTCCGGTGGAGAAGCCCAGCGCGTTACCCTGGTAAGAGCCCTGGTCAATAAACCTGCCCTTCTCCTTGCTGATGAACCCACGGGGTCGCTCGATACAAATAACGCAGAGATACTGGGCAAGTTGCTTGTTG
>CAZXSW010000148.1:0-3258 GCA_964642615.1 uncultured Rikenellaceae bacterium | reverse complement strand
TCTTCTTTCTTGTTCATACCACCATGTGTGCCGGGGATATAGCAATGCTTAACTTCTATGTCGTTAACAGGGGAAAAAAGATCTACACATGGGACGACACCGACAAAAAGATAGCTTATTTCTATCAGAAGCTGTAGAAAACATCCCGGATAGTATATGAATTTAAAGGATGAAGCGAGATTCTGAAAATCATAACCTCTCCTTTGCCATCCTTACCACATCATCATCCTTTTCAACCGGACACATCCTGAAGGAATATCCGTAGTCCTTTTCAAGGAGCCTGTATTCCTTGTGGATCGGGGCACCCCATGAATCATCTCCTCCTACTCCCATCTGGGCAAGATCAATATTAAGATTTACAAAATCGCGAGGTTTGACATCATTGATATGGGTATTTGCAGATTTGGCATCCTTCCTGTACTGACTGAGCTTACCAGGCGATTCAAAGTCGTCGTGGACATTCTTAAGTGCTGCAAAGCAGAATACCGGATCACCGCTTACCAGAAGTCCGGTTCCGTTGTCATCAGTAAGAGTAAGCCACCTTGTATCTGTCTTGTATCCGTTTTCCTGGGGACGAACATAGGGGACATACTGATCGTCGGCAGTGCTTTCATAGAAACCGACGTGAGCCGAAGTCTTCCTGTCAGAATAATTCTCGTGAGGTCCTCTGCCAAACCATTTAAGGTTTGAAAACTCTTCCGGGATCTGAAGCTGCATACCCATTCTGGGCAGTTCGGGTATCTTATCCGATACCTTAGACAGCCTGTTGTTTACAACAATATCGCCTGATCCTGAGATTGTATATGTGGATACAAAGCCGGCAATCTTAGCTCCATCCGGATCCTGGATATCATATTCAAAAGTCACCACTACCCTGCCCATCTCAGGCTGGTTTATTGAAGCCTTTCTGATAGTGCTACTCTCACCTGCCTTTTTCCAAACTCCCATTCTCCGGTCCATTCCATATCCATAGTCGTTATCAGTAGGAGGACGCCAGAAATCGGGCTCGGGTCCTTTCCGTAACAACTCCCTGCCTTTGAAGACAAACGACTTCATTCTTCCTGCAGAAAGATCGAAGGTCACTTTTATGTCGGTCCCGCTAACCTCAAGGTCAGTCCCGACAGTGTTGGTTGCCAGTACTGCCAGCTCATCCCGGCTTGCAACAACAGGAACCCCTTCAAAGGGAAGTTCGAACTGGGCCATGGCATAAACATGGTCCTCGGGAACTAAATTCCACTCATCGCTCCTTGATACTCTTAGGTTAAGAAAATATTCTGAGCCAGGCTCCGGGGAAATTGGAGCATAGGGAATGGTTACCAGCTCCTCACTGCCTGGTTTGAAGGTTGTGAAAGTAAGCTTACCTGATTTCACTGCTACTCCGTCGGAAACCACCTCCCAGTCAAATATAAAAGACGACAGGTCGGTAAAATCATACTTGTTTTTTATACGAATAGTGCCTTCCCTGAGGTCAACAGCTTCAAATCCTACATACTGGTATACCTTTTTGACCTCACTAAGTCCGGGCTTGGGTGTCCTGTCGGGCCATACCAGCCCGTTAATACAGAAATTACCATCACTGGGAATGCCTTCTTCACCATAATCACCTCCGTATGTCCAGTACTTAACGCCTGCCTCATCAGTCTCCAGCAAACCCTGGTCAACCCAGTCCCATACAAAGGCGCCCTGAAGCTTCGGATATTTTTCTATTACATCCCAGTACTCCTGGAGGTTTCCTGTTGAATTGCCCATGGCGTGAGCATATTCACAAAGTATAAGGGGTCTGTCGTTCTTTTCATCCTTTGCATAGTTTTCTATACTCTCAATCCTGGCATACATCGGACAATAGATATCAGTATGCCTTTCGGTGGTATTTGTACTTTTTTCGGCCCTCTCGTACTGAACCGGCCGGGTATTATCCCTGTTTTTGATCCAGTTGTATCCATCGACGAAATTACGTCCATCGCCGGCCTCATTGCCCATCGACCAGATAATAACCGAAGCGTGGTTCTTGTCCCGCTCAACCATGCTTTTCATCCTTGTAAGGTGGGCTTCAGCCCACTCCGGTTTGTCAGCCAGGGTGATATCCTTGTTATAGCCAATACCATGTGATTCTATATTGGCTTCATCAATGACATAAAGTCCATACCTGTCGCACATCTCGTACCACAGTTCCTGCTGGGGATAATGGGATGTCCTCACTGCATTTATATTATGACTCTTCATCACCCTTATGTCGCGCAGGATGGTTGCTTCATCAATAACATGTCCTGTCACTTCATGATGCTCATGAAGGTTTGTCCCTTTCAGATATACTGCCACACCGTTAACAAGAAGCTGGGAGTCCTTTATCTCAACTTTTCTGAACCCGGTCCTTGTGCTTACGCTCTCAAGTATGTTTCCGAAGTTATCTTTGAGGTTAATGACCAGGGTATACAGGCAGGGGGTTTCAGCACTCCATTTCTTTACTCCGGGTATCTGCGATGACAGGCCTGCTGAGGCCGTTTCTTGTCTCATCTCAACATTCTCCGAGGCTGTCCATATCTTCAGGTCGCCTTCAAATAACGAGGCCTCCACAACATATCCCTGTCCTGAGGCTTCTCCTTCCGTCTTTATTTCAACATCCAGATCAAGTCGTCCGTCAGTATAGTTATTCTCAAGATCTGCAGCGGCGAAGAAATCCCTTATATGGGTTACGGGTCTTGCATGAAGAAAGACGCTTCGCTGAATTCCGCTAAGGCGCCAGAAGTCCTGGTCCTCAAGATAACTTCCATCGCACCACCTGTAGACTTCAACCGCAACCGAGTTGCTGCCTTTTTTCAGGTACTTTGTAATATTGAATTCAGCCGGGGTCTTGCTGTCCTGGCTGTACCCGACCATCTCTCCGTTAATCCACACATAGAAAGCTGAGCTTACCGCCCCGAAATGCAGGTATACTTCCTTCCCCTTCCAGCCTTCAGGGACCCTGAACTCCCTTTTATATGATCCCACCGGGTTCCAGTCGTGACTGATGAAGGGAGGGTTTTTCTCAAAGCCGTAACCTATGTTGACATAAAAAGGTACATCATAACCCTTCATCTGCCAGTTTGAAGGCACTTCAATATCATCCCATTCGCGGGAATCAAAATCATCCTTAAAGAACCAGTACGGTCTTTCTTCAGGAGTCTTCACCCAGTGAAACTTCCATATCCCGTCGAGACTCAGGTAATTGGGAGACACTGCCTCTCTGGCCTCAAGGGCAGACAGTTCGTCGGGATAGCT
>CAZXSW010000147.1:1589-3283 GCA_964642615.1 uncultured Rikenellaceae bacterium | reverse complement strand
TTTTCTTGTTTCCCTGCCCCTTGCCCTCAGCTCCCAGCCCTCAGCTGATACCCTTTGTTTTTGGATATTTTACTATCATCCGGGCTTCTACTTGTGACTTTTGTCTTTTGTCTTTTGTCTTTTATCTTTTCCTCAAAATCCCTTGCTTCCCCACCCCTTTTTTAATAAATTAGTACTGTCTCGTTGCTAGTGGTTTATGAATCCAATTAACTCAGGCAGGTTAAGGCCTGTCATTTATTGGGTGTCTTTTCCTTTATGGCTTATAAGGCTGTTCATGCCTCTATGGCTATGGCTGTTTGCTTCCGTTTCATTATCCGGTCAGGTCTGTTCCATAAACACTGAACATACCGACGTGGAGTGTTTCGGCGAAGCTACAGGCTCAATAGAGATAACTGTTGGCGGAGGAGTCGCGCCATATCAGTTCGGCTGGACCGGCCCCGGATCATTTACAAGCTCTGAAGAGGACCTTGCAGGACTGGGTGCCGGGACCTACACTGTGACTGTTACCGATGCAGGAGGTATATGCAACGAGACGGCCACCATCGTGGTCGGACAACCCGGCTATCCGATGGGATTCGTCGTTCAGCCCTCCGACCAGACAGACTGTTACGGTAATACAGTTGAATTTTCGGCTGCAGTCGAGGGATCTGCAGGGACGGTCTTTTACCAGTGGCAATCGAGACCTCCGGGAGGTGAATTCAGCAATATCCCGGGAGAGAACTCTTCTGACCTGGTGGTTCACGACATCGGAGTAAGCGGACAGAACATACATGGCACTGATTACAGGCTTGTTGCCTCAGACAACTGTTCCACAATAGTTTCAGAATCAGGCTTGCTTCAGATTAACGCCGTGACGGGCCTGACCGGTTCTGTAAACCTTACAATCTGCAGCGGAAGCGGCACATTATATGAAGTATCAACAAGGGGAGATGTGACAGGTTACCAGTGGTCATTCAACGATGGCACAGGCTGGCAACCAATATATGATGGAAGCCACTATTCCGGGACGACCAGCCAACAACTTACCATATCAGATGCAACACCTGCTCAGGCAGGAGCCTACAGGGTGACAGTCACCTTTCTCACCCTGAATCAGCCTGAAGGCTATCCTGAATGTGTTATTACAACACATACCCGCGACCGTAACCTGATAGTACTGCCGCCGCTTGTACCACCTGTTGTCTCATCAGATCAGACTCTCTGTTTTAATACCGTCCCCGCCCCTCTCTCTGCAACGGAAGCATCCGGCGGGTCCGGATCAGTCTATTCATATCAGTGGCAGATAAGTTTCGACAATGACTCATGGACAGACATCTACGGAGCCAATAGCCTTGCATATTCACCTTCACTGCAGGAAAATACAACCTGGTACCGGATTGAAGTAACAGATGAAGGTCCGCTGAGATGCGGAACGGCCTTGAGCATTCCGGTGGCCGTTGTTGTAGTTCCCCTGCCTGTAACATCTGCCATATACCATAACTAGATAAGTTGAACTTAATGCCGACAATAAAGATGAATGCTTTAATAAAAACAAGAACAAACCGGGGGTCTTACCTGGCCCAATTAGCCGATGGAAAGTTTTTAAATCTTAAAATCAATATCATCATGCAAACGAAAGCCACATTTTTCAGGACCATTCTGCTGATCATACTATCAGCCTGTTATTCACAAGTCTGGGCCCAGCCGGGCACAGA
>CAZXSW010000147.1:0-1489 GCA_964642615.1 uncultured Rikenellaceae bacterium | reverse complement strand
GATGGCATCCTATGAGTGGACAGGTCCCGGTGGATTCACGTCAACCCTTCAGAATCCTGTTATTACAGGTGTTACTGCTGATGCTGCAGGTGTTTATACACTGACTGTAACCAACCCGGCCGGATGTTCTGCCACAGCTACAGTCAATGTTACTGTCATTCCTGTTGATCATCCTTCAGCCACAGCAAATACCCCTTGTGTTGGAGGCGATCTTATACTTACCGGAGGACCTTCGGACATGGTCACCTATTCATGGACCGGTCCGGGTGGATTCACTTCTTCTGAACAAAGTCCGGTAATTAGCGGAGTGACTGCAGCTGCTGCCGGGACTTACACCCTGACTGTTACCAACTCATCAGGAGCATCTTCATCAGCTACTGTTGATGTGATAATTAATCCCTTACCTCTTCCCGTCATTACTGGTCCCAATATGGTTTGCCAGAGCATCGACAGCAGCACTGAGACCTACAGTACACCCGCTGTTGCCGGAAGCACCTTTAGCTGGACAGTCGTTGGCGGCACATTAAGCGGACAGGGCAGTAACCAGATAGCGGTTATATGGACAACTCCTGGCACGGGTTCAGTAAGTGTCACAGAGACAGTAACAAGCACCGGATGTACGGCAACTGCCACAATTGAAACAACAATTCATGCTGCTCCTGTGACAAGTGGGATATACCATAACTAAAGCTTTAAGCAGCAGGTTTTTATATTGAGAATTAATTAAACTGCATCCTCCCCCGCCACGGATTACGTGGCGGGGTATCAGGATGGCCTGTAAAGATCCTGACTGGTGATGAAGAGGTACCTGTTTATGATCGCCTCAGGCATTATGCAATTTGTCTGCTTGAACCTGGCCGGGCAGATGACGATGCCTGACTATGTCTGTGCAGGACAGACAAGGCATTACTATGTAAATCCCTCACCTTTTTCAGGTTCAAGCTATACCTGGTGGATAGATGGGGATGAGGTTCAGGAAAACAGCACAACCGAAATTGAATGTAGCTGGGACTCATCGAAAGTATATATGCTTGAGGTACAGGAACTCTCGGCAGAAGGGTGTCCGGGACCAAAGAAGTCGGGACAGGTGTATGTAAATCCACGTCCTGAGATTAAGATCAGCGTATCAGACACCCTGATATGTGACGGTGAGGGTGTTACCATCTCAGTTGACAATCCATCACTACTGCTCTGGGGAATGTGGATATTTGATCTTTATGTTGAACCCGGCCCGGGAATAACCGGGACTGTTATAAGCGGCACTTATTCAGGCACGGCTGACCTGGCTGAAACCCTCTCGAACGACGGCAGGGAGATGGATAAGGTGGTTTACCGGTTCATGCCGGTTATTATGAATGATGAGGGTGAAAGGGTCTGTGAAGGTGAAGAAGTAAAGATTACCGTATGGGTTGGGTCCGGATCTGTATGCAGGGAAGATAAGCTGGATATTCCGAATGCGTTTTCACCTAACGGAGACGGGATAAATGAT
>CAZXSW010000146.1:0-3293 GCA_964642615.1 uncultured Rikenellaceae bacterium | reverse complement strand
GTAAAAGGAAACCACGGTTAGAACAGTATTCCCGGCTGCACAGGAATTGAGCCCCTGTAAGCTTTTATATTGGGACTAAAGTCCCTGACGCAGAGGGGAGAAGCTTTCCAATCCGTCAGATGAAGCAGACGGTATTTGGTTACATTCCACATGATTGTTCGCTAAGGTTTTATTGCTCATGCCCAAAGTGGCAATCATCGTTGGCTTCAGCCAAGGGGCTAAGGAAAACCAGCTATACTCGTGCCAGTAGGCTTCCACCCCTGCAATATTAGAAATAACCCATTCTCAGAACCCTTAGGATTTACTTCAGAATATAAGGAAGTCACCCCCTCATTTCCTCTTCCGTTCATCCCCAAAAGATCCGGTAGATTTATTATGAGTCCTCTTCCGTTCGTGCCCTCTTTAAGAGTGTGCATCCTAAAATGTTTCTTTCTAGGGGCCAAACATCTGCTGAATAACGCTCTATTCGCCAATCTTTAGTGAATTCGCCAGCTTAGATGTTGTCTCTTAACTAAGAAATAAAATATCCACGTGCAAAAAAGTACCAGTTTAAAAATTGAATTGTTCCACGTGGAACCCTATCGTCCGATATACATCAGCAGAATATTTATGTCCGCTGGTGAAACTCCGCTTATCCGTCCTGCCTGCCCTATTGTTTCAGGGTTTATTCTGGCAAGCTTTTGTCGGGCCTCTGTAGAAATTGATAATAATTCAGAATAATCTATATCCTTTGGAATCTTCACGCGCTCGAGTCGCTTAATTTTTTCAGCAATTATTTTCTCACGCTGAATATAGCCTTCATACTTTATTCTGATACCGGCCGACTCCAGAACTTCATTAACCATTCCGCTTTTGTCAAGCTTATTCAGATAATCCGGAGCAATCTCTTTAAGTAGCTCCTTAACTGTTACCTGTGGTCTGGCAGCAATACTGATCGCCTTAGTCTTTTGCTTAATCGCGGCCGTCCCTGCAGTTGCAAGAAAAGCAGAAATCTTTTCCGGGTCAAGTCTTCTTTCCTGAAGGAACTTTATCACTCCGTCTACCATCCTCGTTTTCTGCTCCAGCCTGTCAACCCTATTCTTTTCAGCAAGCCCTATTTCATATCCCTTTAAAGTCAGCCTTTCGTCAGCATTATCCTGCCTTAGTAAAATTCTGTATTCCGCCCTGGCCGTAAACATTCTGTATGGTTCGTCAATCCCTTTCGTTACCAGATCGTCTATCAAAACTCCTATATAGCATTCGTCACGCCCGAAAACCACCTCTTCATTATCTCTGATTTTTCGTACCGCATTTATTCCTGCCATTATTCCCTGGGCTGCTGCTTCCTCATATCCTGTTGTCCCGTTAATTTGTCCGGCAAAATATAGTCCATCCACCTTCTTTGTTTCAAGTGTATGCTTCAGCTGAGTCGGCTGGAAAAAATCATACTCTATGGCATAACCTGGCCTGAATATCTCTACTCTTTCCAATCCCTTCACCTTTCTCAGAGCATTTATCTGAGCGTCCAAAGGTAAACTGCTTGCATATCCGTTAAGGTAATACTCCGTTGTATCCCTGCCTTCCGGCTCTACAAAAAGCTGATGTGTATCCTTCTCGCTAAATGTTATAATCTTGGTCTCGATGCTAGGACAATATCTCGGACCAACTCCCTTTATCCTTCCTGTATAAAGAGGGCTGAACTCCAATCCCTTCCTAAGCTCTGCATGAACATCAGCATTGGTATGAGTCATATAGCAGCTGAGCTGTTCTCCCTTCACTCCACCACTTCCCATATAGGAAAAAGTCCTTCCTTCCTCATCTCCTTTCTGCTCAGTCATCGCCTCAAAATCAATTGTCCTGCCGTCGAGCCTGGCGCTTGTTCCAGTCTTTAACCTCTCCACGCTGAAGCCAAGCCCGGCCAGCTGTTCGCTAATACCTGTAGAAGATTCATCCCCCGATCGTCCACCCTTTACATTCCGGAATCCTACATGCATCATCCCGTTGAGAAAAGTACCGTTGGTAAGTATAACTGCATTTGCCATGAACCGGGTGCCAAAGGACGTTTCTACACCGGTTACCCGGCAGCCCTCCATAAGAATCTTTTGCGCCTCCTCCTGCCATATGAAGAGATTGTCAGTCCTCTCCAGAACCTTCCTCCATTCCATGCTGAATCCCTGCCTGTCGCACTGCGCACGGGGACTCCACATAGCCGGTCCTTTTGAGCGGTTAAGCATCCGGAATTGTATCATGCTGGAATCGGTTATAATTCCGCTCATTCCGCCTAACGCATCTATCTCTCTGATTATCTGACCCTTTGCGATTCCTCCCATAGCCGGATTACATGACATCTGCGCTAACTTGGTCATATCCATGGTGATAAGCAATGTCCTTGCTCCCATTTTTGCAGCTGCAAACGCGGCTTCACAGCCTGCGTGTCCGCCTCCGACCACAATCACTTCGTACCTGAAATTCATAGCAAATATTCTTTTATTTGCGCCACCTTTTCTTCCTGTACCTCAAACATCTTTTTTCGCTCCTCAATGCTTCCATCCCTGTATCCGCAGAGATGAAGCACCCCGTGAATCATAACCCTAACGGCTTCCTCCTGAAGCCTGCATTTGTATTCCCTGGCGTTCAATCTGACAGTATCAATACTTATGAAAATTTCCCCACTGACAAGTCCGCCTTCCGACTTATCAAATGCTATTACGTCAGTATAATAGTCATGCTTCAGAAACTCCCTGTTAATCTTCAGTACTGTTTCATCATCCGCTATAATAAAGACAAGGTCACCCGGGATCTTATTCTCATCCCTGATGACCTTATCCAGAAATCGTTTGATTTCCCTTGCTTTACGGATCCTGTAATTTATCTGATCATAACAAATTCTAATGCTCAATCAGTTACCTCCTTAAAGCTCATTGTTACACTGTTTCCCTTCTCATTGAACGTAATTGCATCGGAAAGCTTTGTCATAAGGAACACTCCTCTTCCGCTAAGCTCTTCAATATTTGCAGGAAGTGTGGGATCGGGGATAAGTGCGGGATCAAATCCTTCTCCCTGATCGGTGACTGAAATCCTCAATTCATTGTCGATGAACTCAATTACCACATCTACCAGCTTCTCCGGTATCTCTTTGTTTCCGTGCTTTATGGCGTTATTTACTGCTTCGAGGGTAGCCACCAGTATCTTGCCGTAATTATCCTGGTTGATACCTATTGCCCCCGTCATTTCGTCAATTGCATTTTCGACTATTCTCAGACTGGCCGTCTTTGATTCAACTTTCAATCTTTTGTACATTTTCGCCATAAAAG
>CAZXSW010000145.1:0-3347 GCA_964642615.1 uncultured Rikenellaceae bacterium | reverse complement strand
CAACAAGGTCGGAGGTATTCATACGGTAATTTCAACAAAAGCACTGAACATAAAAAATGAGCTTGGCGACAATTATATTACCATTGGCCCCGATGTATGGAGAGAAGAAGTCACAAATCCGGAATTCATACCCGATGATTCATTATTCCCCGAATGGAGGACAGTAGCCGCCAATGAAGGGCTCAGAGTAAAGATCGGACGCTGGAACATAGCCGGGAAACCAATAGTATTTCTGCTTGACTTCACCCCTTACTTCGGACAACAGAATGAGATATTTGCAAAGTTCTGGGAAACATATAAACTCGACAGCATCACCGGCCAGTGGGATTATGTGGAACCGGCACTGTTCGGATATGCTGCGGGAAAAGTAATAGAAAGCTTTACATCATATTTTCACGAGCGGCATAACATCATCGCTCAGTTTCACGAGTGGATGACCGGAACCGGGATTCTGTATCTCGAAAAATACGCTCCATGGATTGCCACGGCATTCACAACCCATGCAACTGTACTGGGACGATCGATAGCCGGAAACAACAGGCCCCTGTACGGGAAACTCAAAGATTATAACCCCGTTCAGATATCAAGGGAATTTAATGTGGTGGCAAAACAGTCGCTTGAGAAGATATCAGCCGCCGAGGCGGATGTCTTTACAACCGTGAGCGAAATCACTGCCAAAGAATGTGCTTATTTCCTGGGAAAGAATGTCGACCTGGTTACCCCCAACGGCTTCGAGGATTCCTTTGTCCCTCCGGCCGAAGAGTTCGGTCATAAACAGCAGGCTGCAAGGGATAAGCTGAGGAATGTCGCAGAGGCCGTTCTGGGCTATAAACTGAATGATGACTGCATGTTCATTGCAAACAGCGGAAGATATGAATTCCGTAACAAGGGAGTCGATATTCTGATCGACTCCCTGGGGGAACTTAACAAGGAAGAGAACCTTGCACGGGAGTGCGTGGCATTCATCCTGATGCCGGCCTATCACAAGGGGCCCCGCCAGGACCTGATCGACACTCTCTATAATAACGGCCCGGTTAACGGCATTGACCGCTATCTGACGCATTGTCTGCATTATCCCGCAAGCGACCCGGTGCTTAACAGTATTGCTCAGAACGGACTGACCAATGAACAGAAGGAAAAGGTTAAGATAATTTTTGTGCCATCCTACCTCAACGGTAACGACGGAATCTTCAACCTCTCCTACTACGACCTTCTTATAGGATTCGACCTTTCGGTGTTCCCGTCATACTACGAACCATGGGGATATACCCCCCTGGAAAGCCTGATGTTCTCAATTCCCACTGTAACCACCTCGCTGTCGGGGTTCGGCCTCTGGGTTAAGGAATACTTCAGGGACCACGGTAACGGAATTGTTGTCATCGAAAGGACTGATAACAATGAAAAGACAGTGGTGAGCGAGATGAGGGATTTCATAAAGAAATATGTAGGCCTTTCCGAAGGAGAAATCAGGGAAGCAAGGTTCAGGGCCCATGAGATCTCAAGGATAGCAATGTGGGACAACCTGGTGAAACACTATTTTGAGGCTTATGAAATCGCTCTGGAACAAAGCAGTGTGAGGAGAGATGAACCAAGAGAGTTCACTCAGTTTGTTGAGGCCCCCGGCAGGGAGATAAGAAAACCTCATCAGATACCGGTTTGGAAGGATATTTATGTGCAGAGTGACGTTCCCAACAAGCTTTCATCGCTCAAGGAACTGGCCAACAACCTTTGGTGGTCGTGGAACACCGAAGCTGAATCACTTTTCAGGAGAATGGATCCATCCCTTTGGGAAAAGGTGCAGCATAATCCGAAACTACTTCTCGAAAAGATCGACTATAAACGACTCCTGGTTATTGAGGATGACGAGGATTTTGTTGCTGATCTTGAGGGTGTGATGAAGACTTTCAGGGATTATATCAACAGACCGCAGGATAATGAAAAACCATCAGTTGCTTACTTCAGTATGGAGTTTGGAATACATCCCTGCCTGAAAATCTACTCGGGAGGTCTTGGTATTCTTGCAGGCGATTACCTCAAGGAGGCAAGCGATTCCAATGTCAACATTACAGGTATAGGGCTTCTCTACAGGTTCGGTTATTTCAAGCAAAAGCTTGGGCTTAAGGGAGAACAGCTTACAATTTATGAGGCTGAGGAATTTTCGCGGCTGCCTATTAATCCGGTGAAGGATGCTGAGGGAAAACAGCTGATAGTAAGCATCGTCTGGCCTGGAAGAACTGTGTATATCCGCATCTGGGAAGCAAAAATAGGGAAAGTACCGCTCCTGCTTCTTGATACCGATTTTGAGGATAACCTGCCTGAAGACCGCTCCGTAACACATTATCTGTATGGAGGAGATCATGAGAACAGGCTTAAGCAGGAACTTATCCTCGGTATTGGAGGAATCAGAGCCCTTAACGAAGTAGGGATTAAACCAGATCTTTATCACAGCAACGAAGGCCATTCGGCATTCATCAGCCTCGAAAGGATAAGAAAACTTATTGATGACCACCATCTTACATTCGATCAGGCTGTTGAGGTAATCAGACCATCTACCCTGTTCACCACACACACACCGGTTCCGGCAGGACATGACGCCTTCGAGGAAGATCTTCTGAGAAAATATATTTCCCATTATCATACCAGGCTTAACATTGGCTGGGATGAGCTTATGGATCTCGGACGATGCCCAGGCGATGCCGACAGGAAATTCAACATGAGCTTCCTGGCTACCCATATGTCGCAGGAACTCAACGGTGTGAGCAAACTTCACGGAGAGGTCACTCAGGGGCTCTTTAATAAACTCTGGCCCGGTTACCTGAAAGAGGAACTTTTTATCGGTTATGTTACAAACGGTGTTCACTATCCAACATGGATTGCACCTGAGTGGCAGGAGGTTTATAAACAGCTTCTGGGTAAATCAAATTTCGACCAGACCGACAGAAGCCTGTGGGAAAAGCTTTATTCCCTCGACGATAAAAGGGTGTACGAGGTAAAGACTGAACTGAAAAAGAACCTCTTCATAAATATCCGAAAGAGACTTCAGTCGGATATGCTCGACAAACATGTCAGCCCCCGCACACTGCTGAATATTAGCACACATCTGAACGATAAGGCCCTTACTATCGCATTTGCACGCAGGTTTGCCACTTACAAGAGAGCTTCACTGCTTTTCAGGGATCTCGACCGGCTTTCGCGGATCGTAAATGATCCTGACAGACCGGTGCAATTCATTTACGCCGGGAAAGCTCATCCACATGATGGCGGAGGACAGGATCTCATTAAACGAATCGTTGAGATATCACAGATGCCTCAGTTTACCGGCAAGGTGATCTTCCTTGAGAACTACG
>CAZXSW010000144.1:0-3374 GCA_964642615.1 uncultured Rikenellaceae bacterium | reverse complement strand
GAATATTGTTTTCACCTTTGCTGAACCAGGTACGGGCACCCGGGTAAGGTGAAAGGCCCCTGATAAGGTTGTTAATGCTTGAAGAATCCTTGTCCCAGTCAATAAAACAGTCATCAGGGAAGATACGGGGTGCTGGTTTCAGCACTTCCCCCGGTATCATGAAAAACGATTGAGGCAAGGGCTTCAGAGTCCGGTCAGCAAGTCCCTGCAGCGTTTTTATAACGAGCCTGGCTCCGTGTTTCATAAGGCGGTCGTGGAGTTCTCCGGCATTTTCACCAGGACAGATATTTATTTCTTCCCTTAGCAGTATACCACCTGTATCTATCCTGTCGTCAATAAGAAAGGTTGTCACTCCCGTTTTTGTCTCTCCGTTTATAATGACATGGTTGATGGGAGCTGCACCGCGGTATTGGGGCAGGAGGGAGGCGTGAAGGTTGATTGTGCCTGTTGATGGTATTCTCCAGACCACTTCAGGTAACATCCTGAAGGCGACGACTACAAAAATATCTGCATTGAATCTCTTCAGGTTTTCTATGAACCCCGGATCTTTCAGGCTCAGGGGCTGAAGTACAGGAATGGACATTGTATCTGCATATACTCCCACGGCCGGTCGTGTGATCTTCTGTCCCCTTCCTGACGGTTTGTCGGGAGCAGTTACCACACCAACAACATCATAACCATTGATAAGGAGTGAGCCCAGGGTTGCAACTGCAAATTCCGGGGTTCCCATAAAGACTATCCTGAAGTTTTCCATTATCTCAGGTAAGGTGGTTTCTTAGTTATCAGTCACCTGATTTTCCCAGGTGTTTGTAGC
Source organism: uncultured Rikenellaceae bacterium (assembly GCA_964642615.1). Lineage (GTDB taxonomy): Bacteria > Bacteroidota > Bacteroidia > Bacteroidales > VadinHA17 > LD21. The sequence continues at coordinate 2,560 of CAZXSW010000144.1, read as the reverse complement.
AGGTAAGGTTATGTCCCATCTTGTGTGCCTTGGTCTCAAGGTAAAACTCGTTATGGGGATTGGCAGCTATCTCAAGGGGTACTGTTTCAACGATCCTTATGCCGTATCCTTCCAGTCCAGCCCTTTTCACAGGGTTGTTCGAGATAAGTCTTACCTTGCCCAGTCCCAGTTCCCTCATTATGCTGGCTCCAACGCCGTAGTCTCTCTCATCTTCTCCAAAACCGAGACTGAGGTTTGCCTGAACGGTATCCATGCCTTCATCCTGGAGACGGTATGCCCTGATCTTGTTAAGCAGACCTATACCCCTTCCTTCCTGGCTGAGATAGATGACCACACCTTTCCCTTCAGCCTCTACCATCTGCATGGCTTTATGAAGCTGCGATCCGCAGTCGCAGCGTAGTGACCCGAAGATGTCGCCTGTGAAACATGAGGAATGAAGGCGTACCATCACAGGTTCATCTTTTGTCCAGCTACCTTTTACAAGTGCTGCATGTTCGAGCCCGTTGCTTGTCTGCCTGAAGGGTATAAACTCGAACTCCCCGTATTCGGTGGGCAGCTTGACCCTTTCGCCTTTCTCAATTATAGAATCCCTTTCGAGAGTATATTTTATAAGATCCTTTATAGTGATAATCTTTATTCCGAATTTCTCCCTGAGTTTGATAAGATCCGGGAGTCTTGCCATTGATCCGTCCTCGTTCATTATCTCAACAAGTGCTCCTCCCGGCTGAAGTCCGGCCAGCCTTGTCAGGTCGACGACAGCTTCAGTATGTCCGGCTCTTCTCAGCACACCTTTTGCTTTTGCCTTGAGGGGGAAGATATGGCCGGGACGGCCAAGGTCGGAGGGGAGTGTTGCCGGGTCGATAAGGGCTTTTATTGTAAGAGCCCTGTCTTTTGCCGAAACACCTGTTGAAGTCTCGTCACTGAGAAGGTCGACAGAGACAGTAAACTGGGTCTCGTGAAGCGAGGTGTTGTTGCCTACCATAAGGTCGAGTTCAAGTTTCTCGCATCTCTCTTCGGGAAGCGCCGCGCAAATAAGTCCGCGGCCATGTGTAGCCATGAAATTTACTATTTCAGGAGTAATAAGTTCGGCAGAACAGATGAAGTCCCCTTCATTCTCCCGGTCTTCATCATCTACCACTATCAGGAGTTTTCCTTTTCTGATGTCGTTGATAGCCTCTTCAATCGTGTTAAGCTCTAATTTATCCATTATTGTCATTTTGTATTTCTTCAAATGCCGGATTGGCTTTTGAGCCAATGACGGTCACCTTGTATATATAATCCTTTATCTTTCTGAAAAATGCCAGGTAGGTATCTATATTCATTATAACAGAATCGTTTGATGCCTTGTATGTAAGGAAGACACCGATAGGCAACAGAATATATGATGAAGCCCACATCCCGGCAATGGTGTGGACCTTGTTCTCTTCGACAAGCTTCTGTCCCGACAGCGAAACAACATACCATATGACGAAGAAAAGTATTGAGATGACAGCCGGTGTTCCCAGTCCGCCTTTTCTTATTATGGCCCCCAGCGGTGCCCCGATAAAGAAAAACACTACGCAAGCAAACGAAAGTGTAAGCTTCTTGTTCCATTCAACTTCATACTTCTTTATGTGCCGCACCTCGAAAAGATTTGATTCAGATGCTTCAACAAGGTAAGTGTTTCCTTCCCTTATGTTGTTTATAGCCCTTGATATAACAAGCAGTTTATCGACGACAGGCAGCGAGTCGAAAAGCCTAGTCCTGTCAAAGTCCCTTTTTTCCGGAAGGACGGGTGGATCATCCCTCATTCCTGAGGAGTTTGTGTAGTATCTTTCAACATACAGCTTTGACTTGTTAAACTCAGAGAAGTCCTTGTCGAGCCTGACGCCGTAGTTGGTGTTAAGTGAGTCGATATACCAGGTCAGCTGCGATATGTTTAGCATGGCTGAGTTTGATTTGAAAAGGTCTTCTGTGCTCCTTTCCAGGTCGAAGCCTGAAAGTGAAAGTACCAGTGTCTGTTCTTTGAAGTAATCCCTTCGTGCGGGAAATTTCTTTTTGTCGTCGGGAACAGATTTTTCCTGCATCTCGGTAAATGAATAACCGTTATACAGAACCATTATCATGGCTGTCTCGTCGGGAGTGACATTCATATAACCCGAGTCGGCATAGGTTACTGCCACATTTCCTCTTTTGTCGCGGTGGTCGTAGATAAAGAGTCTGTCGAGGCGGTTGGTCATAGGATCTTTCGAAGTAATCTTGATGCTGAAGCCGTCGATGTCGTTGTTGAAGGTTCCGGCCTGGATGTTTATATCGGGTCTTTTCCGGCGGATATCGTACAGAAGGGTTTTTGCCTTGTTGTTGGCGTAGGGCAGCACGTTGTTTGAGAAGAAGAAGGAGATGACTGAAATGACTAAGACAAGCAGGATCAGTGGCTTCATTATTCTCTGCAGAGGGATCCCGGATGACTTGAGGGCAGAAAGTTCGCTGAATTCGCCCATGTTTCCGAAGGTCATCAGGGCGGCCAGGAGGATGGCAAGGGGGAGGGCCATCGGGACAAAGGAAAGGGAGAAATGGAATA
>CAZXSW010000143.1:0-3442 GCA_964642615.1 uncultured Rikenellaceae bacterium | reverse complement strand
CAGCGCTCAAGTCCCCAGTGGAGAATCGCAGCAGAACTGGTAAGGAACGGGAGAATAGGCAAACTACACACAGTAAAGGTTGGTCTGCCTGGTGATCCTGCAGGACCTGAGGCCCCTGAGATGCCCATACCCAAAAACCTCAACTACGACATGTGGCTGGGCTCAACACCGGAAGTCTATTATACCGAAACACGCGTTCACCCACAGAACAGCATAAACGACCGGCCGGGATGGTTAAGATGCGAACAGTTCGGCGCCGGAATGATAACAGGCTGGGGTCAGCACCATTTCGACTCTGCAGCATGGGGTATGGATACAGAACTGACAGGACCGGTTTCAATTGAAGCTGTGGCCCAGTTCCCAAAATCAGGACTCTGGGATGTCCACGGAGACTTTATGTCAAAAGCTGAATACAAAAACGGGATTACCCTTCTTACAAGCGGCGGTTATCCCAACGGTGTCAGGTATGAAGGTTCGGAAGGATGGATCTTCGTCACCCGCGGATCTTATACAGCCACGGCCAGCGATCCGGTGGTTGTTGACAGTAATGCCAAGGCCCTCGATGCAAGTGACCCGAAAATCCTTCAGTCAGTCATCGGTGAAAACGAAATACACCTCTATGTAAGTGAAAACCAGCAGGGCAACTGGCTCGACTGTATCAAATCAAGAAAAGAGCCCATTTCTCCTGTTGAAATTGGTCACCGTGCCTGCACTGTATGCCTTGTAACACACATTGCAATGAAGCTTGGAAGAAAACTTAACTGGGATCCTGACAAGGAAAGATTCGTAAATGATGACGAAGCAAACTCAATGCTATCTCGTCCCCAGAGAGCCCCTTACGGAACCAACTATATAAAGATGTAAATCATCTAAACAGCTTAGCAAAAAAAGAGGGTGCACATAAGCACCCTCTTATTGTTTATAATTACCAGTTCCCTTACTGTACTCTTACCAGTGCCTTAAGTACTGAGGCTTCCTTCACAGTCCCTTTAACCTCAGGCTGTTGACCTCCGACAGCAACAGCAAACTGTCCAGGTACTATTACTCTTTCATAATTGTCGTCAACAACAGAGAAAGCATCGGCAGGTATTTTAAATGACAGGCTCCTGGTTTCCCCGGGGGCCAGATTTATCCTGTCGAAAGCCTTCAGTGTACGGATGGCAACAGGAAATTCAGATCCAAGGTTGGATACATAAACCTGAACAACTTCCTCGCCCGCAAGTTTACCCGTATTGGTCACATTCACCTTTACCGTCACTTCATCGCCGGCCTTGATCTTTTTGCTTACCTTCATCTTGCTGTACCGGAAAGTGGTATAGCTTAATCCGTGACCAAAGGGGAAGAGTGCTTCACCTGTGTAATATCTGTAGGTGCGGTTTTTCATATTGTAATCCTCAAAACCGGGGAGGTCGTCAACCGATTTGTAGAATGTAACCGGAAGGCGTCCTGCCGGGTTGTAGTCGCCGAAAAGGATGTCGGCTATTGCAGCACCACCCTCCTGTCCTGGATACCATGCCTCAAGAATGGCCGGGATGTTTTCCTTTTCCCAGTTGATGGCAATGGCGCTTCCATTGAGGAGTACCAGCACTATGGGTTTTCCGGTGGCATGTATGGCCCTGATGAGATCCTGCTGGATACCAGGAAGGTCAATATTTATTCTGTCACCGCCTTTGAAGCCTTCAACTGCCACATTCATCTCTTCACCTTCAAGCCTGGGAGTAATACCCATGCACATTACAACGACATCAGCCTGTCTGGCAGCAGTAATGGCCTCATTCTTAAGATTCTCGAGATATTGTTTTTCAGGAAGGGCCCACAGCAGCTGCACCTGTGCTTCCCCGGATGTCTCGGAAGCTTCAACCCTGAAGTTGTATTTCCTGCCTGCCTCAAGTTCGAAAGGCTCTGATCTTCTCATCCTTGGATTACTGTTTTCATCCATCGAGAATGAGGGAGTACTTAATACAAGCGAGCCGTCAATGAAAATCCTTACCCTGCATGAGGAAACAAAGCCTAACATATAGGGACCTGATACTTCAGGCACCAACTCACCAGTCCATCTGATACCGAAGTTATCAACATCCATATTCTCTGAAGGAGCATTTTCTCCCCACTGCATGTCAATGCTTCCGTCGACTATTGAGAACATGGCATCACCTGTAAAATCCCGGTTGTTATAGTATTCACCCTTAAGACCTCCGCGGGTACCGTCGTTATAGAGGACCTTTGATGGTATAACTTCAAAAACCGGCATTCCTGCAGCCCACTCAGTGCCCCTGGCATAAATTACCTTTGATTTGCCGTCGAGCTTCTCCCTGATGCCTCTGAGAGGGGTAATGGGATCAGAAGGGGTACCGTTGTAGTTGCCAAGCAGAACAAAATCCTCATCTGAATTGGGTCCTATAACGGCAACGGTGCCTATATCCTTTCTCAGGGGGAGCGTGTTGTTTTCATTCTTAAGCAGTACCATCGATTTCAGGGCTGTTTCCTTAGCCAGCATCTTGTTCTCCTTGCTGTCGACAACGCTGTATGGTATACTTGTGTATCTGACCATTTCGGGAGGATCGAACATCCCCAGCCTGAAACGTGCTATGAAAAGCCTTTTTACAGCAAGATCTATCTCCTGCTCGGTAATGAATTTTTTCTCTACTCCTTCTTTGAGATTGCGGTACACCGATCCGCATTCAAGATCGGTACCTGACCTTACGCTCAGAGAAGCCGCTTCTGCGGGAGTCTGGACAACCTTATGACCGGCATAGATGTCGTTTATTGCACCACAGTCTGAAACAATAAAACCGTTAAATCCCCATTCGGTACGCAGAATCCCGTCGAGAAGTGATTCGCTGCCACAGCATGCTTCTCCGTTATAGCGGTTATATGCACACATTATTGAATAAGCCTTCCCTTCCTTGATTCCCATTTCGAACTGGGGCAGGTAGGTCTCCATGAAGTCGCGCTGATCGGTTACAGCATCAAATGAATGCCTTCCCTGCTCGGGCCCGCTGTGGACAACAAAATGCTTGATGGTGGCTACTGTCTTGAAGTAACGTGGATCATCACCCTGAAGCCCCCGTATAAACTGAACACCAAGACGGCCTGTTAGGAAAGGATCCTCTCCGTAGGTCTCCTGCCCTCTTCCCCAACGTGGATCCCTGAAGATGTTTATGTTCGGGGTCCAATAGGTAAGTCCCTGGTATCTTGCTCTTGATCCGTTCCTGACAAACTCATGATGCTTGGCCCTGGCCTCATCGGAGATTGCTGTGGAGACCCTCAGGATGAGATCCTCATCCCAGGTGGCTCCCATACCTACTGCCTGGGGGAAGACTGTGGCAAGTCCTGCCCTGCCTACCCCGTGAAGGCACTCGTTCCACCAGTTATAAACCGGCACATCCAGCCTGTCGATGGCAGGAGCAACGTCGAGCATCTGTCCGATCTTCTCATCAAG
>CAZXSW010000142.1:0-3454 GCA_964642615.1 uncultured Rikenellaceae bacterium | reverse complement strand
GGTCACAGGTCCTCAACGGGATACTTTTGCCCGTGGTTCTTGTAAGTATGATACTGCTTATTAATAATCCAAGGATCATGGGCACGTATGTAAACAACAGAACACAGAATATAATAGGATGGAGTGCTGTTGTCATAATGGCCTGCCTGTCTCTGGTTCTTCTTGTTTTGCCTGTAATAAGCAAATTCTGAATTTGTTTCATATTTGCCGCTTATTTGTTGCTACCGGTAGGATCTTATAACCAGGCCCTTAATCACAGGATGCTAAACAGCCGGTTTAAGCCTTAGAAAATCCTTTATTTCTTTCATTTCATGGAAATGAAATATAACTTTACCTGGTAATTTTACCTGTTATTTATGTTTGAAAGTTATTTTAAGGGATCAGCTTATGACACTCCCGTAAAGGAAAAACCAACATTATGGGATAAGATACTGGTCGACAGCAGGCTCTATTTCACTTTAAAATATGCCCACGCTGTGTTCAGTACAAGAAGTGAGGCCAGAAAGGGTATTTACGACACAAAGGCATGGTCTGATTCATCCTTTTATATTTTCAGGTTTATTGAGAAGGCTGGAGGAGTGTTCCACCTGTCGGGATTGGATAATATTAACAGGCAGGAAGGCCCCGTGCTTTTCATAGCCAACCACATGAGCACACTGGAGACCATGATACTGCCATGTATTATTGCGCCATGGAAGGAAGTGACTTTTGTTGTTAAGGAAAGCCTTGTCAGGCATCCCCTTTTTGGTGATGTAATGAGATCACGGAATCCGGTTATTGTTGGCAGGACGGATCCCCGTAAAGACCTTGAGGCTGTAATGAACGGAGGGATGGAACTTCTCTCAAAAGGTACCTCGGTGGTTATTTTCCCTCAGAGCACCAGAAACCTGGAGTTCAGACCCGATGATTTTAATTCACTGGGGGTGAAGCTGGCAAAGAAAGCCGGAGTAAAAGTTGTACCTGTTGCGCTTAAGACTGATTTTTGGGGTAACGGAAAAATAGTAAGGGAGCTGGGACCCATTGACAGCAGTAAACATATCTATTTCAGGTTTGGAGAGCCTTTTCCTGTGACAGGGAACGGGAAGGCCGGGAACCAGCAGATAATCGACTTTATAGCAAAGTCTCTTGAAGAATGGAGAATTCAGGATGCCAGATAACCCTGCCGGAGTCGGAGTTTGCGTATTTATACAGGTTTTAAATTATTTTTTATTAGTGTACTATTTACATTTAAAAAAAGATTTTTAATATATTTGAAAATCAGCCAGTATTGAAACCGGCCTGATATTTCGTGATTTACCTTTTAATTAACCTCTTATCTCTATTTAATGTATGTTGTATGGGAACACTTGACTGGATCGTACTAGGACTTTTCTGCGTGGCTCTTGTTGGGATTATTGTATGGGTCACAAGACAGAAGGATGAAACTTCAACCGATTATTTTCTTGCCGGGCGTGATGCAACGTGGCTGGCAATAGGTGCTTCCATTTTTGCATCCAACATTGGTTCTGAACATCTTGTAGGGCTGGCCGGTGCCGGAGCCTCGAGCGGGATGGCTATGGCCCACTGGGAAATGCAGGGATGGATAATTCTTATTCTGGGATGGTTTTTTGTCCCCTTCTATGCCAGAAGCGGTGTATTTACCATGCCTGAATTTCTTGAGAAAAGGTATAACAAAGGATCAAGGAGCTTTCTTTCCATAATTTCTCTTGTGAGTTATATCCTTACAAAAGTGGCTGTTACAGTCTATGCCGGAGGAATTGTATTCAAGCAGGTTTTTGGAATCGAGACTATGTTCGGAATAGACTTTTTCTGGATCAGTGCCCTTGGTCTGGTAATCCTGACAGGTATTTATACAACGCTGGGTGGAATGAAGGCGGTACTTTACACTTCCATTCTACAGGCTCCGGTATTGCTTATAGGATCTCTTGCCGTGCTTCTCATCGGACTTAACCGGCTGGGAGGCTGGTCAGAGATGATGGAGATTTGCCGGGCTGTTCCTGTAAATGCTGACGGAGATACAATGACTCAGCTTATAAGATCGCCCAATGATCCTGAATATCCCTGGACCGGTGTTATTCTGGGTTCAGCCATAATAGGTTTCTGGTATTGGTGTACCGACCAGTACATTGTCCAGAGGGTACTCTCGGGCCGAAACCAGACTGAATCAAGACGTGGAGCCATTCTTGGTGGTGCCCTCAAGATAACACCCATCTTTATTTTCCTGATTCCCGGGATGATAGCCTATGCGATGAATGTAAAAGGAATGATTGTTCTTCCTGATTCTGATTCAGCTTTTTCAGTACTTGTAAAGGAATTGCTGCCGATAGGTTTCAAGGGCCTGGTAGTGGGTGGTATTCTTGCAGCTCTTATGAGTTCGCTGGCTTCACTGTTCAACTCTTCGGCAACCCTGTTCACTGTTGATTTTTATCAGAAATACAAACCAAAGGCTCCCGAAAAGGAACTTGTAAAGGTGGGAAGGATTGCAACAGTGGTTGTAGTGATACTCGGTATATTGTGGATACCTGTGATGAGGGGACTGGGGAAGGTGCTTTATGCTTATCTGCAGGACGTACAGTCACTGCTTGCCCCTGGTATAGCAGCTGTGTTCCTGCTCGGTATCACTTCGAAGAGGACAACCCCCGCCGCAGGCTTTATCGGTCTGGTCTCGGGCTTTGTTCTGGGTATGACCAGGCTTGGTCTTAAGATATTTGCAGGAGGGATGTCGGGTGAGAGTATCATATACAAGATCTTTGTAGCACCCAACTGGCTGCATTATGAGATAGCCCTGTTTGTTCTTGTTATAATAATTATGGTGATAACCAGTATGGTAACCGCCCAGGCCGACCAGGTAAAGATCAAAGGCCTCTATTTCGGATCAGCTACAGCCGAGGAAAAGGCTATTACGAGGGCAGGGTGGAACAACTGGGATCTATTCTTCTCAGGTCTGGTGATAGTTATCATCATGGCTATGTACATTTACTTCTGGTAGGAAGTAACTTTTGATAGAAAAACTTAAAAACAAATATTATGATTGTTTCAAAAAATAAAAAAGAGGTTTGGTTTGTAACGGGCAGCCAGCATCTGTATGGCCCCGATACCTTGAAACAGGTTGCTGCCGATTCGTCGGCTATTGCTGAGGCGCTCGACAAATCTCCCTTGCTTGGTGTAAAAGTTGTCTTCAAACCGGTACTTACAACGCCGGAGTCAGTCATGGAACTCTGCCAGGCTGCTGATAATAACTCCAACTGTATCGGTTTAATCACCTGGATGCATACTTTTTCTCCTGCGAAGATGTGGATTGGAGGGTTGTCGGTTCTTAAGAAGCCATTTCTTCATTTCCATACCCAGATGAACAGGGATATCCCCTGGGATTCAATTGATATGGATTTTATGAATCTTAACCAGTCGGCTCATGGCGATCGTGAATTCGGATTCATCACATCGCGGATGAGGC
>CAZXSW010000141.1:0-3483 GCA_964642615.1 uncultured Rikenellaceae bacterium | reverse complement strand
CTTGATAATCTTGAACTCAGGCAAGTGGCCTAAAATCACTTGCGAAACTTAAATTTTTAATTTAATGGTCTGATGGAACCCACATGATTGAAAAGATTATGCATAAGTGTTTGTGAATTTGATACATATGGGTTTTATATAAGTTAATATTTAGGGTTACTTCGCGCTGTCGAAATAATTCTTCATATAAAGTATCTGGAACTTAACTGCATTGGTCCAGTAGGTCCAGTTGTGTGCCCCGGGACGAACGATATAGTCGTGAGGTATGTTACGGTAAAGCAGTTCCTGGTGGAGCTTTTCGTTGACGGCAAAGAAAAAGTCATCGGTACCGCAGTCTATAATAATTGAAAGAGATCCGGGGGTGAGCAGGTTAAGTATGTTGATAACAGTGTATTTCTCCCATCTCTCAGGTTGTTCGGCATAGGGGCCAAGCTGTTTAGACATATCCCAGTTATTGGGGAAGGGCCTTATGTCGACTCCCCCGCTCATACTGCCGGCAACGCCAAAGACATCCTGGTTCCTGATTCCCAGGTAGAGACCTCCGTGGCCTCCCATGCTGAGACCTGTTATACCTCTTCCCTTCCTGTCTTTAACAGTTGAATATTTAGTATCGATGGCACTTATAAGTTCATCCGAAACAAAAGTCTCGTAGGTGTACTGCGGATTCTCCGGACTGTTCCAGTACCAGCTGTTAAAACCTCCGTCGGGACAAACAGCAATGATATTATGCTGATCAACAAGGTCACCAAGCCCCTGGCCCTTTGTGACCCAGTCGGTATAGTTACCGCTGTAGCCGTGAAGGAGATAAACCACAGGGTAACTTACATTCTGACTGTAGCTGTCGGGCCGCACAACGACTACGGGAACGTTTTTTTTCATTGAAGGGCTGTATACCCTGATAGTATCTACAACGGCAGCACCGGCTGATGAGAATATCCAGATTGCTGACAGTAGGATGATTATTCGTTTCATTTGTTGAGTCTTTTTAGGTTAGCCTGGATGGATTATTTATTATGTAAATATAATAAATCATACATTCTTCAGCCAGGAGAAAAAAGTCCCTTTTGCTAAGATTGCAGCAATCGTCACTGATCATAGCAGATTATCCTATTCGGCAAGTCTGTAGTCAAGTATGGCCGCCAAAGCCTTGTTGTATTCGTTTTCAAGTTCAAGCAAACGGTCCTCCGTCCTGTATAGAAGATCAAGGTAACTGAAATAGGCAGTTATGGATATCTCTCCTGCCAGGAGGGCCTTGTCGGGATATATGCTTCCCCCTGTCGAAGCAAGCAGTTTCCTTATTTCATCAAGGCTTTTTACCAGGGCCAGCATTACCGAGTAGTCCCTTCTTGTTTCCGAAGCCAGTTTTAACAGTTCGGCATCCCTGGCCTTTTCAAGGTGGTCAGCTGCTGCTGAGGCAGATCTGACCTTACCGCTGTTATTCCAGAGGGGAACAGACAGGCCTGCCACCGGACCGGTATATGACATGTCGGGTACAATCTCGGAGGTATAGCCAAGCTGAATGGATGGGAGTGAGCCTGTTTTTGACAATTTAAGTTCCTGGTTACCAATGCGGTATTCCAGCTCTGGAATGAGAAAGCCCGGGTGTGATGCAGAACGCTCTGCCAGAAGGGCATCGGGTCCCGGAACTGAGAATGATGGATACTCTTCGATCCATGCATTATTGAGAGGCATTCCGCTCATGTATTCAATTTTTTCTTTAAGCATAGCGAACTCCGCTTCTTTTCTGGTTATCTCAAGATTCACACCTGAGAGTTCGAGCAACACATTATTAAAGTCCATTATCGTTGCTTCTCCGTTATCAAGCATTGATTCCCATGCAGAGCGGAGTCTCTCATAATCCTCTTTCCTCTCGTTGAGTTTACGGAGCGACCTGTCGGTATGGATCAGGTCGAAGAGGGTCTCTTCGGCCTCAAGCAAAACAAGCAAGCGTCCAAGTCTGAACTCCTCCTCTGCCAGCACAATGGTGCTGCCACCTATCTTTTTCTGAAGCAGGTATTTTGAAGGAAAGTCAAATGACTGCGACACAGTCCAGGTTTTCTTGTTGCCTGCTGCTTCAGTGTTCCCGGGCATGAAGCCGGCCGACACCACCGGGTCAGGGGGGAGGTATCCTGTTCGGGCTTCGGCTCTTCGTGCCTCCAGCAGCTTTCTGTAGGCTGTTATCTCGGGATTGTTGGCTGATACCTTTTCAAGGAAATCCTGAAGTGGTTGTGCAGAAACCTGAAAGGTCAGTGCCAACCAGAGAATTATAAATGAGGTTTTTTTAAACATTTTCTTTCCTTTTACTGATTATGTAATATACTGAAGGAATGATGAATATATTAAGCAAAGTTGAGCTTAACAGTCCGCCCAGGATCACCACAGCCATTGGGCTCTGGATCTCATTTCCGGGCTTGTCACCACCCATAGCCATGGGGATAAGTGCAAGAGCTGCAGTCAGTGCGGTCATAAGGATCGGATTAAGCCGGTCGACTGAACCTGTAAGAATCCGGTCGTGAAGACCTATCCCTTCATTTTTAAGATGAATATACCTTGAAATAAGAAGTATTCCGTTTCTGGTGGCAATACCGAAAAGTGTTATGAATCCTATTATTGAAGGGATACTTATCACATTTGAAGTCAGTTTGATGGCAATGACCCCGCCTATCAGGGCCAGCGGCAGGTTAAGCAGTACAAGTACTGAAAGGGTGCTGTTCCTGAACTCCTGGTAGAGAATCAGGAAGATTACCATTATTGCCAGTAATGAAGCGGTTACCAGTCTCCTTGTTGCACTTTCAGCGCTTTCGAACTGTCCGCCGTATTCAATATGCCATCCTTCAGGCAAAACGATGGTTCCGCTGATCTTTTCCTTAATATCTCTGACAACACTCCCGACATCTCTTCCGGCTGTGTTAACTGAGATCACAATCCTGCGTCTTACGTTTTCGCGGTTAATAACAGAAGGACCAGAGGAGGATTCCAGTCTGGAAACAAAAGAGAGAGGGATACTTCCTCCGTCGTGGGTGTCAATCAACGAATTACTTATACCTTCAATAGTACCACGGGTTTCGTCGTTATACCTGAGGACAAGGGGAAATCTCTTTTCACCTTCATATACATCTGAGACACTCTGGCCTCCGATGGCAAATTCAATGAAGGAGTTGAACTTATCCATGCCAATGCCGTATGCGGCAAGCATTTCCCTGTCGGGTTTGATCTTAAGCTGCGGGGTCTCGACAAGCTGTTCGACAGTAAGGTCACCTATGCCACTGATGGGAGTTATCTCTTCCCTTATTGTATTAGCAACCCTGTAGAGTTCGTTAAGGTCATCTCCGAAGATCTTTATAGCAATGTTTGCCCTTGTCCCTGAAAGCATACGGTCCATCCTGTGTGTTATAGGTTGCCCCACTTCGATATTTGCCCCGGGAATAGTGCTGAGGCGTTCCCTGACATCAGCAAAGAATTCTTCCCTGCTTCTGTCAGTTA
>CAZXSW010000140.1:0-3484 GCA_964642615.1 uncultured Rikenellaceae bacterium | reverse complement strand
GCCTTCTGTCGGGTTTTACCTTCATAAAGCTTACTCAGGCAGGAAAGGCATCCGGACAAACTCCGGGGATTTCCTTTTCAGTCGAAACGGCTGGCGGAATTCTTGCCGGCGTATTGATTTCTTTACCCGGTGCAGGAATTCTGAACACATATCAGGCTCTTCTTATAATTACCCTGATGGGCATAACCTGGTCGCTTCTGACATTCTGCATCAACAACAGGACAGGAAAACTGGTTTTAAAAACCGGGGTATTGCTGCTTGTCTCACTTATGATAATATTCCCTCCGGATTTCATCTTCAGACAGCTACTGCTGAAGGGCATAAAGGTTAGTGAAACATTCGACACCCCTTATGGAAATATCACAAGAGGTGAATATCACGGTGAGGCAAGCACATTTTACAACCAGCGGCTTATCACATACAGCGGTGATGCTGCAGAAAGCGAGGAGGATATACACTATGGCATGCTTCAGACGGATTATCCCGCCACGGTGCTGCTTATATCAGGATCGGCAGGGTCGAGGATTAATGAGATATCCAAATACAATATAAGGGAACTGGTGTATGTTGAACGCGATCCGGCGCTGTCGGATGGTATTGTAAGTGTTGCAAAGGATGAGAAAGTTACGCTGACGGTAATAAACGACGATGCCTTCAGCTATATAAGGGAAACAGGCAAAAAATTCGATGCAGTAATTATGCTTCTCCCCCCTCCCTCTTCACTTTCGCTTAACAGGTATTACACTGTGGAATTTTTCCAGTCAGTAAAAAAAATAATGAATAAGGGAGCAGCCTTCTCCTGTTCCCCCGGCATCAATCCCAACTACTTCAACAATGAAGCAGTCAGGCTTTTCTCTTCGGTCCACAATAGCATGAAGGTAGTTTTCAGCAATGTATTGCCTGTTGCGGGTAGCAAGCTATACTTTATAGCTTCCGAAAACGAAATTTCAACTGCATTCTGCAGGCTGACAGATGAAAAAGGACTTAAAAATTCCTATATCTGTTCCGATTATCTCTCCGACGATTTAGTTAAAGCCAGGTCGGAAGAAATCGCTGCGCTGATGGACAGGACTGTGAAGCCCAACAGATCGGCAATTCCTGTCGCATGTTTTTACTATCAGTCATTCATACTAAGCATGGACACAGGTGCGAAGTTACCCTCAATAGTTCTACTTATAGTACTCTTCGCACTCTCGCTGCTGAACTTCAGGAAAGACACCGGGCTTATGTATTTCAGCGCATTAGCCCTTGCAGGATATGAAATAATACTGCTTCTGATGCTTCAGCTTACCCTGGGCAATATGTATCAGGCAACGGGGCTTATAATTGCCGGTCTGATGGCGGGTCTTGCCGTTGGTTCGGGGAGCAACCTGCTGTTCCGTACCAGAAGTCGCCTGGCAGCAAGAACAATAATACTTGCCTTGCTGTACGCAATCTCAGGTCTTTTGGCCGGAATTATCCTGACCATGACCTGGAAGCCTGCAGTAACAGGTCTGTTGATACTTATGGGATTCTTACCGGCTGTGATCACGGGCAGTTACTACAGGGATCTGACTTCAGGAGGGAACAAAGCTAAGAATCCGTCGAGAGTGTACAGTTCAGATCTTTCAGGATCAGCCATCGGGTTCCTTGCATTTTCAGGCATAGCCATTCCCTTATTCGGGATAAATATCTCATTATATATCTTGCCTTTGCTTGCAGCAACAGGGTTTGTGTTTTATTGGGCATCCGAAAACCGCTAGTTTTTCGTATTTTTGGTTTTGCAACTCTTTATTGATGGCACGCAAAAAGAATAAGATCAGCAAAAGAGAATTCATAAGGCAATGTACAGCATTATCTGCCGGGATGCTGTGTCTTCCCGCTCAGGGATTAATGGCGAAGACTGCCGGAGAAGAGCAGAATTCTTTCAGAAGGGAAGCCATGTTCCAGGAAAAGACAGCCCGCGGAACCATGTGCCGGATCTGTCCCAATGAGTGTGTACTGAAGGAGGGTGAACTAAGCCTGTGCAGGAACAGGAAGGTGATCAGGTCGGTGCTTTACACTCTGGCTTACGGAAATCCCTGTTCGGTGAATGTTGATCCGATTGAAAAGAAGCCCTTGTATCATTTTTTACCGGGCACCCGTGCTTTTTCCATAGCCACTGCCGGGTGCAACCTTGCATGCCTTAATTGCCAGAACTGGACCATATCGCAGACGGGACCGGACAAAACAAGGAATGTTAGCCTGATGCCCGACAGAGTAGTTTCGGAGTGTCTGTCAAAGAATTGCAATTCGATAGCATATACCTACTCCGAACCGGTTACATTTTATGAATATGCCTTTGACACAGCTTTTCTGGCAAAACAGGCCGGGATCATGAACATATTCAAATCAAACGGTTATATAAATCCGGAGCCTTTAAGAAAGCTCTGCACAGTTATCGATGCCGCAAATATTGATCTCAAATCATTCAATGACAGCACCTACCTGCGGCTTTCAGGGGGAAAACTTCAGCCGGTTCTTGATTCGCTCAGAATTTACAGGGACATGGGTGTCTGGCTTGAGATCACCAACCTTATAATACCTGGCTGGACCGACAATATGGATGAGATAAGGAAGATGTGCAACTGGCTGGCAAAGAATGGTTTTAGCAATACTCCTCTTCATTTCAGCAGGTTTTACCCCACATACAAGCTTGAGCAACTCCCTCCCACTCCGTTGGAGGTGCTCAACACAGCTGCACAGGCAGCCCGCGAAGAGGGGTTGCAATATGTCTACACCGGAAATGTTCCGGGACATGAGTTGTCAAACACAAAGTGTCCGGATTGCGGGACCGAACTTATCGTAAGGCAGGGGTACCGTATTACCGCCAACAACCTTTCCGGGAACAAATGCAGCAAATGCGGAAAGGTGATTGACGGCATTTGGAGCTAAATCAAACAAATCAGATGAATAAGGCAGAAGCAAGGGGGCGCATCGAAAAGCTGCGCAAGGAGATTGAAGAGAATAATCATAAGTATTACATTCTGAATCAGCCTATTATTTCAGATTTCGAATTTGATCTTCTTATCAATGAGCTGGATTCGCTTGAGAAGAAATATCCGGAATTAGCAAACCCTGCCTCTCCTACCCATAAAGTAGGAAGTGATATTGCAAAAGAATTCAGACAATATGAGCACAAATACCCGATGCTTTCTCTTGGCAACACCTATAATTTCGATGAGCTTCGCGAATTTGATACCAGACTCAGGAAAACGGTCACGGGTGAAGTTGAATATGTATGCGAACTCAAATTCGACGGTGCCTCCATAAGCATAACCTATATAAACGGGGCAATGTCCACTGCCCTTACCAGGGGCGACGGGACCAGAGGTGATGATGTCTCGGCAAATGTCAGGACAATAGGCAGTATACCGGCGGTTGTTTGCAGTTCTGATATTCCCGGGGAGTTCATAGTGAGAGGTGAGATACTTTTACCAAGGGCTGTGTTCCAACGGCTCAACGA
>CAZXSW010000139.1:0-3547 GCA_964642615.1 uncultured Rikenellaceae bacterium | reverse complement strand
GAGCTCGCCAGGCAGGCACTGGATGAGGGCATTAAACCTGACGACATCCTCGAAAAAGCTTTGATTCCGGCCATGGCCATAGTAGGTGATAAATTCAGCAGGAAACAGATTTATGTGCCTCAGATGCTTATGGCAGCAAAGGCCATGAACAGTGCCATGAAACACCTGAAGCCTTATTTTCAGTCGGGAGTGACAAAACGGAAGGGTAAATTCATTATTGGTACCGTTTCAGGAGACCTTCATGACATAGGCAAGAACCTGGTTTCGATGATGATCGAAGGAGGCGGATGGGAAGTTATTGATCTGGGCGTGGATGTTCCGACGGCCCGGTTTCTAAAGGCGATATCAGATAATCCCGGTGCCGTCATCGGACTTTCAGCACTTCTTACCACCACTATGGAAAACATGAGGAAATCTGTTGAAGCCATCAAGGCTGAATATCCCGGGGCCACCGTCCTGGTTGGAGGAGCTCCCGTTACAATGGATTATTGTCAGAAAATAGGAGCTGATTTCTATTCTCCCGACCCCCAGGGAGCAGTCAATTACCTTAAGCAGCTTGCATCTTAAAAATCTGCATTTATGAAGACAATACTTAAAGGCAGAAACAGTGAGGTTGTTATAGATAGCGATGGTCCGGTGGTGATTATCGGAGAATCAATAAATCCGACAAGAAGAAAAAAACTCGTAAGCACCCTTCAGGAGGGTAATTTTGACTTTGTTCTTGAACTGGCTGAGAAGCAGATACAGGCAGGTGCAGACGTCCTGGATGTTAATGTGGGTTTCCCCGGGGTTGATGATGTTAAGCTGTTGCCCTGGACTGTAAAAGCCATTCAGGAAAGGTTTGACATCCCGCTCTGTATCGATTCTCCCAATCCCAGGGCTATTGAAGCCGCCCTGAAGGTGGCAATGGGGAAATGCCTTATCAATTCGGTAAACGGGGAAGAAGAATCACTTCGTAATCTTCTGCCTGTTGCAAGAGAATACAATGCAGCCATCATAGGCCTTTGCATGGATGATGACGGCATAACGGATGATCCTGAGAAGAGGCTTCTGATTGCTGAAAAGATAATTGAAAGAGCTGTTGCTGCAGGCATAAGGGAGGAAGATGTGATTATCGACCCTCTGGCCATGGCTGTCAGTGCTGACCCCCGGGCCTGTATTGTCACGCTTCAGACTATACGTCTTGTTCACGACCGCCTGGGCCATAATATAACCCAGGGGTCAAGTAATATCTCATTCGGTCTGCCCGACAGGGAAGCTCTGAATGCCGCCTTTATGTCGTTATCAATAATGAACGGACTCACCTGTCCGATAGCCAATCCCGAAAAGATTACGGCAGCCGTAAGGGCCACCGATCTGATCCTGGGACGGGATGACTATGCCGTTAGGTTTGTGGAACATTTCCAGAGCCGGGAGGGGTGACCTTACCTGAATAACAGAATTTCATCCGATGTCAGCAATAAAACCTGCCCGAAGATGGCAGCCTGCTTTCTATCCCTTTAAAAAAGAGACTTTCGGAAGGCGACTGCTTGCAAAAACAGAACTGCTTGTAAAAGGGCCCCTCTTCGGTTGCCGGATGTGCGGGAACTGCCTTCTCCAGGAGACTGCCTTCATATGCCCCATGGAATGTCCTAAAGGACTCAGAAACGGTCCCTGCGGAGGCATTACTCCATCGAAACACTGTTATGTTGATACTACCCGGAAATGTATCTGGTATGCGATATATAAGAGGTCGCTGGAGATGGGCAGGGAAGAAATACTAATGGAGATACTCCCGCCTCTCGACTGGAACAAAGCAGGAACTGAGACATGGGGTGATGTTATAAGACAGATACGAAAAACAGGTACAGCCCGGTTTTTTTCAGGACTTGTTTCGAATGACAGGGAAAAGAGACAGGTGGTATGGGATTCGGTATTCAGGACTATCAGGCAGCCCGATTGGTGGAATGGTGATTCTGTTTACCACGCTCCGGCTTATTCTGAGCCTGTTTCTGAGCTTGAGAGAAAACTAAGGAGCGGCGACTTTGTAGTAGCCACAGAAGTGACTCCGCCTCTGGGTTCGGACAGAACAAGGCTTGCCAGGGATATTGATATGGTAAAACCCTATGTTACTGCAATTAACTTTACAGATTCCTCTTCGGCACGCCCCAGAATGTCGTCAGCATCATGTTGCAGCGTGGCAGCAGAACTAGGCGTCGAACCTGTTCTGCAGATCGCCGCACGTGATGCAACAAGAACAGGCCTTCAGTCGGATGCAATAGGGGCTAACAGTTTGGGAATAAGAAATATTCTTTGTATCACAGGCGACAGTCCTGTCGTGGGACCATCACCTTCAGCCAATATGAATATGTACGACCTCGACTCTGTGCAGATGCTATGGATACTCAGGAAGATGAGGGATGAAGGTATCTACCTTGACGGAAGAAAGATGAAGACTCCTCCCCGCTGGTTTCTTGGAGCCGCCACCTCGCCTTTTGCCTCTGATCCCATACTTCAGGCTATAAGGGATCATAAAAAGGTAAATGCAGGAGCTCAGTTTTTTCAGACAAATCTTATCTTTGAACCGGAAAAGCTTGATCCCTGGCTTGAAGAGCTTGATAAACGAAATGCCCTCAGCAAGGTTTATATTCTGGCAGGACTCGGACCTCTGAGAAGTCTCAAGACAGCAAGATATCTTCACTCAAGTGTTCCCGGGGTTGTCCTCCCGGAAAAGATTCTTACCAGAATGGAAAAGGCGGGAGACTCAGCCCCTGAAGAAGGCATTCAGATAGCTCTTGAGATTATTGACGCTCTGAAAAACAAAAAAGGAATAAACGGCATTCATATCATGACTCTCGGATGGGAAGAAATGGTAGGCAGGATAGTAAAAGAATCCGGTTTATGCACAAGGTAAATCTATCGATTGATATTCAACAACTTAATCTTGCCGTTGAGAGATTGGAGGCTGTTATGGGATACAGGGAGGGAGAGGACCGTAGCCTGGTCACACCTCTTATAAAAGATATCCTCACCGAAGCCCGGGATATTTGTCCCGTAAAAGCTGAATATGTGATTTTTAATGACATTCAACTCAATGACTCAGACAAGTCATTGACAATCGGCGGTATCAGATTTTTTACAGGCAGGATTATTTTTACCCATCTAAGGAAGGCTGAGGCTGTGGCACTTTTCCTCTGTACGGCGGGAGATGAGATAGGCAGGCGGATAAGGAAGTATATGTCGGGGATTGATCTGCTCAAAGGTTATGTATATGATGTTACGGGAAGTGAAATTGTCGAGGCAGCAGCAGACCTTATCCAGGAGAAACTGAGAGTCTCAATGGAGGAGAAAGGCCTTGGAATAACAAACCGGTTCAGTCCTGGCTACTGCGGCTGGGACGTCTCGGAACAGCATAAGCTGTTCAGCCTGCATCCATCAAACTTCTGCGGCATCACCCTTACAGCCACTGCGCTTATGCAGCCTGTAAAATCTGTAAGCGGGATCATAGGCATTGGCAAGGGAGTAAAATTTAATCCCTATTCATGTTCTATATGCGACAGCCAAAACT
>CAZXSW010000138.1:0-3575 GCA_964642615.1 uncultured Rikenellaceae bacterium | reverse complement strand
TTGCAGCCCGGTTATAAAGCAGAAGTTTTTAATTAAATAAAATTTTCATCCAGAAGAATTATGCCAAAACGGGAGGATATTAAAAAGATACTGATTATTGGTTCGGGTCCGATAATTATTGGGCAGGCCTGTGAATTTGACTATTCAGGCACACAGGCATGCAAGGCGCTCAGGTCGATGGGGTACAAGATTGTTCTTGTTAATTCCAATCCGGCCACTATAATGACCGATCCGGATATTGCAGACGTCACCTATATAGAACCTCTTAATGAGTTTGCCCTGACACAGATAATAGAAAAAGAAAGGCCTGACGCTCTCCTTCCCAACCTGGGGGGACAGACTGGGCTCAACCTCTCGTCGTTGCTTGCCAGTAAAGGCGTCCTTGCCAGGTACAATGTTGAAGTAATAGGAGTAAACATAGAGGCTATAGAAAGAGGAGAGGACAGGATCTCATTCAAGGAGACTATGAACAGGCTTGGTATAGATATGCCAAAGAGCCAGGCTGTCACTTCGGTTGAAGATGCTGAGAGGGTGGCAGCCGGACTGGGGTATCCAGTGGTGGTAAGACCTGCTTACACTATGGGGGGCACAGGAGGCGGCCTTGTTTACAATGTCGAGGAGCTGCGTACTGTTGCCAGCCGTGGATTATCAGCAAGCATAGTAAACCAGGTACTTATCGAGGAGTCGGTACTGGGCTGGGAAGAGCTTGAACTTGAAGTGGTGAGAGACGCAAAAAACCATATGATAACGGTTTGCTTCATCGAAAACGTCGACGCCATGGGCGTTCATACCGGAGACTCATTCTGTACGGCCCCAATGCTGACCATCAGTACTGAACTGCAGCAAAGGCTTCAGAAGCATGCCTATGACATAGTCGAAGCTATTGAAGTCATCGGAGGAACAAACGTGCAGTTTGCTCACGACCCTTCAACGGGAAGGATAGTGGTTATCGAGATCAACCCCCGTACATCACGTTCCTCGGCCCTTGCCTCAAAGGCAACCGGATTCCCAATTGCTTTCGTATCAGCACTTCTTGCAGGAGGCCTGACCCTCGA
Organism: uncultured Rikenellaceae bacterium; assembly: GCA_964642615.1. Classification (GTDB taxonomy): domain Bacteria; phylum Bacteroidota; class Bacteroidia; order Bacteroidales; family VadinHA17; genus LD21. The sequence continues at coordinate 2,520 of CAZXSW010000138.1, read as the reverse complement.
TGAACTGCCATACTGGAAGGAAGGCACTCTCGATAAATACTATCCCTCGGGCGATTATGTAGTAGTCAAATTTGCCAGATGGGCCTTTGAGAAATTTGAAGGACTGGAAGACAGACTTGGCACCCAGATGCACGCCGTCGGTGAGGTGATGAGCATCGGCAAGACATACAAGGAAAGCCTTCAGAAAGCAATAAGATCTCTTGAGATCGGTCGCTACGGACTTGGCTTTGCTAAAGACTTCAACTCCAGGTCACTCGACGATCTGATGACACTGCTTAAACATCCGTCGAGCGAAAGACAGTTCATACTGTATGAAGCCCTGAGAAAAGGAGCAGACATTGAAGAGCTGTACAGTAAAACCCATATCAAACCCTGGTTCCTGAGTCAGATGAAAGAACTTGTGGAAGAAGAAGAAGTGATACTCAGCCACAAGGGCGGACATCTGCCCGACGAACTCCTTGCAAGGGCCAAGAAAAACGGATTTGCCGACAAATACCTGGCAATGCTACTGGGGGTACCTGAAAAGGAGATCCGGAAGAAAAGAATATCACTTGGTATTAAGGAAGCCTGGGAGGCGGTCCCGGTAAGCGGTGTCAACGATGCAGCTTATTACTACTCGACATACAACTCTGAAGCCAGGGTTCCGGTAAGCAACAGGAAGAAAATAATGGTTCTGGGAGGTGGCCCCAACAGGATCGGACAGGGGATTGAATTTGACTATTGCTGTGTCCATGCCGCCTTTGCCATCAGGGCAGCAGGATATGAATCCATAATGGTAAACTGTAATCCCGAGACCGTATCCACAGATTACGACACATCTGACAAGCTTTATTTTGAACCTCTGACGGCAGAAGATGTTCTGAGTATTTATGAAAATGAAAAGCCCGAGGGTGTCATAATACAGTTCGGCGGTCAGACGCCGCTAAACCTTGCAAAGGAACTTACAGATGCAGGCGTTAAGGTGCTGGGAACCAGTCCGGAGACCATTGACCTGGCAGAAGACCGTGATATGTTCCGGCATATCATAACAAAACTTGGCATCCCGCAGCCCGAATCAGGAATGGCTTCAACCCTGCTGGAAGCCCTTGAAATAGCATCCAGGATAGGCTATCCCCTTATGATAAGGCCCTCCTATGTACTTGGCGGCAGAGCCATGAAGATAATCCTCGATAAGGATATGCTTGCAGAATATATTACCAAAGCCGTAGGAGTATCACCCGACAGGCCCCTGCTGCTCGATAAATTCCTCGAAGATGCTATCGAAGCAGAAGCCGACGCTCTGTCCGACGGCAACGATGCTTTCGTCCCAGCTGTACTTCAGCATATTGAATATGCCGGAATTCACTCCGGAGACTCGGCCTGTGTCATCCCCCCGGTGATAATTGGCAAAGAGCATAAGAAAACCATGTATGACTATACCCGGAGGATCGCTATCGAAATGAAAGTCGTCGGTCTTCTCAATATCCAGTACGCCATCTACGACGATACTGTATATATCCTCGAAGCCAACCCCAGGGCATCGCGTACCGTCCCTCTGGTGTCTAAGGTCTGCAACATCCAGATGGCCAAGATTGCAACTGAGGTTGTTCTGGGCAAAAAGCTTTCAGAATTTAATCTCAGAAAAAGAAATATTAACCATTACGGAGTAAAAGAAGCCGTCTTCCCCTTTAATATGTTCCCGGCCATCGATCCGCTTCTGGGACCTGAGATGAGATCAACCGGAGAGGTCCTCGGCCTTGCTGACACCTATGGAATGGCATTTTTCAAATCGCAGGAAGCAACTATGTCATCCCTGCCACTTAAAGGGACGGTACTTATAACCATAGCCGACCGTGACAAGCAACGTATCATTGAAACAGCCCGGAACTTCAGGGATATGGGATTCGGGATAGTGGCCACAGGCGGTACCAAAGCCTTCCTTGAAGAAAATGATATTGAATCATCCCTGGTCCTTAAAGTCCACCAGGGAAGGCCAAATATAGTTGATATGATCAAGAACGGTGAAATAGCCCTTGTTGTCAATACACCTTCAGGCAAGCTAAGTGAATATGACGACTCTTATATAAGAAAAAATGCAATAAAATACAGGGTCCCCTATATAACAACAACCTCGGCTGCCCTGGCTGCCACAAATGGTATAAGAGACCGCCTGAAAGGTGAATACAAGGTAAAATCGCTTCAGGAATATCATGCCTCTATAACGGACTGATCGGGGGAAAGTACCTGTAACCAACAGTTAAATAAGGGGAGCTGACTTTTATGAAGTCAGCTCCCCTTATTTTAACCCAATGCTTCAGGTTTTATACTAGCTCCGGTACAGTGTGCCGGAATCGTCATGCTATTTAAAAAGATGATCCCTGCGAAACTCCTTCAATAAAACCTCTTCATCCTTGCCCGCTTCAATACCTTCAAGAAGATGATCAACAAGAGTAGTAACAGTTTTATCATCAAAACCGGCCTCAATGGCAAACCTTGTAATCATCCTTTTCTCCTGGGCAGTAACAACATCATCGGCCAGAA
>CAZXSW010000137.1:0-3706 GCA_964642615.1 uncultured Rikenellaceae bacterium | reverse complement strand
TTACTAAACAATATCCGGAGCTAAATCCATCATACCCGCCTTATCAGGCCTTATGACAATAATTACCGCCCACCCGACTTAATACTTTGATAAACAAGAAACACCATAATCCAGTGAATCCCGGCCGGATGTAGTTATTGTTTTGAGTCCTGTAACCAACGCCACCCCGGACAATCAACAGAAACCGGACGATGAATTAATTTTATATATAAATTGCACATTAATATAACCCGGAAATTTTTACATCATGAAAAAACTAACCAACCTAATTCTCTTTCTTTTTATTGCATCCGGAATATTCCTCACAGGGTGTAACCAGAAAACTGACCGGAATCAGAATCCGGAAGTAAAAACGACACATGGTACTGTTTCAGGCAGTATTGAAGATAGTGTGTTTACCTTCAGGGGAATTCCCTATGCCAGCGCCGACAGATTCATGCCTCCCCTCGACCCCGAAGCCTGGAAGGGAGTAAGGGAATGCCTTGCCTTCAGTCCGGTGGCAAAACAGGTAGTGGCCTGGATCAATGATTCCTTAATGAATGAAAAGGAACTGTTCAGTGTTAATGTATGGACAAACGGGATTTCTGACGGGAAAAAACGTCCTGTAATGCTATGGCTCCACGGAGGCGGATTTGCTACAGGCAGCAGCAACGATCCGATGACCTACGGAAAAGCTCTTGCCAGGAAAGGAGATGTGGTTGTTGTATCAGTAAATCACCGCCTTAATATTCTTGGTTTTCTCGATCTGTCAGCATGCGGACCGGAATATGCCCAATCGGCAAATGTTGGTATGCTCGATATAGTAAAAGCCATGGAATGGACAAGGGATAACATTGAGAGTTTCGGAGGCGATCCTTCCAATGTGACCATCCTGGGGGAATCAGGCGGAGGAGGAAAAGTGGGAACCCTTATGTGTATGCCGTCGGCAAAAGGGCTCTTCCAGAAAGCAATAATTCAAAGCGGTACCCTTGTGAATGTGATGACAAAAGAAAAATCACAGGCTCTGGGCCTGGCTGTACTTGAAAAACTTGGTCTTACTCCGGGCGATGTTGAAAAACTTGATACCATCTCATACAGCGATCTCCTGAGAGCAGGTAATGAAGCCGTAATGATGATCTCCGGTCCAAGAAGACCAGGCTCGGCAACAATGTTCGGTTTCGCTCCTTCAGCCGATGGTGAAGTACTGCTGCAACAACCCTTCAGTCCGGGTTTTGCCGGTATCTCAGAGGAAATTCCCCTGATGATAGGGACAACTTTTAATGAGCTGATGAGAGTAGCCTATGCTGAAAAGGACCTGACCATTGAGCAGGCAAAAGAACGTTTATCAAAAGTATATGGTAACAGAACTGACAAGTATGTTGAATTATTCGCAAAGACCTATCCTGACTTCACACCCCAGGATCTTCTTTCGATCGATACCGTCTTCAGACCATTTACCATAATGGCCTCTGATTCAAGGGCCAGACAGGCAAGTGCTCCTTTGTATGTTTATCTCCTTGCATGGAAAAGTCCCGTTGACGATGCAACCCGCGGTTCCTTCCATGGTCTCGACATCCCCCTGGCCTTCGATAACATCGAATTGAGATCAGACTGGACCGGTACTTCGGAAGAAGCTTATGAGCTGGCAGATAAGATGAGTTCTGCATGGCTTAACTTTGCAAAAACCGGTAATCCCAATGTTGAAAGGAAGCTGCCTGAGTGGGAACCTTATACCGTGGAAAACGGGGCGACCATGTATTTTGACAATGAATGCAGAATTGTAAACAATCACGACAGGGAACTGATGTATTTCATCAAACCCATAGATTAAACCCGGCCCTGATCCGGAAGCCGGCCTGCCGGAGCAGTTTAATGCCGTCTGGCGGGCCCGGTGTAGTGCCGGCACAGGACTTTAAGACAATATCCTGTAACTGTTATGAGACTTGAAGATTTCGGATATAATGATATCCTTGAAAAGTCAAGGATTGAGAATAAGCTTCACAACTTTGAGATCGGAAGAGTTATCTCGGAACACAAAGAAAGATATATTGTAATAACCGAAAAGGGAGAACTGGAAGCTGAGATTACAGGAAACCTGCGGTTTTCATCAAAAGGCCGTGAAGATTTTCCCGCTGTCGGTGACTGGGTTGCACTGACAATCTATGACCACGGTTTTTCAATAATTCATAGCATATTCCCGCGGACCTCTGTCATTTCGAGACAGGCAGTTGGCAAGCCCGCAGAGATACAGATAATAGCTGCAAATATTGACTATGCATTGCTGGTCCAGGCCGCCGGCAGGGATTTCAATGTAAACAGGCTTGAGAGATACCTGACCATATGTAATTCATCAAAGGTCAATCCGGTCATTGTTATTACCAAAACCGATCTTATTGATGAACACACGACCCGTGAGATAGTTGAGAGTATAAGGGCCCGGGTAAAAAACGTTCCGGTTATTGCTTTAAGCAATGAATCACTGGATGGATACGACAAAATAAAAGCTGTTATTGAAAAAGGCAGGACATACTGCATGCTTGGGTCCTCAGGAGTTGGCAAATCAACCCTGCTTAACAATCTTGCAGGCAGGTCAGTAATGCGTACCGGTTCAATAAGCCAAAGCACAAACAGGGGGAAACACGTTACAAGTCACAGGGAACTGATACTTCTTGAAAACGGAGGGATACTTGTGGATAACCCCGGGATGAGGGAAGTAGGTATTACCGATTCAACGGGCGGTTTGGAAAAGACCTTCGATATAATTTTAAGGCTTTCACAAAACTGCAGGTTCAAGGATTGCTCTCACACCAGTGAGAAAGGGTGTTCAGTTATAGAAGCCGTTGAAAACGGGGAACTCGACAGGGCTTCTTATGAAAACTACCTAAAGATGGAAAAGGAGAAAGCTCATTTTGAATCAACTGTGGCTGAGAAAAGAAGAAAAGACAAGATCTTCGGGAAAATCCTTAAGAACTATAAAAAAGATATGGACAAAGACAAGGATTGAACACAAGTTGTCGTACCGTATTGCCGGACGACGCCATTCTCATGTTCGAAATCCAAAGAATCTTGAAAAAAGGCATGAGGCATTAGGCGTGAGCCTCTACGGGAGGTTGTGCCTGGATGATATGTAAATATCCAAAGGCAAGGGTATAACTCTGGAACTCTGGAACCAGAAAAAGTGTGAGTGTGAGAGCGAGAGTGAGGAAACCCTATCTTTTACCTAGTGGTTGCTTTATATGTTTTTACTTTTGTCTTTTGTCTTTTGTCTTTTGTCCCACTTTTTTAATTACCAGTCACCGCCCTGATACTCCTCAGGTTATTCTCCAGTCCGCTCAGATAAACCAGCAGCCATGGATGCAGGGGTAAGGATAGCATCACGGAATCGGCGACATAAGTGCCTCCGGGAGTAAGGGCCAGACTGAAGACAGACGGGGCTTCGGCTGCCAGCGACTCACATCCGGGCGTCGATCCGAGCAACCCTGCCAGATCATCGAGCCCTGACAATAACCTGGCTTCAACAGCCTCTGACTCCCAGGCAAAACCTTCCGAAGGCTTCCTGTACAACAAAAGTCTCTGAAGCTCATCCTTATCAGTCTGACCAGCCTCGGCAGAGATACCCGAAGAGGTAAGGTACAGCTGCCTGTATTCATCAGACACGGCAAGAAGATCGTCAATTTTTCTTACAACAGGTGATTCCTGCCTGATCTTAAGATTATCAAGAACCTCT
>CAZXSW010000136.1:0-3707 GCA_964642615.1 uncultured Rikenellaceae bacterium | reverse complement strand
TAATATCCGTAAAAGATGCGGAACCTGAAACGACACTCCACTCTCCGGTTTCATTACTGCCGGGAGGATCAGCTTCCAGGTCGGTTTCGAACAGGAAATCCAGTATCTGATCCTGTCCTGCATATGCAGTCGGCCTGTCCCTGACCTCTACAGTTACCCTGTCAGTGTTTCTGCAACCCCACGGATCAGTCAGGGTAACAGTGAAAACCGTTGTTGCTGAAGGTGTCGCAACCGGGTCAGCTACCGCCGGATTACTGAGCAGGTTGGCAGGAGTCCATGAGAATGCTCCCGTTCCTGTTGCCCCGAGACGTATGTTTCCCCCCCTGCAGATTGCAACGTCTGCACCGGCATTGACCACGGGCGGGGTATGAAATACGACCCGGATCACATCTGTAGATGTGCAGTTGTTGCTTACCTCAGTCCATGCAAAATCATATTCTCCGGGCTGGGTTACAGTAACCGTCGCATTGTTTCTGTGGGGATCGGGAGTGAATGTTACATTACCCGGGCCGCTTACCTTCGACCATGTACCTGTGCCTGTTCCCTGCACGGCGCTCAGCGTAAAATTCAAATCACACTCGTCGCCTCCGCTCCCTGCGTTGGCGGATACCTGTTCAAAAAATCCCACTGTAACATCAGAGCTGCTTGTGCAAGTGCCGCTGACTTCTGTCCACCTGAAGACATAGGTGCCGTAGGCAGACACTGTAACCCTCGCCATAGGATCGTGGTTATCGGGAAAAAATCTTGCTGTACCCGGGCCGCTTGCCCTTGTCCATGTACCAGTTCCGCTGCTTGGCACTGCATTGAAATAAAACTCCAGCCCGCAGTTGTTGCCACCGGTTCCGGCATTGGCCACCGGCGGCCGGCTGAAAATGACATTCACATCAGAACTGGCTGTGCAGGTTCCGTTTGTTACAGTCCAGGTAAAGACCTTTGTGCCATAGTCAGAGACCGTAACAGTTGCCGCGGGACTGTTGGCAGAAGGCGTAAAAGTGGCAGTGCCTGTCCCGCTGGTCATGGTCCAGTATCCTGCAGTTTCTGATGATGTTGAAACAGCCTGAAGGTTAAAATCAAGGTCGCATTCACTCCCGCCGCTGCCGGCATTGGCAACCGGAGGCTGATAGAAGTTAACAGTAACCTCATCGCTCGACCGGCATCCGCCGCTGTTTTCGGTCCATCTGAAAAAGTAAGTACCATATGCGCTCACAGAAACAGTGGCATCAGGAGTTCCTGCATTAGGAGAAAATGATGCATTACCGGGTCCTGAAACCCGGCTCCACACGCCTGTTCCCAGATAAGGTACGGCACTCAGAATAAAATCACGGTCGCATTCATCACCTCCGGAGCCCGCATCTGCGGGCCGGCAGGGAAGGGTTTTTGCTATTAACCTTACGGGAGTTGCCTGAAGTGTTCTTTTGCTGTCGGCCGCCACTATGTAAATTGTGTGAACCTGATCAGGGTCATTAACCTGCAGGACTGTCTGAAGAGTTTTGTTCTCATCTCCTTTTTTAACACTTAGAACAGCTGTTTCAACAATTCCCCAGCCCCCTCCTATATTAGCCATGAATCTCACAAAAGATGATGAAGGATTTGAATTATTCTCATAATTGTATATAATTATATAAACCGTAATTGGCAAGGTTTTCTCATCTGTTACATTCAACCCGTAATTCAGTGTTATGGACACCGGCCCTGTCGATTCAACCACCGGAGTTCCCTGTACCCATACAGGCTGGGATGCCAGTTCTGCTACCGGCAGAAGGATCAAAGTAAACAGTGATATGATTCTTAATAACCTGCCCATGGTAAGTGTCATTATCTTCTTATCACCAGATAACCTTTAATAGCCTTGCCATTGGCAGGCTTGATAACGTAGTAATATGTATCATCAGGGAGCGGATTTTCCTTGTCGTCGTTACCATCCCACGAATTGTCGTATAAATCATTTTCATACACTCTTCCTCCCCATCTGTTAAAGATGGTCAGTGAGGTACTTCCGATAGTCTCAAGACCTTTTATTACGAAAAAGTCATTGTTCCCGTCCAGGTTAGGGGTAATCAGTGATGGAATGATCAGATTATTTACCCAGATATGAACTGTATCTGAAGATTCGGGACAAATTCCATTCGAAACCGTCCAGAGGAGAACATTATCCTCAATTGATAAGTCGTTCACCCGGGAGTTGGGAAGACCAGGATCGAGGATACGACCTTCGCTCTCAACAATTGACCAGGTTCCTGTCTCATTCTGCTTCAGGGTTGCTGCGTTAAGGCGAGTGTTAAAAACGAAATCAAGCACCTGATCAGGACCTGCGTCAGCAGTTGGCTGCTCCCTTACCTCTACCATTACGTCATCGGTATTCACACAATGGAACTTGTCAGTAAGTGTTACTGTATATGTAGTAGTCACTGCGGGTGAAGCAACAGGATTCCTGATACTTGCATTACTTAGCGAAGCTGCTGGTGTCCATGAAAATGAAATTCCTGTCCCGACAGCATTTAGCTGAACATTTCCTCCCTTGCAAAGAAGAAGGTCGGCTCCGGCATCAATTTCCGGTTTATCGTGGAAAGTGACCCGAACGATATCTGTCGATTTGCACTGGATGTTCTCCTCGGTCCAGGCAAAATCATAAGAACCTGGAATGCTTACTATGACTCTGGCGTTTGCCAGGTTGGCATTAGGGGTGAAGGTTGCGCTGCCCGGACCTCCCACCAGGCTCCATGTACCTGTCACCGATCCCTGAACGGCATTCAGCACAAAATCGAGGTCGCACTCATCTCCTCCGTTTCCGGCGTTGGCTGAAGGTTGTTGAATGAAGGTTACGCTTACATCTGAACTTGAAGTACAGGTTCCGTTAAGCTCCGTCCATCTGAAAACATAAGTTCCATAGGCGCTGACAGCAACTCTGGCGGCGAATGAACCGGCATCGGGAGTAAAAGTTGCCGTACCCGTGCCGCTGTGCAATGTCCATGTGCCTGTTCCTATACTTGGCACCGCCCTGAGATTGAATTCAAGACCGCAATTATTTCCTCCCGTTCCTGCATTTGCTACAGGCATCTGCAAAAAGTTGACTGTTACTTCGGATGTATCATTACAATTACCGTTAGATACTACCCACCGGAACACCTTAGTCCCGTAATCCGATACGATTACTGTAGCGGAAGGAGAGTTGGCATTTGGAGAAAACACTGCCGCCCCGGTTCCTTCTGACATCGACCAGGTTCCCAGACCGCTGGTAACAACGGCATTAAGGACAAAATTAAGATTGCAGGCATCTCCTCCAGTTCCTGCATTTGCAACTGGCTGCTGATAGAAACTTACTATCACTGAAGCGCTGCTGATACAGGGGCCATTGGTTTCTGTCCACCTGAAAGTATATGTACCGTATGTTGATACTGTAACCCTGGCTGTTGGCACTGCGGGTCCGGGTGTAAATACAGCCGTTCCGGGACCGGAAGTCACCGTCCATAATCCGGTACCAACGCTGGGACTGGCATTTAAATCAAAATCCAGATCACATTCAGTACCGCCTGGTCCTGCATTTGCTGAAGGTACTGCATAAACATCAACCTCTGTGCTTGCAGTTCCGGTGCAGTCAGAGCCATTTGTAACCGTTAATGTATAGACACCTGACATGGGCAATGTTGCTGACCCTGAGACGACAGGACTTCTCTGAGAGGATGTAAATCCGTTAGGGCCGGTCCACA
>CAZXSW010000135.1:0-3730 GCA_964642615.1 uncultured Rikenellaceae bacterium | reverse complement strand
GAAAGAATTAAATCAATTTTAAAATACTGTCAGTCACCTAAGTAATTCAAATCCACTCTTCCCGGACACCACAAAAACCCATAATATCTCTGCACCTCAGCAAATCACATCTCAATATAACTATGACAGAAAAGCTAAATTAAACCAATTATTTCAATTGGCATAAAGGTAAATGCCTGAATTCCGGTCAGGATTATGAAGTCCGGTCTCCGGCCACAGAGATGACAGCCCTTACCGCCCTGTCCCATCCCCTGATAAGCATTTCGGTGCGCGAACGAGGCATCTCAGGGACAAACCTCCTTTCAGCCTGCCACTGGTCCCTTATCTCGTCCCTGTCCGACCAGAATCCCGAAGCGAGTCCGGCCAGATAGGCAGCCCCGAGTGCGGTCGTCTCGGTAAGTTTTGGTCTGACAACAGCAGTTCTGAGAATATCGGACTGAAACTGCATAAGCATGTTGTCTGCTGAAGCTCCTCCATCGACTTTAAGTTCACTTACTTCAGTCCCGGAATCTTTTTGCATGGCCTTTAGCACATCACATGTCTGAAAGGCTATACTTTCAAGGGCGGCACGTGCTATATGGGCCGCCGACGAGCCACGGGTAAGACCGGTTATGGTCCCGGTTGCATACTGGTTCCAGTGAGGAGCTCCGAGTCCGGCAAAGGCGGGAACAAAATAAACCCCGCCGTTATCAGGCACTTCTGAAGCAAGTTTTTCCACCTCTGCAGATCCTGCTATTATCCCAAGCTGGTCACGAAGCCACTGAACCACGGCCCCTCCGATAAAGATACTGCCCTCGAGGGCATAACACGTCTCTTCCGGGGTCTGCCATGCAACTGTTGTAAGTAGCCTGTTCCCTGAGCTTACCGGTTTATTTCCGGTGTTCATCATCAGGAAGCACCCGGTACCATAGGTGTTCTTCACCATTCCGGGTTCTGTGCACATATGTCCGAAGAGAGAAGCCTGCTGGTCACCGGCAATTCCGGCAATGGGAACCCCTGCAGTAAAAAGACCGTCGCTGATACCGTACATGTGTGATGATGGATGTACTTCAGGCAACACAGATGCCGGTATGCCGAACAGATCAAGCAGTTCACTGTCCCATTGTAATGTATTAATATTGAAAAGCATTGTTCTGGATGCATTCGACACATCGGTTATATGCATCTTCCCCCGGGTTAGGTTCCAGACAAGCCATGAATCGACGGTTCCAAAGGCAAGCTCTCCTTCTTCGGCCATCTTGCGGGCATCTTTAATATTGTCGAGTATCCACCGTATCTTGGTGGCCGAAAAATACGAATCGATAAGCAGTCCGGTTTTTCCCCTTATCATATCTTCATAACCGTTCCTTTTCAGTTCATCGCAAAAACCTGCCGTGCGCCGGTCCTGCCACACAATGGCATTGTACACCGGTCGTCCCGTCCTTCTGTTCCATACTACTGTGGTCTCCCTCTGGTTGGTAATTCCTATTGCAGTCACAGACTGGCTTCCTGCACCGGCCCTGGTTATTGCTTCCATAGCGACGCCGGCCTGCGACGACCAAAGCTCATCAGGATCGTGCTCCACCCGGCCAGGCTCGGGATATATCTGGCTAAATTCCTTTCTTGCCGTTGCCACAGGATTTCCGTTATTGTCGAAAAGGATGGCCCTGGAACTTGTTGTTCCCTGATCGAGTGCCAGAATGTATTTTTTCATACCATAATTACTTTTTACGTCAGAACATATATTACAGATAGCCTTCAGCAAGGGCCCTGAACCTTGAGAGCTGTTCCTGCTGCCAGTGGGCATCAAACCCGAGTTCCGAGGCCATCAGTTCAGCCACCGCCGGTGCTACAGACAGGGCGGCCCTGACATCCAGGAACAGAGCCCTGGTTCTCCTTGCCAGAACATCTTCGAGCCGGCAGGGCATCTCATTCCTGCAGATCCATACTATCTCTGCTTTTGTATATGGTAGCCTTGGGTCGAGCAGCTCTCCCAGATAATGCCTTTCATTTATAAGATACTCGATCGCGGAAGCCTTCTCACCATAAATTTTCAGCCGGGGTGACCTGAGAATGGGATCGGTGTTGAAAAAACTGAAATCACTTGTCATGCATCGGCGCTTTTCAAGCATTCCGGCCTTAACAGCCCGGTCAAGGGTTTCTTCTGCCATCTTCCTGTACGAAGTCCATTTTCCGCCGGTAATAGTAAGCAATCCCGATCGCGACAGGATGAGCTTATGCCGGCGCGAGATCTCCCTTGTTGAGGTGGTGTTGCCTTTACCTGCAGCAAGAGGTCTGAGGCCTGCAAATATTGATAGGATATCTTCCCTGACAGGCTGCCTTGTGAAATATCTCCCCGCGTTGCGGAGGATAAAACCCAACTCCTCCTCAAGAGCCACCGGTTCCGGATCGGCATCATCAACAGGTGTATCGGTTGTTCCGGCAACGACTTTGCCGTACCACGGGATGGCAAAAAGAACCCGCCCGTCGTCTGTCTCAGGTATCATAACAGCTGAAGTACCTCCCAGGAAACTGCCATCAAGGACAATATGGACGCCCTGGCTGGGTCTGATCACCTTAGGCGCACCCGGAGAATCCATTTCAAGAAGTGAACCGGCAAAAACCCCTGTGGCATTTATAACAAGGTCACCCCTGATCTCATAACTGACACCGCTTTCTTCATCACGGGCCAGAACACCTGAGATCTTTCCTCCCGTGTCCTTCATCAGGTCTGTAACATTAAAGTAGTTCAGTACAACCGCTCCCTCTTCAGCAGCTGATGAAGCTATCGAAAACGCCAGTCGTGAATCATCGAACTGTCCGTCGTGGTACACCACTCCACCCTTGAGTCCGTCAGGTTTCAGATGAGGTACCCGTTCCAGAACTCTTCTTTGTCCAATGAAATATGATCTGCCAAGACTCAGTTTCCCTGCCAGGAGATCATAGAACTTAAGTCCTGCCGTATATAAAAGCCTTTCCCGGAGAGAATAAACTGGAATAATAAATTCCTGGTCGGATGTCAGATGCCTTGCATTCTTAAGCAGCAGTCCTCTCTCCCTGAGAGCTTCGGCAACAAGAAGAATGTCGCCCTGTGCCAGGTAACGTACTCCTCCATGCACAAGCTTGGTACTTCTTGAAGAAGTGCCTGAACTGAAGTCGGCTCTTTCAAGCAGTATGGTACTGTATCCACGCAATGCAGCATCCAGTGCTATTCCGAGTCCCGTTGCCCCCCCTCCGGCAATGATCACATCCCACTTCAGGCCTTCGTTATGCCTGAGTCTTTCTGTCATCGACTCCCTGTTCATGGTTTTTGTTTCAAATCAGTAATAATGGTACAAAAAAAATCCGGATTGCCAACCGGGACTTCAGCCGGATTGATAACAATGAAAGAATTAATATCGTGAACGATTCTCAGGATAATTTGTTAAATTTATCCCATATTGATAAAAACCCATTTACCCCTCATGTATGGAATACCAGACACACATGTATTAATTATCAGGCATGTGGGTTCCATTCTACCATTAAAATCAAAATTATAATTTATGATGAAACCCACATGTATTACAGACACAAACACGTATGTATATAATTTTCAGACATGTGGGTTCCATCAGACCATTAAAATAAAAATTATATACTGATGAAACCCGCATGTATTTGAATACAAAAACACAATATTATAATAATCACCTGCATGTGGGTTCCATCATACCATTAAAATCAATTATTATATGATGAAACAATTAGC
>CAZXSW010000134.1:0-3838 GCA_964642615.1 uncultured Rikenellaceae bacterium | reverse complement strand
TATTGCGTAAACAATCCACTAAAGTATACAGATCCGGACGGTGAGTTCTTTTTAGGAACAATCCTCACTTTTTTTGGTGATCTAATAAAAACTGCATTCTTTAATGGGGGACTTGATCCCACAAGCAAAACTACCCGGCAAAATGCCTGGAAGGATTTTGATCCATCTGCCAGCTGGTCCGCAACCAATAAAGCATGGAAGATTGATATTGGAGGATTTAAGACAGATCCAAATAGAACAATTTTGGGCAGGGCATTCCAGTTTCTTTCAAGATGGACTTGGGAACTTCCTCAAACTTTAGCAGGAAAATTGTTTTCACATACAAGGAATGTTTTTGGAGGGGTTGATAATGTTGAATACTATGGGGGAGCAACATTGGTCAACCGGAACAACAAGAATAATAATCCTTGGGGATTGACATTAGGTCCATATATAAACTCAAATCGGGTTGTTGCTGATCCATATACAGATGATTTATTCAGGCACGAATATGGGCATACGCTGCAAAGCAGACTAGTTGGACCATTATATCTAACTCATGTAGCTCTTCCGAGTGGTATTGGTGCATTCCTGGATTATAACTTACACGTTAATGATCATGACAGAGAATGGTATGAGACTCAAGCAAACAGGATGTCGGAAAGATATTTTCGTAATCACGATCCTGGCGCACTAGATGCACTTCCTTGGGATGATAATTTATACCCAAGAGAATATAATCCTAGCTGGTATTGGATATTTGCTCACCCACCGATACCATTTATGTTGTGGCTATTCTTTTAATGTATTGATCAACTAAAGAAAATGGACAACAAAATGATACTATTCGTTTTTATTATGGTCGCATTAAGTATAAAATCATGTGATGAACCATGTTGTGTTGATAGAGTTTACTCAATAACTGTTGAGAATAAGCATATTGACACGATTCAGGTATATGCATCTTTAAATTACCCGGATACTTCGCTTTCTGAAGAGAAACCAAGGCTAAAAATGGTTTATCCAAATAAGTACTCAAGAATCGACAGTAAAGAGAAATGGGAAGATATTTTACCAAATGATACTGTGTGTGTGTTTATTTTAAGCAAATACACAGTCGATCAGTATAGTTGGGATGAAATTAGGAATGATTATAAAATTTTAAAACGGTATGATTTAAGCATACAATATCTGGAAAATAACCAATGGACGATAACGTATCCATAAAGCAAAAAGCCCCGAAGTGCCGGGGCTTTTTGCTTATAAAATACTCTGTAATTTAGCCTTAGCAAAAAAAGCATCGAGCATTGCAAAAACATGCCCTTTATCTTCTTTGGAGAGCTTTTCCAGCCCTTTCATTCTTTTTAAGGTCTCGTTATCTATATTTTGATACTCGGCATCTTTAACCAGGTAATCAATAGTAACATTAAGTGCATCGGCAATTTTAGCGGCTGTATCAATGGAAGGTTTAATCTCATCACGTTCATACTTGCCGATAATATCGCCGGAAGTTCCAACCACTTTACCCAAATCGCTTTGGGTCATTTTTTTCTGTTTTCTTGCATATGTTATTCTCTCGCCAAACGTCATTATTAGTCATATTTGTGAGTTAAAAATGAACTTATTGACAAAAATAAGTGAATAAAATGTCATAAACAATTTATTTAATGCTTGTCTGGATCAGAATGATTAGTTAGTTTTGTGAATGATTTATCGGAAAAAATATTTTTCAACAAAACTGACAAATATGGAAATATCAGAAATCAAACAGCATCTTCCAATCTTAAAAGTTCTGAGCCACTACCATCTGAAGCCCGACCGAAACAACCGCTTATGCTGTCCCTTCCACAACGATAAAACACCAAGTATGCAGGTCTACCCTGAAACTGGTACCTGGACATGCTTTAGCAGCAACTGCTCGGCAGGCAGTGGCGACCAGGTGGATTTTATAATGAAGAAAGAAGGGATCACGAAACATGAGGCGATCGTGAAGGCACAAGAGCTGATGGGAAAAATGGGAGATCCCGGGCCCGGGAATACGAAACCTGATCCGGAAAAGAAACGGATCCCGGAACTGACTCCTGAAGAGAGGACCGAAATATTAACCGAAGCTTTTACACACTTTGCCCGGAGCCTGAACAAAAGACCTGAGAACGCGATCAAATACCTGGAATCCCGCCGCCTCGATTATAAAAAACTCTCCATCGGCTTTGATGCCGGAACACTTCATAAAGTAAAAGAGACTACCCCGGAGCAAAAGCAGCTTTACCATCAGGCAGGCCTCTTGAAACCAGATAAGTTCGGAAGGGAAGAGAGCTACTATACACGCTTCAAAGGCTGCATCGTGTTCCCGCTGCTTGATAAGTCAAAGAACATTGTAAGCATGTATGGCAGGCACACTGAGAGCAGAGCCTGTCCCGATAGCTCCACGGAGCGTATCGGGAAGCATCACTACCTGGAAGGAGATCACCGGGGACTTTATCCTGGCTATCCTGATGGAGAAACTACAAGGCTGATTTTAACAGAAGCTGTTATCGATGCAGCCACTCTGCAGCAACTCCCTGCCTTCGCTAAAGCTTCGGCAGGCAAGCCGGAGATCACAAAAGACTTTTCTATCCTGGCGCTTTACGGGACCAACGGATTTACAGTTGAACACAGAAATGCCATAATGCAGCTGAAGGATCTCAAAGAAGTTATCCTGTTCTTCGATGGCGATAAAGCCGGGGAAGAAGCCGTAAAGCACATTGCAAGTGAATTAAAGCAGCTAAGCGAAAAACTTTTAATCTCAGTGGTCGATACTCCGGATGGTGAAGACATCAACAGTCTTGCCCAGGGCCATGACAGCGAAATTTTTACTCACCTTTTGGAAAACCGCAGGTCATTTTTTCTTTCAATTGAGAATCCTTCAGTTGAAAATAAAAAAGTCCAGGGATCCACTTCTATTAATCAGCCAGAACCTCAAAGTAAGGGAATATTAAAAGTAAATCCCGACTGTCTTATCTACGAGACAGAAACTCTTTTAATAACTCTCTGGGGAGGAATAGAGATCCACACCGTCAACAGGCTCCGGGTGACGCTGCACATTAAGCTCAAGACAAACGAGCATGCAAGCTTCAGGGACACGGCCGATCTTTACTCAAACGGCCAGAGTGACCGGCTCGTGAAACAGGCAGCAGAAAAACTCGAGATAAGCAGCACGGTAGTAAGCGAAACAATCACGGGACTTACCAAAGAGCTTGAGATATACAGGTCTGGGAAGCGTGAGGAGAAACGAAAGAGCGAGGAAGTAAAAGAAAAACAAGGAAAGGATCTCTTTAACGCTGGTCAGATGCAGGCAGCAAAAGAGTTTTTAAATAGTCCGGATCTCACGGAAAACACTCATAAGCTTTTTGGCAGTCTCGGCCTGATCGGCGAGCAGGATAGCGCCACGCTGCTGTTTTTTATCTTTCTCACCCGCTTTTTTAAGAATCCGCTTCATGCCATCGTGATGGGAAGCACCGGTAGCGGCAAAACATACCTACTGCAGGGAGTGGCCCAGGTGGTACCAAGGCAACATATACACGTTACCACATCTTTAAGCGAGAACACGCTTTATTATACTCCAAGAGACTTTTTAAAGCACAAAATCCTTCTTCAGGAAGATCTTGACGGGGCATACAGCGCACTGCTTCCCTTAAGAGAACTCATGAGCAACCAGGAGATAAGCCGCTTCTCGACCAAAACCAACAGCCGCACCGGCGATAGCAAGCAGGTTTACCTTCATGTAGAAGGTCCGGTATGCGTTGCCGGGGCAACAACCAGGGACAAGATATACGAGGACAACGCCAACCGGTCTTTTCTGATCCAGGTAGAAGAAACC
>CAZXSW010000133.1:0-3928 GCA_964642615.1 uncultured Rikenellaceae bacterium | reverse complement strand
TCCAGGCCCGCCAGGGGCCTACGGTTCCCGGTGATAGTCAATATCCCGGGAACCTTTTTTTATACAGGCTTATCTGACAAAGGGTTATTTAACCGGAACAAGGTTGCTGGTATAGTCGCTCTCTAAAATGCTTTTTGATTTAAGGGGAAGGTTGGTGATGGGGTTGTGCTGTGCTTATCCTTATCTTTAAAAGCTGAGAGGATCTTGACCGGATCCTTCTTCCTGCTCCTCAGGTTTTGCTAAGACTACTCCGTAAAGGATGACTCAGGAGGGAAATACATATTGAACCTTGCTTCAAAGTCAGGATCAAAACGTGAACGCAACTGTACAAGGACGCTGTCAGGTTTAAGATACTGGCTTTCATCAGGCTTTAAAGTGTTGGTATTTTCGTTGACCAGAACCATACGCGTCCTGTGCTGCCACAACTCTTCCGGATCATCCTTCCCATAAGAAAAACTATATCTCCACTGAATTTCGGTGGGGAAGCCGTTGTTATCAAAAAACTGAGATAAAGAATATTCGTACATAAATTCCTTCGGATCCTTTTCTGTAGACAGAACAGACCTCGTTCTTCTAAGGGTCTCAGGACTAACGTAAGAATCTATCCTCAGGAACATTCCGGTTTTCGAATTTATTAAAAACCTCCCATGTTTGACGAAGGTTTTTTTATCTGGTCTATACGAAAGACTGGGCTTGAAAGTAATAATTATCAAAGAATCATTAACTTCTTGGAAACTAAAATATATTAGATTGTCATCACTTTTAGAATATCCTGCTATAAAATGATTTACGGGCACAAAAGTTGGAATAAGAGAATAAGAGGGTATAACCCTGTGCTTAAAATCTATGTTTCTTTTAGCATAAATATTATGTAGGTAACAATTGTTTCTCGTTCCTTTACCCGGCTGATAAAGCTTTTCTAGACTAATCAAAATCTCTGCTCTTGCATCAGCCACTAGGGTATCCTTGAACAAAATAACATCTTCCCGAAAACTTCTTAAAACCTTTGGAAAAGATAAAACACCGGATGAGCTACTAATTGCTTTTGTTACTGCAGTCTTTGCAGTATTTGCACTTACTATTATGGGATTCAACTCAACAGGTAATTCATGCAATTCAATAATAGACAATTCCCTTGATCCGCTAATGAAAACCTTTTTTGGCATATAGGCAACATGAGTAATCTCTATTGAATCCATTATTTTGGGCGAAATTTGAAAATACCCATCTTCGTCACTGTTTATTGTAATATTATGGTTTTTAAATCTTATATAGGCAAAGGCTACACCTTTCTTTGTTCCTGCATCAACGAGCTGTATTCTGTTTGAAATCTGCGGATGGATTTCACATATTTCAACAATTAAAAACAAGGCCAGAAGGAAATATTTCATAATTAATAGTGCAAATCTAAATTTCAAATTTCTCAATTAACCAGAAATCAGGAGGGCAAAAAAGCCCTCCTGTCCAGCACAAGGAAATGCCTGCTTTCATGGTTTAATGGTTCCACCTACCTTAATAGGTCCAGATTCATACTGCACTGTAAGTGTCAAGTGTTCCCAAATCCACTCAGCGACATTACATATTCCATCCCAAACTCTGGCTAAAAAGCCTCCTCCGTTGACATCAAGCTGTTCTTCGGAGGTAAGTTCCCTTACGGAATAGTTTTCAAGTTTCATAGCAGTTGGTATTTGTTAATTAATCAGATTACCCCGTTTCTTAAGCCCGGGGCTTTGGCTCCAGATTCACTGAAACCAAGTTCTGAACTTAACATCCGGAAAAAAAGGATTCTGTCAGTAAAACACCCTCCTCCGGTTTTTTCCTGTTCCTTAACCGTCAACGGCCGTAAAGAACAGTTAACAAGTATCTCAAAAGGCTCTCCGTAGTAAAAGGTCCTTGCAGCCTTTGAATATTTGATAGGTGCACCTCTGATCTTCATCTCGTCAAGAAGCTCATACAGACTGGTCCTGCTGACTCCCAGCAAGCCTGCAAACTCCTCCGGAGTTCCTGTCCTTCTCACTTTTATAAGCTTGTGCATCATTGAGATGCGGTCGAGGTATTCAAAGACTTTCATATTTCAGTTACTTTTGATTTCAATTACATAAAATATCTGTGTCGCGTGTTATAAAAAGATCCCTGAAATGCCCTTCCCTGTCCAGTAGGTCCCCCCTAGTGCCATCCTGAACAACATTCCCCCTGTCAAGCACAACAATCCTGTCAGCAACACTGATTGTAGTCATCCTGTGGGTGACTATTATAACCGTCCTCCCCTCTCTCTTAAGCATAAGCAAAAGTTCCTTTACAAACATTTCAGACCGGCTGTCGAGAGACGATGTTGCTTCGTCGAGTATAATAATCTCCGGATCAGCATACAATGCCCTGGCAATGGCAATTCTTTGTTTTTG
Organism: uncultured Rikenellaceae bacterium; assembly: GCA_964642615.1. Lineage (GTDB taxonomy): Bacteria > Bacteroidota > Bacteroidia > Bacteroidales > VadinHA17 > LD21. Next base: position 1,526 of record CAZXSW010000133.1, on the reverse strand, counting down.
TCCTCCCGATAGCTTCGCCCCGTCCTCTCCTACAGAACTGCTGAAACCGCCTGGCAGGCTCTCAATGAACTCAGTCATCCCCAGCTTTTTGCAGAGTGCCATCACCTTTTCAGCATCGGGTTTTATCTCTCCCGGAGCAATGTTTTCGATTATGTTGCCTGAAAAAAGGTCTATCTTCTGGGGAACCACTGAAATCATCCTGCGGAGCGAGCGGTTTGTAAGATGGGTTATATCGTATCCTCCTATTTTAATGCACCCACCGTTGAGGGGATAAAGGTTCTGAATAAGTGAGACAAGAGTGCTCTTGCCCGAACCGCTTTCGCCTGTAATGGCCGTTATCTCCCCTTTCTTGATTGTAAGACTTAGGGAATTGAATATCAAAGCCTTAGAGGCATATCTGAAAGTTATTTTGTCAAAGCATATGTCTCCGGCCATATCCCTTGTGAACTCCATCCTTTCAGGCAGTTCATCGGTATCAAGATCAAAGATCTCAAACAGACGGTCAGCAGCAATCCTTGCATCCTGAAGTGTCCTGTTGAAATTTATAATACTTACCACCGGACCGGTAAAATACCCCGCTATGGCATAGAACGATAGCAACTGTCCTGTGCTTATGTCAGAAGAAAGGACATAATGAGCCCCTGTCCAAAGTATTACAATGGTGGCAAGCTGCGAGAGCAGTCCCGTTGAAACCGATGAAAAGATGTTATTCAGTCCCGAAGTATAAAGCGTCTCAAGCAGTGAAGTGAATTTCACCTCAGTCTTGAAAGCTGAATAGTCTTCCAGTCCGAACCGTTTGATGGTACCCGCGGCATTAAGCGATTCGACAAACTGGGCTTCAAGGTCCGCACCGCGCTCCATCACCTTTCGTTGAGTCTTTTTGTTAAGGTGATCTGAGATAAAATATATGAGATAATACAATGGAATAACAAGAAGCACTATAAGGGCCAGCCGTGGAAAGAAGGTGAACATAAGTATGAAGGAAACAGACAGGATGAATATGTTAAGGATCAGATTAATTGCCACATCATTTATGAAAACCCTGATTTTGACGGCATCGCCTATCCTGGAAATTATCTCACCCGTTCTCATGTTATCGAAGAATGCCTGCGGAAGATGAAGCAGATGCTGGTAATAACCCAGGATAAGTGAAGCATCTATTCTCTGGCCTGTCTTAAGAACAAAAAACGATTGAAACAGGCTCAGCAGGCTCCTGAAAAGGATAATTAAAATCATGGCAATCCCAAGCAGGTTAAGCAGATTTCTGTTACCTCCCGGTATGACATGATCGACCAGCCTTCCTACATAGAGTGAAGTGGACAGGCCAAGTACCGAAAACAGCAATGCTCCGGTGAGAGCCTGAAGAAGTATTCCACGGTTTGGCTTTATCAGCTGCCAGAGCCTGGTGGTCAGCGGAACTCCCTTTCTGGTAAGCCTGAATTTCTCGCCCGGGACCAGCAGAACGAGTACGCCCGTCCATCCTTTCCTGAACTCTTCATGAGCGATCCTGTGTATCCTGCCGTCAA
>CAZXSW010000132.1:0-3947 GCA_964642615.1 uncultured Rikenellaceae bacterium | reverse complement strand
TGATGCATAAAGGTATAAGAACTATCAGGGAGAATATAATGGTCACAAGAAAGGACGGTGTCTCCCCGGGGTGAAGGAAAAGTCTAGAGAAAAGGATCATCATGAAAACCGACAGCAGAGGAGAAAGAATGAATGCCAGATTGATCTTTTTCAGATCTGCCATGGCTGATTTTCCTGCAAGCCAGGCTCCGGCAGCTGATGCTGTCAGCCATGAAGCAAGAAAGGTACCTGTTACCAGCTCGAAACCGCCGGCTATATTCATTATCTCGCGTATCATGAGATACTGGAAGGAAGAACTGACAAAGCCTGCCAGAAACAGGTTGAATCCGATATTGTATGTTTCAGAGGTTATAATCTCAACAGCAGGGGGAGGACTCCCTTTTCCGGAGAATATTGATCTGTACCATGAGAGATGCCACAGAAAGTGAAGAAGGCCTGTAACGGCAAGGACAATACCGGCTTCGACGTGCCAGGCAAGGATTTTGTCGGTCAGGGAAATCTGCCACTTGTAGTTTATCTGCAGTGCAGTGAAAAGACCTCCCGAAGCTGTCAGGAGGAAGGCAGCCGCCAGGATGAGATTCCATATGCGGCGGTGAATAAGAACTGAATAAAAACCATTCCTGTTTAAAAAAAAGCTTATCAGATAAAGGGTTATTACTATAGCAGGAATTGTCAGCGCATGATACATGGTCACTAATGGTTTTCTTCAAGGATTATGCCTTCATATATATAAAGTTCGGCAAACTTCCATCCTTCCCATCCTATCCCTGCCTTGTCCCTGGCAGTATAGCCAAGGAATTCCTCGACGGTCCAGTTGTTTTCGACAGCAACCTGGGGAAGCATTGTCCCTGACCTTGTATCCTTGCTGATGTAAATACCATGCCGGCCCAGTATTATCTCTTTGTAGCTTTTTATTCGTTTCAGGGGACCGAGGACAGTAATTTCCATATCTGTATTGCTGAATTCTTCCCTGGTGAGAGGAGTGAACCGCGGATCATCAAAGGCAGATGAGAGAGCCGATTCAACTACAACCTTCCATAGCGGATCAGAGGAAACAAATCTCCCAATACAACCTCTCAGTGCTTTATCTTTTTTAAGGGTGACGAATACGCCGAGGGGTTCTTTGAGTGATTTGGGGAGTGACTGGCTGTCAACAGAATACCTCCTGTTTTCGTAAAGCATGGTATGGATGGTGTTCCTGGCAATTGTGAAAAGCATATCCTTTTCTTCTTCAGAAAAGCTTATTTCTCCTGAAAGTTCCTTTGAAGCAGGAGAAGCTTTCTTTTCGGTAAGCGCAATGGCATGATAGCCTACCACTTCATCTTTTCCTCCGTATCCTGAGTCGCCTGAGTTACAGTAGTCGATATGCCTGAACTCAAGATTTTTATCATTTTCAGCAAGATACATAAGCAAAAGTCCTGATGTCCATCCACACATACTGGTTACCAGTCCCTTTACGTTTTTTGAGGCATTGAGCTTAAGAATCTGAAGGAAGGTGTCGGGGTTGCCAGTAAGTATGCTGCCCGAGGTAGCATTATCCACCTCTGAGGCATCTTTCCATGAAGGGTAATGTGAAAAATCACTGCTTATGACAAAAAGATTTTCTTCATTGAACCACGGCTGCAGGGCCCTGGCAATTTCCCTGACAGTTGCAGTATTGGCTGTTCCTATTATTACAGGAATCACAGGAACCCCCGGAAAGCGCTGCTGAATAAAAGGAAGCTGGACCTCCAGCGAATGATCCTGAAGATGGGCAGTAACTGGAAAGTCAAAGACAGGGTATTCATCTTTAAGCCTGTTGGCTATTTCCATGTTTGTGGGTATTTTGCCAAGAGGAGTGATGTAGTCGCCTGAGAAATAAACAGATGCTCCTTCAAAAGCCATAACGTGGCTTGAGCCTATAAGAAAAATGTTTTTTATGCCGCTGTTAAGCTTTACTGATGAGAAGGCTGAGGCTGCAATTTTTCCTGAAAAGACATATCCTGCATGGGGAGCAATAATTGCCCTAACCCTGTAATCGAATGATGGTTTGAGGCAATCCCTGAAAAGCACTGAAAGATCCTTTGACAGGGTCTCCTTGTCGGCGGGATAGTATCTGCCCGCAGCAACAGGTTTCCGGTCAGGCGGTCCGGTCCGGGAATTTGCATAATCCATGGTAAAGAGAATTATTATTATGAACAGGCAAATACGTAGCATAGGTAAAAAAAAATGGCCTAACCAAAGTTAGGCCAAAAAATCATAAAAAGTCTTGTTACTCCCTTACAAATGAATATAACTAGATAAAGATCATAGATTCCTTTATCACCTTACCATCTTCATTTGTGCCGTATATCTTGAGCCCGACGCTAACTGATGCATTGCTTATTATGTCGATCACCGGACTGAGGTCATCTTTAATGTCGTCTATGTCATCAAAATCTTCAATGGGGAAGTAGATATGAAGGATAAGAACGCACTCCGGAGTTTTTATACCTGAAAGAAGCTTAACTATCTTGGCAACCCATATCGATGAAGCAGTATTGAAATACTCGAGATTTAACCTTATATTTGTTGTTGGTCTGGGGTTCTTTATATAATGTTCAATCCATTCCAGGGCCGGTTCAAAAATCCTCGGGGCATTAATAGGAATGGATTTACCCGAGAGGATAAGTTCCCCCGAAAGATTATTGAAATCAATCAGCGGGGTCTTTTCAGTAGGTTCGATCAACAGATTCTTCAATTCTTTCATCACAGAGTGGTTATATTTTTGCCTTCAGAAATTACACATTCAACATTTCAAAAATATAACATCTTTTCTTTTCGTGTCTGATCTTTCATCAAAAAGAAAGTGACGGTTGTCAAATAAAAATGTCTGTTGGTATAAGATTTACGCTAAATGGCAGAAATGGAATGTCATTTTTCCTGACCCCTGCTCCTGATGTGTCAATAATATTAAAATGTTATATTTGCAGGCGAAAAATCACGGTTCAAATGGAGACTATTCTGAGGAAAAATATAAAAGAAGCTTTAAAGGATCTTTATAATTCAGATGCTGATGATAATCTGATCCAGCTGCAGGAGACAAGGAAAGAATTCAGGGGAGATTTTACCCTTATCGTGTTCCCTCTTCTGCGTTTTTCCAAGACCACTCCTGAACAGACAGGGGAGGCTATTGGTAACTATCTTCTGAGCAGGTCGGAATCAATAGCAGGCTTTAATGTAATCAAGGGTTTTCTTAACCTCGAGATCTCAGAGAAGTGGTGGATTGAATATTTCGCCTCAATGGCGGCAGAAACAGATCTGTTCAGAAGAAGCAGGGTTTCAAATCCCGAAACCATCCTGGTCGAATACAGCTCTCCGAACACAAATAAACCCTTGCATCTGGGCCATATAAGAAATAACCTGCTGGGTTTTTCTCTTTACAGGATTCTGTCTTCATGCGGACACAGGGTTATCAAAACAAACATTGTCAACGACAGGGGTATACACATCTGCAAGTCGATGCTGGCCTGGCAGAAATTTGGCAATGGAGAAACTCCCGAGTCGTCGGGAATGAAGGGCGACCACCTTGTAGGGAAGTATTACGTGAGGTTCGAGAAGGAATACAAAGCCCAGGTCGAAGATATGGTTTTTCACGGTACAAGCGTTGAAGAGGCAAAAGCCAAAGCCCCTCTTATGCTTGAAGCCAGGGAAATGCTTCTGAAATGGGAAGGTGAAGACAAGGAGGTGGTAGACCTCTGGAAAAAGATGAACTCGTGGGTATATGCCGGCTTTGATGAGACATACAGGCTGCTTGGGGTCGATTTTGACAGGATTTATTATGAGTCAGAGACCTACAGGAACGGAAAGGATATTGTTTTGTCGGCTCTTAATGGTAATATTCTTTATAAACACGACGACAGTTCCATATGGGCCGATCTTACAGGTGACGGACTTGACCAGAAACTGCTTCTCAGATCAGATGGAAC
>CAZXSW010000131.1:0-4037 GCA_964642615.1 uncultured Rikenellaceae bacterium | reverse complement strand
GGTTGGCAGGGGTCCACGAGAATGCTCCCGTTCCTGTTGCCCCGAGACGTATGCTCCCCCCCCTGCAGATTGCGACGTCTGCACCGGCGTTGACGACAGGCGGGGTATGAAATACCACCCGGATCACATCTGTCGACGTGCAGTTGTTGCTTACCTCAGTCCATGCAAAATCATATTCTCCGGGCTGGGTTACAGTAACCGTCGCATTGTTTCTGTGGGCGTCGGGAGTGAATGTTACATTACCCGGGCCGCTTACCTTTGACCATGTACCGGTGCCTGTTCCCTTAACTGCGCTCAGCGTAAAATTAAGATCACACTCATCGCCTCCGCTTCCTGCGTTTGCGGATACCTGTTCAAAGAATCCCACTGTAACATCCGAGCTGCTTGTGCAAGTACCGCTGACTTCGGTCCATCGGAAAACGTAAGTACCGAAGACAGACACTGTAACCCTCGCCATAGGATCGTGGTTATCGGGGGAATATCTTACTGTCCCCGGACCGCTCACCCTTGTCCATGTACCAGTTCCGCTGCTTGGTACTGCATTGAAATAAAACTCCAGTCCGCAGTTGTTGCCACCGGTTCCGGCATTGGCCACCGGCGGCCGGCTGAAACTGACAGTCACATCCGAACTGGCTGTGCAGGTTCCGTTTGTAACAGTCCAGGTAAAGACCTTTGTGCCATATTCAGAAACCGTAACAATTGCAGCCGGACTGTTGGCAGAAGGCGTAAAAGCTGCCGTGCCCGTCCCGCTTGTCATGGTCCAGGTTCCTGCAGTTTCTGAAGATGCTGAAACTGCCTGAAGGTTGAAATCACGGTCGCATTCACTCCCTCCGGTGCCTGCATTGGCAACCGGTGGCTGATAAAAACTAACTGTCACCTCATCGCTCGACCTGCAGTCGCCGCTGTTTTCGGTCCATCTGAAAACATAAGTGCCATAGGCGCTCACAGTAACAGTGGCATCCGGAGTTCCCGCATTCGGCGAAAAAGATGCATTACCGGGTCCTGAGACACGGCTCCACACCCCTGTACCCAGAACAGGTACAGCACTCAGAATAAAATCACGGTCGCATTCATCACCTCCGGAGCCCGCATCTGCGGGCCTGCAGGGAAGTGTTCTTGCTACTAACCTTACAGGTGTTGCCTGAAGTTTTCTTTTGCTGTCGGCCGCAACAATGTAGATTGTGTGAGTCTGCTCGGAGTCGTTTACCCGCAGGATTGTCTGAAGAATCTTGTTCTCATCCCCTTTCCTTACACTGAGAACAGCTGTTTCAACAATTCCCCCGCCTCCGCCTAAAAGTGCCATGAATCGCACATATGATGAGGTTGGATTGGAATTATTCTCGTTATTATACACGATTATGTAAACAGTACCTGTTACATTAAGCCCGTAATTCAGGGTTATGGACACCGGCCCTGTCGATTCAACCACCGGCGTTCCCTGAACCCATACAGGCTGGGAAGCCAGTTCTGCTGCCGGCAGAAGGATCAGAGTAAACTGTGATATGAGTCTTAATAACCTGTCCATGGTAAGCGATATTATCTTCTTATCACCAGGTAACCTTTAATAGCCTTGCCATTGGCAGGCTTGATAATGTAGAAATATGTATCATCCGGAAGCGGGTTTTCCTTGTCGTCAATCCCCTCCCATGAATTATCGTACTCATCATTTTCATACACCATTCCGCCCCATCTGTTGAAGATTGTCAGCGAGGTACTTCCGATAGTCTCAAGACCCTTGATTACGAAAAAGTCATTATTTCCGTCCAGGTTGGGGGTAATCAGCGATGGAATAATCAGATTATTTACCCATATATGAACTGTATCGGATGATTCAGGACAGATGCCATTCGACACCGTCCATAGCAGAATATTATCCTCAATTGACAGGTCATTTACCCGGGTATTTGGAAGATCAGGATCAAGGATAACGCCTTCGCTCTCAACTATCGACCAGGTTCCTGTCTCATTCTCCTTCAATGCTGCTGCGTTCAGACGAGTATCAAAAACGAAATCAAGCACCTGATCAGGACCTGCGTTGGCAGTTGGCTGCTCCCTTACTTCGACGATCACGTTATCCGTATTAATACAATGAAATTTGTCGGTGAGAGTAACAGTGTAGGTGGTGGTTTCTGCGGGAGAAGCGATTGGATTTCTGATACTCGCATTATTCAGTGAAGCGGCCGGTGTCCACGAAAATGAAATTCCTGTACCGGTAGCATTGAGCTGTACATTTCCCCCCTTGCAGAGAAGCAAGTCGGCTCCGGCACTGAGTTCCGGCTTATCGTGGAAAGTGACCCTGACGATATCGGTTGATGTACACTGACTGTTCTCCTCAGTCCAGGCGAAATCATAGGAACCGGGAAGGGTTACTGTTACTCTGGCAGTGGCAAGGTTGGCATTGGGACTGAAAGTTGCGCTGCCCGGACCGCCTACAAGGCTCCATGTACCGGTCACCGTTCCCTGAACTGCATTCAGCATAAAATCGAGGTCGCATTCATCCCCTCCGTTTCCGGCGTTTGCAGATGGTTGTTGAATGAATGTTACACTAACATCTGAACTCGAAGAACAGGTTCCGTTAAGCTCAGTCCATCTGAAGACATAAGTACCATAGGCGCTGACAGCAACCCTGGCAGCGAATGAACCGGCATCGGGAGCAAATGTTGCAGTACCCGTACCACTGTGAATTGTCCATGTGCCTGTGCCTGTACTGGGTACAGCCCTTAGATTGAATTCAAGACCGCAGTTATTTCCGCCTGTACCTGCATTTGCAACCGGCATCTGGTAAAAGTTTACCGTAACTTCTGATGTATCAGCACAAATACCGTTTGACACTATCCACCGGAATACCTTTGTTCCGTATTCGGAAACGATCACCGTTGCTGATGGTGTATTTGCATTCGGAGAGAATACTGCCGTACCGGTTCCTTCTGACATTGACCAGGTGCCAAGACCGGTGGTGACAGCAGCATTCAGGACAAAATTCAGATTGCAGGCATCTCCTCCTGTGCCTGCATTTGCAACAGGTTGCTGGTAAAAACTAACTATCACTGAGGCGCTGCTGATACAGGGGCCATTGGTTTCTGTCCACCTGAAAGTGTATGTCCCGTATGTCGAGACTGTAACTCTGGCCGTCGGCACTGCTGGTCCGGGTGTAAATATTGCCGTTCCGGGACCGGAAGCCACCGTCCATAATCCTGTCCCGACACTTGGAGTGGCATTCAAAATAAAATCCAGATCGCACTCTGTTCCCCCTGTGCCTGCATTTGCTGCCGGTACGGCATTAACATCAACCGTCGTGGTTGCACTTCCCGTGCAGTCAGAGCTATTTGTAACCGTTAATGTATAAACGCCTGCCATGGGCAATGTTGCTGACCCTGATACAACAGGACTTCTCTGGGAGGATGTAAATCCGTTAGGACCGGTCCACAGATAGGATTTCATTCCTATCGGACCTCCCGTCAGGCTAAGCGGCGAGCCTGCGCAAACAGGTCCGTCATTTGAAGCTGTGGCAACCGGCGATGGGTTTACTATGACCTGCACTGGTCTGATATCGAAGCAACCTGCCGCGATTGTTCCTTTTATATAATATGTTCCTGATCCTGCTGTCTGTGGTGTGGGATATGGAATTGTTGCAGCCGCATCAATCCAGTAAGTGAATGTCAGGCCGGGTGTTGAACCTGCTGTAATGGCGGAACCAGTAAGATTAATTGTTGCTGGTGCGCAGACTGCCGGCGGATTCGTTATAACCAGGGTCGGCGACTGGGCTATTGTAACCAGGGTTGTTGCCGTCACTGTACCGCAACCACCGGAAGCTGCAATCGAATAGGTAACCGTATAGTTGCCGGGCTGACTTGTGCCTGGTGTGATGGCTCCTGTCGATGAACTGATTGACAATCCGGCGGGAACCGCGCTGTAAATGCCTCCTGTGGTGCCGGTAAAGGTTACAGGAATTATTCCGGGAAGGTTATTGCAGAAGGGACTTCCCTGATATGAAATGGAAGCAGTCGGAAGCTGTGTTATGGTTATGGTGGATGTTG
>CAZXSW010000130.1:0-4059 GCA_964642615.1 uncultured Rikenellaceae bacterium | reverse complement strand
ATGGTCAGGAGGAGATAGGCGGAATCATAAATCATTATGCCAAAGTAAATTCGATAAGCCCTGGTCTTGTGATGGTTAGTCCGGCACATGCATCTCAGTTTGCAGCCGGTGATTATGTCCTGATCATTCAGATGCAGGGAGTAGGCATTCAGACTGCGCAGGACTTTTACGGAGTTAATGTACAGTCACTTATTGGAGAGCCCGGAGCCTACGAATTTCTTCAGTTACTGTCGGTTAATACAGGTACGGGGGAGATTCGCTTTACGCGGGATGTTTACATAAACTCATACAATCCTACAGGAAATGTTCAGATTATCAGAGTACCTTTTTATAATGATCCGGTTGTAACCTCGACTCTTACGGCACAGCCATGGAACAATACGACGGGTACCGGCGGAGTAGTGGCAATCATGGCAGGCCGAAAGCTTACCCTGAATGCCGGTATTGATGTCACCGGTCAGGGATTTGCAGGGGCTCCGGGTGTCAATGGAACAGGCGAGTGCGTATTCACAAATGTGGATGCAAACAGCCTCGATTCCTATAATCTGTCATGGAACAATGCCGGACTGAAAGGTGAGGGACTGGCAATACATGATGAAAACGGGGTTCTGCTTTATCCCAACCATGCAAAGGGGCAAGGCAGGAATTTTACAGGAGGCGGTGGCGGTAACGGACGGTTTTCAGGTGGCGGCGGTGGCTCGAATCGTGGCAAGGGGTTCGACGGGGGTATCGAGAATGCATTTCTTTGCAGTACCGACCCGCGTGATGGCGGATACGGGGGCATGAAGATTTTCAACCCAATAATTACTGATGGCATATTTCTGGGAGGAGGTGCAGGTGCTTCAACCCAGGCAACCGGTTCGACGGCTTCAGCTGGCGGGAACGGTGGCGGGATAGTTTTTATAATAGCAGATTCAATTGAAGGGAATAATCAGGTATTAAGAGCCGATGGAGTGACTGCGTTGCCGTCGGTTTCAGATGCCGGAGCAGGAGGAGGCGGAGCAGGAGGATCTATTGTTATGTCGTTCGGTGGGTTCAACAGTGAGCTTACGATTTCGGCAAATGGAGGAAATGGGGGAATGAGTCCTGGAGGCTCGGGCAGCGGCGGCGGAGGCGGTGGAGGACTTATCTGGTTCAGCTCCAGTTCGACACCGGATCTTGTCACCGGCGCATCCGTGTCAAACGGTACCCCTGCTCCACCAAACCCCTCCGAAGGACTTGGAGAGCTTAAATATTCATATTTCCCTAATCTGAACGGATTTCTTTTTAACTCGATACGATCGGCAGAAACAGGAAACAGGATCGATTCGGTCTGTTCAAATGTACGTTACGGTCAGTTGACCGGGACACAGCCTGTCGGGGGAACCCCGCCATACAGTTACAAGTGGCAGAGCAGCACGGTTTCAGCAATTGACGGCTTCACAGATGCCCCCGGGACAAACGACCAGCAGCATTATACACCTCCCGGGGAACTGTCGCAGACTACATGGTTCATAAGGGTGGTTACTGATTTCGGCGATGACATCACTGATATAAGCCTGCCGGTGAATATTATTGTGCATCAGAATATTAAGAATAATATTTTAGCAGATCCCGGCACCCTCTGCTACGGTCAGAATGCATCACCCTTAAGTCCGGCCGGAGTGATTTCCGACGGTAACGGATTCTACGAATACAGTTGGGAGACAAGCACTGACAATGGAACCTATACGGCCCTGCCGGCAGTAACCGAAAGCTATCAGCCATCCCAGCCGCTCACAGTGACGACCTGGTACAGGCGTATTGTTTCGTCGGGAGCCTGCATGGATGTAAGCCCCTCAGTCAGTATCAATGTTCTGAATCCGGTTGAAAACAATTCAATACTTACTCCGGACCAGGAGATCTGTGAAGGAATGACCTTCATAAATCTCGAGGGGACGGTTGCTCCAACCCTGTCGGGAGGAGATAATAACTACAGGTATGTATGGGAAAGCAGCAGCGATAATTCGGTATGGACACCGGCAGCAGGAATCTCCGGTACGACCGGCTATGATCCTGCAGAATCGGCAGCGTATTTTCCCGGACAGCAATATTTCAGGAGAGTTGTTTATTCGGGCAGCAATGATGTCTGCCGTAATGCCAGCGAGCCCGTTATTCTCACCTCATATCCCGAGATCACCTCAAATACACTTGTTACGGCTGACCAGACAATCTGTTCAGGATCGGACCCGGTAGTCATTACCGGTTCGGCCCCTGTGAACGGTGCAGGTCCAAATTCATATACCTTCACCTGGCAGGACAGTACTGATAATCACTCATGGACAGATATCCCCGGTTTTACCCTTGGAAACTTTCAGAATTTCACCACGCCGGGTCTAACCGATACGGTGAGGTACAGAAGAATAGTCAGGTCATCTGCCTGCATGAGCATAAGCAATGCAGTATGGATAAATGTGCATGAAACAATAGGTGATAATGCTATCTCCCTTCTTTCTGACGGACTTACCGATACAACGATTTGCAGCGGCAGCACTCCCCACAGGATAACAGGTCTGAGCGCCACAGGCGGGACCGGAGTACCCGACGATTTTATATACCTATGGTCATCATCACCCGATAATATCACCTGGACAGAGATTCCTTCGGCAACGGGCGTTGAATATCAGCCCGGGGCCCTGACATCAACAACATGGTTCAGGAGGAGGGCAGTATCTGGTGAGTGTATATCGGAAAGTGAACCGGTGAGGATATCAGTATTGCCGGTGATAGCAAACAACATAATTGCAGGGGATCAGGTGGTTTGCAAGTCGGATATTCCGGCTCTGCTTACCCAGGTCCCGGGACAGTCGATTTCGGGAGGATCAGGTTCCTTCACCTATTTATGGCAGCAAAGCGCCGATGGTTCCTCGTGGGTCCCTGCACAGGGGACAAATAACTCATCGGATGGCTCATACCAGCCGCCGGCCATGACGAACACCATCCAATACAGAAGGTTTGTGACTTCAGGAGCCTTTGACTGCTGTTCAAGCCTCTCGAATGTCGTCGAACTTGTCAAGGACTCATTGCCTGAGGGATACACAATATCAGCAGGCAGGGATACCATCCTTCACAGTTTCGATCATATAATCAGGCTTCAGGCTGATTCGCCGACCGACGGCGGGACAGGCAAATGGACACTTGTGAATGGTTCTGGAAGTTTTGACAATGATACTGACGCGGCCACCAGGGTTAGCGGTTTGTCGGAGGGATTGAATACATTTCTCTGGACGGTCACCCGTGGTGCCTGCACTATTGAAGATGAATTGCAGGTTTCGGTTCTTAACCTGATGATACCTGAAGGATTCTCGCCCAATGATGACCCCGGAGGTTACAACAATACTTTCAGGATCAATGGTCTCGATCTGGAGAACCAGACGGCTGAACTGACTATTATAAACGGAGCGGGAACGGAAGTCTTTCGTACCTCAAACACCGGCGGGAACGAATGGATCAACTGGGACGGAAGGACTCTGAAAGGGGTGGAAGTTCCGGAAGGAACCTATTATTACCTGCTAAAGCTGATTTCGAAGGGGAACGGTCAGGTTTTCAAAAAAAGCGGCTTTGTTGTATTGAAAAGATTTTGATTGAATGGAATTTCACAGTAAAAATATAATCCGTTCAGGGATCAGGTTAGTGTTACCGGTGATGCTTCTTGTATCGCTGTTTTCCTGTTTCAGGCTCGATGCCCAGGTTCCCGATTCATCAAGGATAAATCTTGGGTTTCCGGTTTACAGCCAGTATCTTCAGAATGGCATGGTGATCAATCCCGCCTATACCGGAACCCGCGAGGTTCTGAGCGGTAATCTCTCGTACAGGATGCAGTGGATGGGAACCAGCGGCTCGCCTTTGCTTCAGTCTCTTTCAGTTCATAGCCCGATGAAGAACGACAAGGTGGCACTAGGCATGACGGCACAGTTCATGAAGTACGGAGCGACAAGGTCAACCAGCCTTTACGGCAGCTATGCCTATCATATTAAGATGAGAAAAGGAAAGATTTCAATGGGGCTTAAGGCAGGAGTCGATCTCTCCAACACCGATTAT
>CAZXSW010000129.1:0-4142 GCA_964642615.1 uncultured Rikenellaceae bacterium | reverse complement strand
ATTCATGATCGTCGTATGAAACAGTATGACCCAGGTCGTGAAACAGGGCGGCAGTCTTGAGAAGAAGTATCTCCTCGTCATTACATCCCTCAGCCCAGCCAATGAGTTCTACCTCGGTGACTACATCAACTGTATGCTTCACATTATGGTAAAAGAGATTCTCAGGAAGCTCCTTCTCGAGCTTGTCGAGAATTATCTCCTGGAGATCATTGAAACGGATGAGCCCCAGCTTAATCCTGAAGGTATCATTTGGCACGCTTGCCGAAGGATCGTCTGAGAGACCGGCCTTCAGACCCTTTACCCTGTACAACTGAAGGTCGCCCTTGTACCTTACAGGAAGCTTGCCGTGATACTCACAGTCGAAGAACTCTTTTACAAGTTCATAGGTCATTACAGATATCAGGACCGATCCGTTTTCAGCGACAGCTTCCACCCGGCTTGCAGTATTAACAGTATCTCCCTTGATGTCGTAGTTGATCTTCTTTCTCCCCGAAACTGAAGCCATGACCGGTCCGGTATGAATACCGGTTTTAATGCTCCATAGCCTCTCATCACCTGTGCGTTTTCTTTTCTCAAACTCATGTATGAAGGCATTAATCTCAACGGCAGCCATAACGACCTCGACCGGGTTGGTGTTGTTTCTTACCGGAATCCCTCCTGCGCACATGAAGGAATCACCTATGGTCCTTATCCTTACGGTATTGTATCTGGAGGCAATTGATTCAATCTCAAACAGTATCTCATCAAGCTCATCCATTACTGAGACAGGGTCGGCATTCCCCGGTAATCCGGAAAAACCCTTGATCCCGGCCATCAGCACCGTGGCCATGTCATAGCGAAGTGTCTTCCGACCTGTCTCCCCCTCCTTATACTTAACTGCATCGGAGATTCCGGCTTGTTCAGAAAGGGCCTTCATCTTTTCATTCTCACGCGATAGTCTCTCAATAAGCTTCTCCGATTTCCTGAGCAGTTCCTCAAGTTCCTGGTTCTGCCTGGCAAGCCGGGCAACCCGTTTAACAAGCTCTTCGTATTGATTTCCTGTCATGGTTCAGCAGATTGACCAGTAAATATAATAATTTTATGCTTTGTTATCCTGATAACTAAATGCTTCAAAAAACCAGGGGGATAGTACTTCATCAGATCAAATACACCGATTCGGGTATTGTGGTTCAGGTATATACCCGTACCAACGGCAGGGTCGCACTGCTTGTAAAAGGCCTCAGGTCAAAGAAGAGCGGTAAACACAACGTACTTTTTCAGCCACTGTCAATACTCGACCTTGAGATATACTTCCGCGATTCAAGGTCAGTCCAGTTGATGAAGGAGTTTTCCTCCGCCTGGCCCGTAACCGGGATACTGTCGGATATAAAAAAAAGCAGCATCGCCATCTTTCTGGGTGAAGTTATGAACTCTGTACTTAAGGAAGAGAGTCCTTCTCCCGGGCTGTTTGATTTTATCGAGGACTCTGTTGTATGGTTCGACAGATCAGGCGATGGCTTCAGTAATTTTCACATAGCTTTTCTTACAGGAATGAGCAGGCTTCTGGGTTTCGGCCCTCAGGAAAAAACTGATTCATCTGACAGGTATTTTGACCTCCTTAACGGTATCTTCGTGCCTCTTCCTCCTGTTCACGGAAACTATGCCGACGAAAGAACCTCAGAGATACTGTCACAGTTCTTCATCACCTCCTACGACACTATGAAGGAAATTGGTCTTAGCGGAGCTGTGAGGAATGAGGTACTCGACACCCTGATAAGGTTCTATTCCATTCATCATCCCGGAGTTGCCAGGATCAATTCACTTGGAGTGCTCAGAGAGATTTTCGGCTGATTCGGGGGCCATATGGAAACTCTTTTTTAATTATATTTAGCCCTAAATAACAACGACCGGATGGCACTGATACCCTCTTTAGTCAAATGGCTTAATACTAACCGGTTAAGTCAGATAGAAGCTTTTAAGAAGGATCCGGTAAAGGTGCAGGAGGAGGTATTCGGGAAGCTCCTGCGAAGAGCCTCATCAACGGAATGGGGGAAGAAATTTGATTATTCCTCTGTCAGAAATATCAGTGACTTCCGTTCAAGGATCCCGGTTCAGACCTATGAAGATATAATTCCATTTGTCGAGAGGCTTAAGAAGGGAGAGACTGACCTCCTGTGGCCCGGAGACGTCAGGTGGTTTGCGAAATCATCAGGCACAACATCAACAAAGAGCAAGTTTATTCCGATAAGCCGCGAAGCCCTTGATGATTGCCATTACCGTGCTGCAAAAGACGTCCTTGCCATTTATACATTGAACAACCCCGAAACCCGCATTTTTTCGGGCAAAGGACTCACCCTCGGAGGTAGTCACAGGATCAACCAGTTCAGCAACGACTCATTGTATGGTGACCTTTCGGCTATCCTTATTGAAAATGCACCTTTTTATACTGAGCTTATCCGAACCCCGAAACAGGAGGTTGCCCTTATGGAAGACTTTGAGAAGAAACTTGAAATGATAACCAGGTCGACGGTGAATGAGAATGTCACAAATTTCTCGGGCGTTCCGTCGTGGTACCTTACCTTTATCAAGCATGTCCTTCAGTATACCGGGAAAAACAACCTCCTTGATGTATGGCCCAGCCTTGAGGTTTTCTTCCACGGCGGCGTAAGCTTTACCCCTTACCGCGATATATACCGCAAGCTCATCAATGGCGGCAGTATGCGTTACATGGAAACCTATAACGCCTCTGAAGGCTTCTTCGGGATTCAGGATGACCCGTCACTCCCCGATCTGCTTCTGATGCTTGACTATGGGATTTACTTTGAATTCATCCCTTCCGATAAAGTAAACTCACCATCGGCCCCGGTTTACTCTATTGGTGAAGTAGAAAAAGGAGTCAATTATGCAATGGTTATATCGACAAACGGAGGATTATGGAGATACCTCATCGGTGACACCATCTCCTTCTCATCTCTATATCCACACAGATTCCGGATCACGGGGAGAACAAAACAATTCATGAATGCTTTCGGCGAAGAGGTGATAGTCGACAACGCCGAGAAGGCTGTCGACACTGCATGCAAAGCCACCGGGGCGATAATCGCCGATTATACTGCGGGACCAGTTTTTATGGGAGCATCATCGAGAGGATCCCATGAATGGCTTATCGAATTCGAAAAAACGCCCGACGATCAGGAGCGTTTCAATGCAGTTCTCGATGATACACTTAAAGCTATCAACTCAGATTATGAGGCAAAACGCTACCACGACATCAACCTTGTCAGTCCCGTAGTCAGATCATTGCCTGCCGGCACCTTTAACCGATGGTTGAAATCGAAAAACAAACTCGGTGGCCAGAATAAAGTCCCGCGACTTTCAAATAACCGGGAATATATAGAGGAGCTATACCTGATTGCCGGAATAGAGAAGCAGAAGGAAAATTCAATCCGGTAACAATGCCGGCTTAATAAAGGCATCATCCGGTTAAGGAAGAAATATGCCGCCGGATTAATACTCTTTAACGAACCCTGAATACTTAATTTTTAGTAATTTTAAATTTTCAAACAAGTAACTGAAATGCATATAGCAATAGCAGGCAACATCGGATCGGGGAAGACCACCCTTGCAGGTCTTCTGGCCCGTCAATTCGGTTGGACCCCACATTACGAAGATGCCGACGACAACCCATATCTGAACGATTTCTATGAAGACATGCAACGCTGGTCGTTTAACCTTCAGATCTACTTTCTTAATTCTAGGTTCAGCCAGATACTCGAAATAAGAAAGTCGGCAGAGACAATAATTCAGGACCGTACTATCTATGAGGATGCATATATCTTTGCTCCCAACCTGCACTCCATGGGACTTATGTCGACCCGCGACTTTGAAAACTACTCGAAGCTTTTCAGGCTGATGAGTTCTCTTATTCAACCCCCCGACCTGCTCCTTTATCTGAGGGCATCGGTGCCCACCCTTGTAAATCAGATCCAGAAAAGAGGCCGGGAATATGAAAGTTCGATCCGTATCGACTACCTGAAACGACTCAACGAGAGATATGAAGCCTGGATCGAAACCTATAATCTGGGGAAGGTGCTGATTATAGAGGCTGACCATTATAACTTCCCCAATAATAAAGATCACCTCAGTGAAGTCATCGACAAGAT
>CAZXSW010000128.1:0-4174 GCA_964642615.1 uncultured Rikenellaceae bacterium | reverse complement strand
CATTATAACGGGAGCAGCCACGACAGGAACGATAACAACCTCTTTCACTGGGAAAAGATACGGCCTGAGGTTGAGAAGGATATTGAAACAGCAATGCAGGCATCCTTCAAACGCTGAGAAAGATGCCTGCATTATGATAGTAACCCGTGCCACTGGTCCGGGTTATATTTTCTTTAACGCCTAGTAATCGAGGAAATCGCTGTTGCTTACAAAAGCGATTCTTTTACCATCGGGCGACCAGTTCGGAACATTCATGGTCCCCTGTCCCCCGTACACATAGGCTATGATCCTGGCTTCTCCTCCCGTAATGGGCATAAGACGGATATACACATGCTTATAAAAGGGATGATCTCCTGAAGGTACACTTCTCGGGAAGGAGATAAAGACTATCCATTTTCCGTCGGGAGATATATGGGGAAACCAGTTGTTCAGTTCATCAAAAGTAAGCTGAACCAGATTTTTCCCGTCGGGTGTCATCCTCCATATCTGGCTTGTTCCGGTACGGTCGGAGTTGAAATATATGTATTTCCCGTCGGGAGAATATTCGGGTCCGTCATTGAGTCCTTTCACGTTAGTAAGAACCTGTTCCTGCCCGCCTTTTTCCGATATCCTGTATATCCCCCAGTTGTCGTTTCTCACGGCTGTATAAACCAGATACTTCCCGTCGGGCGACCAGCCATGCAGATACGAAGGGCTCAGGGGAGTGACTCTTTTAGCTTCTCCTCCTTTTCTGGGGATCGAAAAAATGATAGATTGCCTTTCTTCAGCTGTCGAACTGCTTATTCCCATTTTTTTGCCGTCGAAGGAAATCACATGGTCGTTGTTGTTGTTTATGGCAACGCCCGTTTCGAGTCGGGTCATTTCGCCAGTCCTGAGATCAAAATCAAACAAGGCTCCGTCGCTGTTAACAGTAAAGATGTTATCATCGATCATCCAGTTTGGTGCCTGTACTGAGTTGGGGGCAGTGTGAACGATTCTCCTGTGGCCGGTTTCAACATCCATAACCTCAATATGGCTCCCCAGATAGTCGCGGTATGGCTGATAGCCATCTTTGGGAGGAACTACAACCCTTACATTTGAGTAAGTAGCCTGAACGGGTGTGTCAGTATTACCCGAGCTGATGAAAAGGCCTATATAGACTTCTTCACCAAGGTTTACCCCAGTAATTTTTTCTTCAAAGAAACGTTCACCCATCCTTGCAGCCGACATTATAAGGTCATCACCATGCCTTTCGAGCTGGATGACGTCGGCCCCAGTTACAGGCAGTGTTTTAGACAGCATACTGTCAGAAGGGGTCTTTCTGAATTCCATGAGCGACCGGCCGTCACCTGTCACAGAAGCAAGTACAGCCGGGGAATTGCTTTCAAGGCTGTGCCGGATCATCCATCCCGTGGTTGTCGAAGCTGCTGACCCACTTTCAGGCAGTTTAACCTGAGCCCTCAGGATGAAGTTACCACGGATTCTACGGTGGAGGTACTGGACGCCGTCATTCCGTCCGGTGGCTCCGGAACCGTATCCTGATATTGTGAATACCTGTTTTTCAGCGTTAAAGTCGGCTTTCCCTGCATTCTTTACGTCTCCTACAACCGAGGTTCCGGTGAAAAGGCCTGTTTTCTGGGCATCTGATGTTTCAGTTACCAGAATAGCAAGAATGGAAAGGGTGATAATTTTAAGGATCTTCATTTCCTGATGGTTTAAGTTTTTAATAATACATTTGGTCATTCCCCGGACCTTAGCCCGGAAGGTCTATTCTCCCACAATCTTTATAAGTTTCCCGGCAGAGACCTGGGTGTTAAGTTCAAGGTTATTAAGCAAAGCCAGTTCCTCCATCATAGTCTGAGGCATGCCATAGTAGGCGAAGGCATTAGCCAGTGTTCCGGTACGCTGAACCTTTTTGACAAGGATCTTCTTTGGTTTTACATTCAGCTTTGAAGCATCCGTGAGACGTGCAAAGCTTAACATTGAAGACTCAAGGAGCCGGAAGTATGAGTTGAAGTCAGTATCTGTCGATAGACCGTGGAAAACAAAAAAGTTATTGTTGTAGTTTATGAAGTATGACAATACCCTGATTGCCATTTGTGCCCCTGTCGACTGGTCCTGAGAAACCTGGGAGGAAACGGCAGCTATGGCGGGGAAGCCGTTTACAGTGGCCCTCTTGCTTTCCTGCAGGGTAAGTCCAAGCTGGTCGATTGTTGTCTGGGCTGCTTCCTCGAGGGTGCTTCCCTGGGCCAGGGTAAAGATCATAAGAGCCTTGCCATCGGGCGGAACCATCCTTACCTGTGCAGGCTGGTTTTCAAGTGCCCATCCGCCCGGGAAGTTGAACCTGAACTGCATATCAGGGTGATAGAACACATTGTTTTCTGCAAATCCCTGTCTGGGATCTTCTCCATAAACAATTCCGTCGATCATCTGAAGGTAGTTGTCGGAGTTTACCTTATAGTCAGGAAGCTGCAGTTTCTGCTGCCACTCTGAGGCCCTCATGTTTACTGTGTTGTAACGGTCACCCGGATCAGGGTGGGTCGAGAGAAAGGTAGGGACACCGGCATGTTCGCTTGCCATATTCATCTTGTTGAGAACCTGGAAGAAGTCGGCCATCTTATGGGCATCATATCCGATTTTCGAGGAGTACTCAACACCCAGACGGTCGGCTTCAACTTCATCATCCCTGCTGAATTTCAGGAAGAGAAGCTGCATGCCCTGCATGGCATAGTCGGCATATTGCTGAAGATCCTTTGACACAATCATTCCACCTATAAGAAGAAGTGTCCCAAGCTGCTGCTTGCTCTGCTGACTTACTGAATGACGGGCAGTGATGTGTCCCATTTCATGGCCAAGTACTCCCATCAGTTCAGCTTCATTATTAAGCTGGGCTAGAAGCCCGCGGGTGAAGTAGACATACCCTCCGGGTACCGCAAAGGCGTTGATGACTGGAGAATCGAGAATTTTAACATGATACTGGATTTTCGGCCTGTGTGAAATCAGTCCCATCTCATTACCCCTCTGCTGGAGAAAATTCTGAAGAGCATCGTTCCTGTATTCTCCGAATGTTGCCAATACCTCAGGATCATACTGGGCTCCCATTGCTACCTCCTGATCTTCTGACATGAGCATAAACTGCTTTTTCCCCGTTACCGGATTCACAGCACAATATGAGAAGCCGATGGTAAGGGCAACCAGAAATAATACCCTGATAGATGTGTTGAGCTTTTTCATGATGTTGTAGATTTGTTTTATTCTCAAGAGCTTTGCCTGTTTTAAAGAATCAAAGGTTCATTTTTTAAATATACGCAAAATAAAACATACCTGAAGATAGTTATTTAAATATTTAGAAGTACCTATCTTTAGCTGAAATATCCGGCTCTCCGGATTAAGAGCAAAGCCAGGTATTCATAAAATATTAACAAATACTATAAGACATGAGAAAACTGATTTTTACCGGTCTGCTGGCTTTTACAATGCTGCTAGCCATTGATGCACAGGATTACAGGACGGGAATTGGCTTTCGGGGCGGATTAGACAATGGTATTACTATCAAACATTTCATTACCAGGAGCTCCGCCCTGGAAGGGATTATAGCTTCAAGGTGGAGAGGGGTGGAACTGATTGGTTTGTACGAGATTCATGCAAGTGCTTTTGACACTGAAAGGCTTAACTGGTTTTTTGGCGGTGGCGCACATCTTGGTTTCTGGAATGGAGACCATGCTTACTGGGGAGACGCCGGATCACACTATGCTGTTATTGGTGTTGACGGCATCATTGGTCTTGAATATAATTTCAAGGCAATACCTGTAAATTTAAGTCTTGACTGGAAACCAGCCCTTAACCTTATCGGATATGACGGCTTCTGGGCTGACGGAGGAGCCCTGTCGGTACGATATATTTTCTAAGGTCGGAGTTAAAATATATAAAAGGCATATAGCTGGCTTAAAAGGATCAGATAAGCGGAATAACTGTCTCTGTTCCTTTTTTTTCTGCTGAAAGGTAGCCTGCGTAAATGGTTGCCGTCACATCGGCGGCCAGCATGCTTCCGCTTTCAACAGGTTCTCCCGACGCTGCTGACCTGTAGAAAGCCTCCATTTCGTACTGGTATCCGGTGAACCATGCTTCGTCGGGAGATACTGAAGACCAGCCTTCCTTTGTTTCGGTCTTTTCGACAATATAGACGTCCTTAAAA
>CAZXSW010000127.1:0-4181 GCA_964642615.1 uncultured Rikenellaceae bacterium | reverse complement strand
ACCGTTCGGTTAACGAAGGCTTCTCAGGAGGAGAAAAGAAGAAGAACGAGATCTTTCAGATGGCCATGCTTGAGCCAAAACTGGCAATCCTTGACGAGACTGATTCAGGGCTCGATATAGATGCCCTCCGTATAGTAGCTACCGGGGTTAACAGGCTTAAAAAGCCTGAGAACTCGACCATTGTCATAACACATTATCAGAGGCTGCTCGACTTTATCGTTCCCGATTTCGTTCATGTCCTTTACGACGGACGTATAGTAAGGAGTGCAGGCAGGGAACTGGCCCTGGAACTTGAGGAGAAGGGTTACGACTGGATTAAGAAAGAGGTTGAAAACCAGAACTGACATGAATGGCAATCCTGAAATAACAGACAGATATTCAAGTCTCTTCAACGAGAATATTGACCAGATAGAAGAGAGATCTTCTTCTTTTTTAAACTCATTCAGAAGACCGGCTATTGAACGGTTTAACCTGCTGGGAATCCCCGGCAGGAAGAATGAGGCCTATAAATATGCAAACCTGGATCTTTTTTTCAGGCATGAATATAAGGGAATCTTTATGCCCGGGGAAGAGGATTTTATTAAAGCTGAAGAATTCAGGTGCGATGTTGCCTCTCTCGATTCTCACGGAATAGTATTACTTAACGGATTTTATCCGACGATTAACGGAAAGCTACAGCAGCTGCCAGGAGGAGTATGGGTGGGAAGTCTTAATGAAGCTTCTGTGAGATTCGCCGACCTTGTAAGGAAGCATTATTGCAAATATGCAAAGAGTGAGACCGACGGACTTGTTGATCTGAATACCGCCATGGCGTCTGACGGAATCTTTGTATATGTTCCCGCCGGGGTTGTCCTTGCTAAGCCGATTCAGATAGTCAACCTGGTTGATTCTGAAGACGACGTCTTTAACCAGCATCGCAATCTTATTGTGGTTGAGGAGAATGCTGAAGCCACTCTCATAATTTGCGACCATACCCTTTCTCCCAGGAAATTCCTTACAAATGCCGTCACCGAGATCCATGTGGGAGAGAATGCCGTATTTGATATTATAAGGGTCCAGAACGAACATAACAACGCCTGCAAGATAACCCATACCTTTATCCACCAGGAAAGGAGCAGCAGGGTTTCTTCAAGCAATGTGACTCTTCACGGAGGACTTGTCAGGAACAATACCCATCATTTTCTTGGCGGAGAGCATGCCGATGCAAATTCCTTCGGTCTGTACCTGGCCGATAAATGGCAGCATGTCGATAATTATGTGAATGTAGAACATGCTTTTCCCAATTGCACAAGCAACCAGCTCTTCAAGGGTGTCATCGACGATATGGCGACTGGTGCCTTCAACGGAAGAATCTTTGTTGCCCCGGGAGCACACGGTACCCTTGCTTACCAGAAGAATAACAGTATTCTCCTTGCCGATGATGCCAGGATGGATACCAAGCCCCAGCTTGAGATTTTTGCTGATGACGTTAAATGCAGCCATGGAGCCACAGTTGGACAGCTTGACGAAAATGCCCTGTTTTATCTAAGATCCAGAGGAATAGATAAGCGTGAAGCCCGGCTTATGCTTATGTTCGGCTTTACCCATGAGGTAATACAGAATATAAAGGTTGAGGCGCTGAGAGACAGGATGGATAATCTTGTTATGCAGAGGCTCAGGGGAGAACTGTCGCGTTGTGCAAGTTGTATGGTCAAATGCGGGTAATTTCTTTTTAATATGATAGATATTTCTGAAATCAGGGCCGATTTCCCTCTGCTTCAGCGAAGGGTCTACGGAAGGCCGCTAATCTATTTTGATAACGGTGCCACCACTCAGAAACCCCAATGTGTACTCGATGCCGTCAGGGAGGTATATACCACTTACAATGGCAATGTTCACAGAGGCGTTCATGCCATGAGCGATCTTACCTCAGAAGCCTTCGAGAATGCCAGGGAAACGGTCAGGCTCTTCATTAACGCCGCCAAACACGAAGAGATAATCTTTACCTCAGGTACCACCGGCTCAATAAACATGGTTGCCTTCTCTTTCGGTGAACGATACGTCGGGCAGGGAGATGAAATCATTGTAAGCCACCTCGAACATCATGCCAACATCGTCCCCTGGCAGATGATGTGCGCAAGGAAAGGAGCCCTTTTGAAAGTTATTCCCATTGACGACAACGGAGAGCTTATTTTCAGTGAATACCTGAAACTTCTAAGCTCCAGAACCAGGCTAGTTGCAGTAGCCCAGGCTTCAAATGCCCTTGGTACAGTTGTCCCGGTTGAGAAGATCATTGAAGCGGCCCACTCTGCAGGGATACCCGTGCTGGTCGACGGGGCCCAGGGTATTCAGCACGGACTTACTGATGTGCAGAAGATGGGCTGTGACTTCTACGCTTTTTCGGGCCATAAGATCTACGGCCCGACAGGAACCGGTATACTATACGGCAGGGAAGAATATCTTGAAGAACTGCCGCCCTGCCAGGGAGGTGGTGATATGGTCGGGAAAGTGACATTTGAGAAAACTACCTATAACTCCCTTCCTTTCAAATTTGAAGCCGGAACAATGAATTATGCAGGAGCCATTGGACTGGCCCGTGCCCTGGATTATGTTAATGAAACGGGAAGAAAGGATATTGCCGCCAGGGAAAAGATGCTGCTTGACTATGCCACCGAACGACTTTCGGCTATAAGTAAACTTAAGATCTACGGGACCTCTTCAGATAAGATCTCAACCATCTCCTTCCTTCTTGATGGTATACACCAGTATGACACCGGAACCATTCTCGACAAGCTTGGCATTGCTGTCAGAACCGGAACGCACTGTGCCCAGCCGGTTATGGACCGCTTCGGGATTGACGGAACCGTAAGGGCATCAATGTGCTTCTACAACACAACGGAGGAAATTGAAGCCCTGGCAAACGGAATAGAAAAAGTAATAAGCATGTTCTCATAGATCCGTTATGACAATAAAAGATATTCAGGAAACTATAATAGGGGAGTTCTCAGAGTTTGAAGACTGGATGGACAAGTATAACCTTCTTATCGATCTGGGTAAGGATACCCCTGCTATCGACCCGAAATATAAAACAAAGGATTTCCTGATTGAAGGATGCCAGTCAAAAGTGTGGCTGCATCCTGATTATGACGGTGTGAAGATATCTTTCACCGCCGATAGCGACGCAATAATTACAAAAGGCATCGTTGCACTGCTTATAAGAGTTTTGTCGGAAAGGACTCCCGATGAGATCATAGGAGCCGATCTCTACTTTATCGACAGGATAGGACTCAGACAGAACCTGTCGCCGACCCGTTCAAACGGGTTACTCGCTATGGTCCGCCAGATGAAACTATATGCTATGGCTTTTAAGGCAAAAAGTAATCAGCTTAACAATGGATCCGTCAGAACAACTTGAAATCGAAACACGGATCGGCCAGGTGCTTAAAAGCATCTACGATCCGGAAATCCCGGTCAATATATACGATCTGGGACTTATTTACGACGTAAGTGTCGATGATGATCATGTGGCACATATTACCATGACCCTTACGGCACCCAACTGCCCAATGGCCGAGGACCTTCTCGAGGAGGTAAGGTACAAGGTGGGAGGTACCCGGGGAGTTAAGGAGTGCGACCTCAAGCTTACTTTTAGCCCCCCGTGGGATAAAAGTATGCTTAGCGAAGAAGCAAAGCTTGAACTTGGCTTCCTCTGAACAGCAATGGAAGCTTCAAGGCAAGGGTCTCTTACCCTGATGATCAGACAGAAAGCCTTTGAAACCGGCTTTAGCCTTTGTGGTTTTGCACAGGCCTCAAAGCTGCCTCTTCACGTCCGGAAGATGAGTGAATGGTGCTCGGCCGGAATGAACGGATCAATGGATTACCTTTGCAGAAACCTGCCGGCAAGGTCAGATCCATCCTTACTTCTTCAGGGAGCCGCTTCGGTGATTGTCACCGGTCTTAGTTATTCAACTGCAGTAAGTTATGGAGGTAATGGTTTACCTGTGATTTCGAGATACGCCACCGGAAGAGACTATCATGAGGTTGTTAAAGATAAGCTTTGGAGCATAATTTCACTTATTAAGGCGGAAGAGCCCTCTGCATCTGCAAGGGCATTTGTTGATACTGCACCGGTTCTTGAAAAAGCGTGGGCTCAGAGGGCAGGTCTTGGCTGGCAGGGGCGTCACTCCTTAATAATCAACAGG
>CAZXSW010000126.1:0-4384 GCA_964642615.1 uncultured Rikenellaceae bacterium | reverse complement strand
CGATCCCCCGGGAGGAAGTGACCACAGGTCTTTTGTGGCAGCAGGAATCCCCATTATGCGCTTCAAACCCGGTCATAGGGAGGAATATCATACTCCTGCAGATGAAACCTGGACTCTCGACTGGGATATAATGGAAAAAATAATAAGAATCAGCTTTGCCAATATAAGGACCCTGGTTGAAAGTGAATGGGAATCAGCCAAATAATCTGACTAAAATATATCCGGGGGAAGTACTCTGCTGCTTCCACAATTACTGGTACTCGAGATAATCACTGTTACGTGATAGTTCAAGATAATCCTTTCCGGCTTCGGCATAGCCATATTCGAAGCAATACCTGAAAACCTTTCCATCTGTAGTCTCTATTACATGGGTAAAGAAGCTGAAGTTGTAGCCAAGTGCAAAAAGCACATCTTTATGAACCCTGAGCCTTCCTTCAGTGAAAAGATCACAAAGAATCCTCCTGTTCTTCCTTAGTAATCCGTGAACATTACGAACATAGTTGTTTGTGTCGCGGTTAAGACGGTTGTTATAGTTGTTCCGGCACTGATCTGAACAGAATTTCTTATCGGTACGACCGTGAATAAGGTCGCCGCAGTCAAGACATCTTTTTTCCACAGCACTAAAGTTTTGATAAAGATATAAAAAAACGTTTTCAAACGGTTTCAAACAGATAGAAATGATTACCAACCGGATATAAACGGTTAATAACCGGCAGCACCCGGGACTGTGTTATAATTTAGTATCGAAAATAAACTATGTCTCACTTAAATTCTTTTAATCATGACAGCACTACGCAACAAAGTGATCCTTGTCGGAAACCTGGGGCAGGATCCTGAAATCAAAAAACTTGAGAATGGCAAAAGAGTTGTGAATTTCACACTCGCCACAAAGGAGGAATACAAAAATTCCGAAGGGCAGAAAATCACGGAGACAACCTGGCATAACATTGCCGCATGGAACGGTCTTGCAGAGATAGCATCAAAATACCTTAAAAAAGGAAAGGAGGTATTGGTTGAAGGAAGGCTTTCTTACAGGACTTATGAGGACAAAAGCGGTTCAACCCGCTATTTTACGGAGATTGTTCTGAATGACCTTCTCCTGCTGAGATCGGGGAAGGCTGAGGCCAAAGAATGAGGGTGAGAGCAGGGGAATGCTGCATTTCAGGAAGAGGAGGCTGTAAACTTTGCAGTCTCCTCTGTTTTTTCCTGAGTACCAATATTGTTTCAGGATTTGATGACAGATAGCAGAACCTATTAATATAATTAAAGTATAGACTTATCTGACAGATCTGCCAAATCTGTCAAATCCTTAGTGTAAGGGCATAAACCGTTAAAGCCGGTATTATGGACTATCTGCCTGATGATTTTTTCCCGGCTCTGAGGGCCCTCAGGTTAAGGTCAATAATCTCATCACCCTTCCGGCTGAAGAATGATCTCACTGCATTTTCAAAACTTCCGAAAGGTATATCAAGGAACGGAGTTGCAGCACCAAGAATTACCATATTCCCAGCGCGGGCTGATCCAAGATCCCTGGCAACAGCGTCGGCGTCAAGAATAATATGATTTTTTATCTTTCTGATTTCCTTAAGGATATCCTCCAGCGGAGGATAATCGGGGATATTCTCAACGGTTCCGGAGTTTGTGACTATCCATCCGTTTGCCGACAGCCAGGGAAGATACCTTAGCGCCTCCATCGGTTCAACCGAAAGGATAAGACCGGCGCTCCCCAGGGGAATGAGATCCGAAGCTATGGGAGTATCCGACAACCTCAAATGAGACTGGACATCCCCTCCCCTCTGGCTCATTCCATGGACTTCAGCCTGTTTCAGGAAGAGGCCTTTTTCAACTGCTGCAAGGCCTATAACGGAAGCGATTGAAAGTATGCCCTGTCCTCCCACTCCCGATAAGATTATATCATTTTTCATCAGTTAGTATTTTTTATTTTAATAGTTCCCGCTGGCTGGAGAACCACACATAATTGAAGATGAGTTGTTTTTACAGGTGTAAGTGATGAGTATCAATAATGAGGTGTCACAACAGAATATCTGTCAGTTCATTCTGCTTTTGATTCAGCTTTCTTTCTTTTTGAAGCTGTCTGAATACATTCACGTTCGGAAATTATAACAGACACACCCTGATAGCCGAACTCCTCCTCCATAATCCTTACATTCTCCCCGTGGTTTTTCCTTAGGGGAACAATACGCCTCAGATGAGAAGGATCTACACCAAGGCCGATACAGATATTCTCAAGTCGTCCTGTAGCAAGCGATTTCTGTCCGCCTGTCATCCCTGTGGTGGAGTTATCGGATATAATGATAGTCACAGGAGAATTCTTATCAACGGCATCCAGTAGTCCGGTCATCCCCGAATGAGTAAAAGTCGAATCACCAATGACTGCAACCGAAGGGGAAAGTCCGGCATCAGCTGCGCCGATTGCCATGGTGATGGAGGCCCCCATATCGACACACGAATTTATTATGTTATATGGAGGGAGTGCCCCCAGTGTATAGCAACCAATATCTGAAAAGACTCCGGTGCCCTTAAAGGGCTTAAGGGCCTCAACAACAGCGCTGAAGGTATCAGCATGTCCGCACCCTTTACAAAACGATGGCGGACGTGATTTAACAAGCGAAGGCACCTCGTATGTTTTAACAGAAGGAATACCAAGGGCTTTGGCCACCAGGGAAGGATTCAGTTCCCCGTCCCTGGGCAGGGTGTCATCAAGCCTTCCAAGTATCCTGTGACTCTCATCGAGGATACCTCTCAGGGATTCTTCTACAATCGGGTATCCCTCCTCAAGTACAAGTATCTCTTTACATCTGCTTACAATATCCTTAATTATATCCTTCGGAAAAGGATATGCAGAAATTTTAAGAACCGGGAAACCTGAAAGTGAGCTGCCAAGGTTTTCCATAACATAATTATAGGTTATTCCGCAGGCAATGATACCAAGACCCCTCTTCTTCCCGTCTGTGAATATGTTATATTTACCTGTACGGTTATCATATCTGAGCGATTCATAGGTTGAAAGAAGAGCCCTGTACTTCTTTCTTGCAAGGGCAGGAAGCAGTACAAACTGGCGAGGGTCAGAGGGCAGAGACAACCTGTTCTGTGGTCTTGTGGCGGCCCTCCGGATTGCTGAACGCGAGTGTGCCAGACGCGTTGTTATCCTGAAAAGAACCGGGATTCTGAATTTCTCAGACAGATCAAATGCATCAGCGACCATGTCGTAGGCCTCCTGCTGATTTGATGGCTCAAATACAGGCACATAAGAAAACTTCCCGTAAAATCTCGAATCCTGTTCGTTCTGGGAAGAATGCATCGAGGGATCATCAGCTGAGACAACAATAAGCCCTCCGTTAACTCCGGTTACTGCAGAATTGATAAAACAGTCGGCAGCAACGTTCAGACCGACATGCTTCATCGCAACCATAGCTCTTTTGCCTGCATACGACATACCCAGGGCAGCTTCCATGGCTGTCTTTTCATTTGCCGACCATTCCCTGTGAATCCCGGCTGCAGCGGCTTCATCTGAAGACCTGAAATACTCCATTATTTCTGTCGAAGGAGTACCCGGATAAGCATACATACCACTCACTCCTGCATCAATGGCAGCCTGGGCGATAGCCTCATCACCTAATAACAAAACTTTCTGCATAATTATAACTTAATAAAAATGAGCTCTTTCAGAGCGAACATCAAAGTTAGAAAAGCCCCCGGACTTTTCGGGCGAAAAGTATTAAAAATAAGTTAAAAGTTTTACCGTTAGAATCATTATTGCGTAATTTGCAGATCGATTGCCAAATATATTAATAAGCCCTGGAGAAAGTTCACTTGAGAAGAATCCTTTATATCATTGTCCTGATTATTGCACCGGTTAGTTTTACTGCCGGCCAGAATGCCGAGAGGCTGATACAGGTGAGCGGACTGATTACAGATGACCAGGCAAGTCCTGTTGAGAACTGCGCCGTGATCTCTGTTAAACTCAGAAAGGCAGGCATAAGCAGTAAAAGCGGTATATATTCAGTTACAAGCAGGCCCGGCGACACCATAATTTTCAGGGCTCTCGGCTTCAGGCAGGGTCTTTCAGTAATACCTTCCTCTTTCGATGGCAGATTCTTTACAGCCGACATAAGGCTTGAGCCGGATACTATAATGATTGATGAGGTCGTTATCCTTCCATGGAAAAATTATCATGAGTTCATAACTGAAATGACTGAGGAACGTCCCGAAGATCCACTGATAGTCAATATGAATGAAAACCTGGCTTCGATTTATGCAAGCGCAACCAATGAGACGGGATATACAATAACTCCCGAAGCAGGATTCAGATATGCCATGGAGCAGAATTTCAGCGCTCTGGCAACAAGGAACCAGTATCCCT
>CAZXSW010000125.1:0-4399 GCA_964642615.1 uncultured Rikenellaceae bacterium | reverse complement strand
ATTAATACCAACACTATGAAATTTTTTATGAGATTGCTTATCGTGGCAGTGATGTTCACCATGGCAGCTGAAACGCAGGCCTAGACCTATGGCCTGAGGGCAGGTTTGAACATGGCAAACATGCTTATGAAGGACAACGATGACACCTACAGTGACGACCTTAAGATGAACCCCGGTTTTCATATCGGTCCAACCGCTGAGTTGCCTCTCAACGACTTCCTGTCAGTGGAAGCCGCCCTTCTTCTTTCAACCAAAGGATTCAGCTATTCTGACGATTATGAGGGACTGGAGATGAGTGTAAAAGCAAATTTGCTTTATATTGACATTCCTGTAACAGCCAAAGCCAGCTACGACCTTAACGGCATTAAGATCTATGGAGAACTTGGGCCCTATGTAGGAATGGGTCTCACAGGCAAGTACAAGTCAAAGGTCAGTTATGAAGGGGATTCAGAGACTGATACAGAATCAGTTGAATGGGGATCAGATGATGACAGTGATCTCAAGAGACTTGATTTTGGTGTAGTAATCGGAGCCGGCGTTCAGGTTGAATCATTCCTTGTCGGTCTGAACTACGGTCTCGGTCTTGCCAATGTTGGTACAACCAGTGAGGACGGCTACAAGGAAAATCATCGTGTACTTAGCCTTACAGTAGGCTATAAGTTTTAAGATCTAATTCCGCCACTTACACTTTGGTGTAAGTGCAAAACCGGATAAAGAGTCAAAGGGTAACCGGATCGTTCACGGTTACCCTTTTTTTTAAATCATATCCTTCAGTAGCCCTGCCAGTCAGGTCATGACTCTGATGAGAATGAAAGAGACCTGGTCTGGAAAATACCTTATCATCGATCGTTGAATACAAACTCAAGTGAACCTCCCAGTCCTACGATATCATCCTTAATGATTACAACCGACATTATCTCTGGTATCCCCAGGGCCTTTTCTGCAAGTGAGGATATAATACCACTGTTAATTGTCATATTGCAGAATGCTGTTGCATAGGCATCGGCGAGGGCTCCTGAACGGCAGGCAATCATACAGGCATCGGCCTCTCCCAGGCTGAACGAATGTCCTATAGTCCCAGACGAGCAGCATATTGACAGGGGTGAATCGGAAGGTTTGACTGTTACGCCTATCTTTCCTGACAAAGGGGAATCGCCGGCAAATACCGAAATCACAGCAGCAGACACAAGCTTCATAAAAATGTCACCTCCGTTCTCAACCACTACCTCATTGAATCCGTATTCTTCAAGAAGGTCCCTGCATATAAATTCGGCAAAAGCTCCTGCCACGGCACTCATCGGACCTGTCCCCGCCGCTGCTGCAGCTCTGTACATCCCTTCAGCAAGCGGATGCATCTTTGAACCCATTGGCAGAGGTACAAGTGAAGAGCTGAATTCAGGATTCTCCTTGATATGGATATCAAGGATCTTTCTGTAGTGCATAACCCTATGAAGGGCAAATTCAGCCGCATCCTTTTTCCTGCCACTGTCAACGGCAATCCACAGGTCAGTCTCGAGATGCTTTACACTGAAACCTGACCACCGTGCGTTGCCCATAGCTTCGCGGTAGAAACGAGGTTCGTATTGATTATTCCTGGCCAATATCTATAGAAAACAGCTTAAGAGGGCATGCTTTAAGACAGAGTTCGCAGACGATGCATTTTTCAGGTTCAAAAACAAGCCCTGCAGTCTTGCGGTCCATGGTGAGCGCACCGGCAAAACAAACCGCCGAGCATGCCCCGCAATGGATACACAGGTCATCCCTGTATGTAATCTTCTTATTTATAGGCTCACACTCAACATTCTGCTGTCTTATATATTCAATTCCTTCTTTGAGGATTTTGGTCGGGGCACTCATCTCCATAACAAGGTGTCCGATCTTGCCTGGTGACACATCGGCCTTGATTATATTGACCATTATGTCAAACTTCTTTATAAGATTATATGTTATGGGTTCGCCTGTTGCACCGGGCGCGAACTTAAGTACAAATCTCCTGGTTCTCATGATCTTTTCCTTATAATTGCATTTCAGATTCTGATTTCAAGGCTATTAAGTCCGTCAGTCTTCCTGAAGTATTCAACGGGTTCTGAAAGGAGAAAACGTCCTTCAGATATTTCTCTTCCCAGGATCTCTGCTATTTCACGGGCAACCATAAGACTGGAGAGAGGAGCTGTCCGGATTTTCTTTCCATCGAGCGTAATCTCTCCCGAGAACAGTTTCTCATAGTCAACCTGGCCCAGTTTTTCAAAATTACCGGATCCATAGTCAATAATATTTGTTTCGATCTGGCTGTTCCTTACCGAGACTCTTCTGGCTATGTCCTCATCAAGAATGGGAATTGGTATCCCAACACCGACAAACATGGTGACACCATATTTCTCAAAGTAAGCTGCCTTTATGAACCTGGTGCTCATTTTCCTTGCATCTCCGATCAGAGAGAGGGTGGCAGAGTTTCCGACAGGGACCCCATGCTGGTTCACGGGTTTGCCTGTATTGAACTGGGTTCCGTTCCAGGCCACATAGCCGGTAGTCCCGCCAAAAAATATCCTTGTCCCGATACCTATAGTCCTGAGTTCAGGATCGTTGAGAAGCGGGCTCAGCTCTCCCGAAGTTGAGAAGTTGGCATTTCCATAGGCAGGCAAAAGAGTCCCCATATAGGTGTATTTAGTCCTGGAAGTACTGTTTACAGCAACGTTATAGTTCTGGTATGCATTCCTCGGGTTAAACATGAAGAATTCATTTACAGTATTCTTGTTAATAAGGGTTTTTATCTCAGTTCTTGGATAACAGTCAGTACCTTTCCCGGTTGCCTGAAGAAGCACATCCTTTCCGGCAATCAGTTCCTCAATGACATGGGCTCCTCCATAGGAATCCTGAGGCATTGCCGTTTCAGTTGCTCCGATATAGGCATCAACTGCAGCAATTCCTCCGAACACCGGTACCCCGTTAAGGGTAAGCCTTTCCATGCGCATAGGCGGAGTACTGTGCCCGAAGTTAATAAAACAACCTGATGAACACATGGGGCTGAAGGTTGCAGTTGTGACCACATCGACCTTCTTTGCGATTCCGTCAGGAGAAAGCTCCCGGCTCATCGCCGACACCTGTTCGGCTGACATCACAACGGCTTTCCCGCTGCGGATCTTCTCATTGATCTCCTCTATGCTCCTTTTTAATGCCATAAGAAAACATTTAAAAACAGTTAATAAACAAACATGCACGGCTAAGGCCGCTTTTTTAATCTTTGCAAAGGCTTTTGGCTGTCCGCAAAAATTCCAATTTATAATTCCCTCTCACAAGGGTAGGTGTTAGCACCTTTCAGGATACCTGAACCTGCGGTTGCTAGAGGATCCCTGAGCCTAATCTCTCCCCTCTTCTTTATAAATCAAAACTTTTCAAGAGAAAAGGATTGATAATCGGCAAATATATTAATTTTTATTCATGCATGTAACCTGTCAGGAAATAATTCCATAGCAGGCATTCGCCTCACACCCCTGAACCATTTACCTTTCCCTCCGTGAGAACTATACGATCGCGCTGTTCAAGCACTGAAAGTGAGGTAAGGGAACCAAAGGTTTCGTCAGCTTCTTCAACGATCCTGATATTCGAACATATCCCGCTGAAAAGGATTCTGATCACATTCTCCACATTACTCTTTAGCGGGGCTTCTATCCATCCGAATTCTTCAGGCCCCTTCTCCAGCGATCTCTCAGTCTCAACCCTGAACCTCTCTTTAATACTACTGGCATGGTGCCCGAGGTTGTCAGTTGACATCCATCGGCTCTCTGCAAAAGGATTCTGGCTCCTGAACTCAAAAATCTCAAAAAAATCCCACTCCAGGCTGCGCTTTCCAAAGGAAAGAAACCTGGGCTTTATGTTGGCAACAGTCAGCTCATTCTTCTCTCTGTCGTATTTAAATCGCAACTCCCTGCAGTCAATACCATATCTGGCATTCAATCCCACGTTCAGACTTCCGAAATACCTGATCCGGCGTTCGTCTATTAACTCCTCATTGCTGACGGCCCTTTTAAACCGCGTCTCAATCTCAAAAAGATTGAGTTCCAGGATACTTTTTATCTGAGTGATCTGGAAATGCCTGTCTTTCAGAAAATTATTCTCTTCAAAAAGAGTATTGTTCTGACTCTCCAGAGCTTTGTTCTTTTCGTCCAGGTCCTTAATGTTATCTTCAAAAAGCGATACTTTGACATTCAGCTTTATAAGCTGCTGGATACCCAGCACCACCATACCGGCAGCTGCGGCCGCCACACCCCATATTATAAGCTTGTTGGCCAGAAGAAATAAGGCAATCACCAGAAGGATAATAAATACAATATATTGTTTGACTGCTTTCATCAGTATATAATTTTTATTTTAATGGTCTGATGTAACCCACATGTCTGAA
>CAZXSW010000124.1:3975-4458 GCA_964642615.1 uncultured Rikenellaceae bacterium | reverse complement strand
TCGGCAATGATATCGTCTATATGTTCTGTACCCACCGACACCCTGAACAGTCCGGCTTCAATTCCGGCAGTTTTAAGCTCTTCGGCAGTTAGCTGGGAATGAGTTGTAGTGGCTGGCTGAATTATGAGGGTTTTTACATCTCCCACGTTGGCCAGGTGGCTTACTATTCTGAAATGTTCCACAAGCTTTGACGCTTTTTCACGTGAGGCCTTCAGGGTAAAGCTCAGTACGCCACCTGCACCCCTCGGAAAATACTTTTCAGTAAGAGGATAATAGGGGTTGCTTTTTAATCCCGGGTAGATAACCTTATCAACCGAGGGATGTTTCTCAAGCCATTCAGCAAGGGCCCGGGTATTCTGAACATGCCTTTCCATCCTTAGCGAAAGTGTTTCGAGTCCCTGCAGAAAGAGGAAGGAATTGAAGGGGCTGAGTGAGGGACCAAGATCCCTGAGTCCTTCCACCCTGGCTTTTACAATAAAACCT
>CAZXSW010000124.1:0-3965 GCA_964642615.1 uncultured Rikenellaceae bacterium | reverse complement strand
AATTCTGTGGTATTGAAAATATCTCCGAAGACCAGGCCGTGGTAGCCTTCAGAAGGTTGGGTGAACATAGGGAACTTGCCGTTGTTCCAGTTGAAATTTGCCGCGTCGACGATTACTCCTCCGATACTTGTTCCGTGTCCGCCTATCCATTTGGTTGCCGACTCTGTCACAATGTTTGCACCATGGTCAATGGGCCTGCTTATATACCCGCAGGCACCAAAGGTATTATCCACAATAAGAGGAATTCCGTATGCCTCTGTCAACCGGGCAAAAGCTTCAAAGTCGGGAATGTCGAATCCGGGGTTTCCTATTGTTTCAATATAAACAGCTTTGGTATTGTCATCAATAAGTGATTCAAAGGATGCGGGATCGAGGTTCGGGGCAAAGCGGGCTTCAATACCCAGACCGGCAAGGGTAACCTTGAACTGGTTGAAAGTGCCGCCGTAAAGATAGGGAGAGCTTATGAAATTATCTCCGTTTCGTAATATAGTTGTCAGGGTAATGAACTGCGCAGCATGGCCTGATGATACAGCCAGGGCAGCGGTACCTCCTTCAAGGGCGGCAACCCTTTTCTCAAATACGTCGGTTGTCGGATTCATGATCCTTGTGTATATATTACCCGGTTCGGTCAGGTTGAACAAAGAAGCTGCATGTTCGGAATTCCTGAAAACATAGGAGGAGGTCTGGTAAAGAGGTACAGCTCTTGACAATGTGTCATTATCGGGGTGTTGTCCGGCATGTACCTGGAGTGTCTCATAATGAAGATATTGCTTGCTCATAGGGTATAGTATTGAATATTAGACATTTAAAACATGACTACATGAAATCGACCTGTCATTGCTTATGGCAGGTGCATCGGTAAAAATGTAAACGGGGTTAATGAGTCTACCGGCACATGCACATAGGCATCTGCGGCATAATGGATTTGTTGGTTATAAGGTTGATAAGACTCATTTTATCATTTCCTTTTTTTTCTGACCTATAACCCCGCACCGTGGTGCAGGTGAGATCAGGATATTGTTTCCGGGGATTTTCCGGGAAATTATTTTTAAGCCCGGAAGCTGGTAATCAACTACAGGTAGCTGAAGAAATCCCTTTAATCAGCTGCAATATTATACATTATTCTGAGCCTTTGCCCGAAATATGATATATATGATATCCGTTACTTCATCTGCAGGATTGTAACCGGCCTTGCCTGTAAGAAGGCAGGCAGTATCAATCCCTTTCGGGCCCCCATTCAGTAAGCCTGTCGTTGGAAAGGAAGAGCCATGTTTTGCCAAACGACCATTCTTCCCTTATGTTGTTTCCACTTATTACGCGGCTGATTTTTGCCGGGTTACCCCAGCTGTCGACTATCATCTCCCCCGTCATGCCCTTCCATATCTTCCTTTCGTATATCCTTTTCCCGGTTTCCTCACCGTATTTGTCGGTCAGATATCCTAGCCTGTCGTAAGCTACTGAGTAGTCCTGCTGTTCCGTGGCAACCTGACTGACTTCAGTATCTGCTGTCTCTTTGTATATTACTCCAGTGTTGTCAGCAGGTGTTGCGTGGCGGGCCAGGATATAGCCTTCAGTCCCTTCGTAGAGTACGTAAATATAGGCACCGGTGGTGTCGATTATCTCTACCATCGAGCCTGAGGGAACTACCAGTATGACAGATGTAAGATCGTCCCTGTCTTTGAAAAGCCTGGTTGAAAAATTGACAGAGGCCATTGACGGTTGTTGTGGATTACCCTGCAGGGCAGGGTTCAGTGTCGTTTGGGCATTGCCTGTATTTTCTGCAGCCAGTAAAAAAAGACAGGTAATAAATGATAGGATAAGCGTTTTTTTCATCCGTATATAAATTATTTTTTAAGGTTGGATGGAACCATACATGATTGATAATGAATATTATTCATACGTGTTTGTGATTTGGTTCAATCATGTGGGTTTCATGAAAAGATTTCTATTATAAACAGGGAGCAAAAGGAATTTCAATAGCAAGGATTTCACTATGTGAAGGAGAACATCCAATAAGCTTTAATGTAACTGAAACACATTCCTGTTCCATTGATGTACTTTTTAAGTTAGAAAGCAAAAATTGTACCACTCTGATTGTATAATTGTTTATTAGTCTTCCCCGGCTGGTATTTTAACTCATTTTTTTGTGTAACCATAGTTCTCCTGTCCTGTCGTTTCTGGTTATTTATGTCTAAAGCTTTCTTATAAGCATCAGCCCGTCCCTGAGAGGAAGGATAATATTTTCAATGTCATCGCGGCCTCTTATCATCTGATCGAACTCAAGTATCCCTTTTGTCTGCCTGTCGGAGGGGTCGGTCTCCATGACTTTATTGCCCCATAGCACATTATCAGCAATTATAAAACCACCGGGCTTAACCTTGGCTATCACATCCTGAAAATACTCTGAATATTCCCTTTTGTCCCCGTCGATGAACACCAGGTCAAAGTCCATATCGAGTTCTGGTATCAGTTCCTGGGCCCTGCCTGTAAGTTTTACAATACTCTCTCCAAAGCCTGCTCTTATGAAGTAGTCACGGGCAAAGTCATCAAGTTCGTCGTTTGATTCAATTGTATAAAGTCTTCCGCCCTGTTTCAGTCCCCTTGCCAGGCAGATAGCTGAATAACCTGTGTAGGTGCCGATTTCAAGGATAGTTTCAGGTTCTATCATCCGGGACAGAAATTCAAGAAGCTTCCCCTGAAGATGGCCGCTTACCATGTTCGGGTTGACGAACCTGATATGGGTCTGTCTGAACAAATCATCCAGAAGTGGATCGGAAGGAGTGGAGTGCCGGGTTATGAATTCTTCAATCTGGCGTTCCATGATTATTTGTAGATCAGGGTTGAGAGTGCTGGCGGGTCGAGAATGTCTCCGGCGGTTTCGAGGATGTCAGCTGTAGTGATGGCATCAATCTTCCTGAATATCTCTTCCTTCGATTCAATGGAGTCAAAGACTATAAGGCTTTTAGCCAGGCTGAGCATGAGGTTTTCATGGTTCTCATAGCCTCTGGCCAGGTAGCCTTTTATCTGGCTTTTTGCCCTGCCAAGTTGCAAATCTCCCAGCCGGACCGACCGCAGTTTTTTAAGTTCCGCCATTGCCAGGGAAATGCT
Organism: uncultured Rikenellaceae bacterium; assembly: GCA_964642615.1. Lineage (GTDB taxonomy): Bacteria > Bacteroidota > Bacteroidia > Bacteroidales > VadinHA17 > LD21. The sequence continues at coordinate 857 of CAZXSW010000124.1, read as the reverse complement.
TTTGTCGAGATTCTCCTTATCTGTCCCGAAGTAGATTGTAAAGAGCCCGGTGTCGCAGTAAGGGTTATAGCTTGATTCGACGTTGTAAGCCAGTCCTTTTTTCTCACGAAGTGAAAGGTTAAGCCGTGAGTTGAGCCCCTGTCCCCCGAGGATATTGTTAAGCAGGAACATGGAGGTACGGCGCTTGCTTTTAAGGTCGTAAGCGACGTTACCTATTATGCAATGGTTCTGAAAGGTCTTCATCTCTCTGGTTACCGATGCCGGTTTGTAATCGGATTGTATGGCGGGTCGTGGAATTCCCTTTTTCAGCGGGAACGATGAGAAATATTTATCAAACAGTTGAGTGATCTTCTTTGGGCTTATGTTTCCGACCGAGCAGAATACCATCTGGTCGGTCGGGTAGTTGCCGGCTACAAACCTGAAAAGTGTTTCCTGTGAGAAAGACCGTACCGACTTGGGGGTGCCGAGGATGTTATGACCAATTGGCTGTCCGGCGAAAACCTGGTCCTCAAATTCGTCGAAGATGAGTTCGGCGGGGTTGTCGAGAAAGGAGTTTATCTCTTCCAGCACTACGTCTTTTTCCTTTTCGATCTCCCGCGGAGGCATAACCGGATTAAAGACTATATCACTTATTAGCTCCATGGCCCGCGAATAATGTTCTCTCATAAATGAGGCATGGACAGCGGTTTCTTCCTTGGTGGTATAGGCATTCAGCTCACCGCCGACATCGTCGAGACGACTCAGGATATGATATGCTTTTCTTTTGCGGGTTCCCTTAAAAAGCATATGTTCAACAAAATGAGCCATCCCGTACTGGCCTCCGGTCTCGTCGCGTGAACCTGTGTTAATGACCAGGC
>CAZXSW010000123.1:0-4590 GCA_964642615.1 uncultured Rikenellaceae bacterium | reverse complement strand
GGCAGGGGATATATGGATTGATTTTGTTGAGGCTATTGACTTGCGGAAAGAGCTTACACAAACCTTTATAAGCGAAAATGAAATTGTTGATCAGCAAAGCAATGCAAAGCGAATAAGCTTCATCAATAACCTGCAACCTGATGATAACCCGGTACTGAGGATAGTTTATCTAAAAAAGCAGAATCCGGGTAAAGGCGGAAATTGAATTGAAAGCAAGACGTGACTTTGTTCGCGGTTCTGATTCTGCCAGCAAATGAAAAAAAGCCCCCTCCGGTCAGTCAATATATTGCGCCAGAGTGAAATGGTTGTATATGTCGTGTAAATGTCGTGTTTTTGTAGTTGCATTGTTGCCTCAATCTGTATGACATTTGAACAAAAAAATTAAGATGGAAGCAGGAAGAATTATTAAAGAACTGAGGATCAAAAAAGGAATGACCCAGGAAGAACTGGCTGATAAAACTGAAGTCAGTACCAGAACAATTCAACGGATTGAAAACGGGGAAGTGGATCCGCGTGCCTATACACTTCAGATGATCGCCAGGGCTCTCGAGGTTGATTATAATCTTTTTCTGGATAAGGAAAAGGATGAGGAAAACGAAATACAGCAGGTAAATACCGGCAACTGGCTTGGACTTTTGCACTTTAGCGCTATTATCCCTCTAATATTCCCTACAGTGATTCTGTGGAATCTGAAAAAAAACAAAATTAAAGGTATGTCTGAGCATTATCGTGATGTAATCGGGAATCAACTGAGGGTATGGATAGGGATTATTATCTGCTCATGGATTTACTGGAAGGCAGGTCAGCCAATACCATTAATTCTAATTTTCATTGTAAACGCTTTATTATCAATATATAATACTATAATGGCAGTTTCAGGGAAACCCTGTAAGCGTATTTCAGATAGTGAACCGGGAAGGAAAAATCAGTAGACTGATATAAGGGGTATATTGATTTAAACCATTCTGATTATTATATTCCTGATTACTTAAATTTCTTCTTCATCAGGTAAGCCTGACCATTATGGCCTGTGCTTATTTTACAGGCTGAAACAATCAATTTTACAAAAAAGGCAATAAGATATATGTCATATAAGTTTTCTGTCTGTTGCATTAATTAAAATCAAAGGAGCAATACCTCATACCGATGGCAAAATCTATTAAAAACTCCGAACAGTTATTTTTCAGTGACCGTGACGAATTCCGGAACTGGCTTGAAACAAATCATATGAGAAGTGCGGGTATATGGATGATCTACTATAAGAAACACACAGGGAATGAAGGCATAACATACAGGCAGGCATTGGAGGAGGCCCTATGTTTTGGATGGATCGACAGCATAATAAAGAAAATCGACGAAGAAAGGTATGTAAGGAAATTCACTCCGAGGATAAACACATCAAACTGGTCGGACCTTAATAAGAGTATTGTAAATACCCTGATTGAACAGGGGAAAATGACCAGAGCGGGTCTTGAGAAAATTGAGGGTTTCACTGAGACCGGAAAGGTGGAGTGGAAGATCAACATACCGCAAAAAGAAAAGAAGGATGAGGGTTTCACAACTCCCGGTTTTATTATTGAAGCATTTGCCGGAAACGAACCTGCCCTTGAAAACTATAAGGCGATGGCCCCCTCATATAAAAAACGTTTCGTCCTCTGGATAACCAGCGCAAAAAGGGAAGAAACGATAAACAACAGGCTGAACGAAGCTATAAAAATGCTTAAGGACAACAGGAAGCCAGGTTTATAATAATAGGTCAATGTACAGTATAATGACATAAACAGGCAATTTGTAATGGCCTGATACAAGCCCGGGAAGGGAGGAAAATCTTTCGTCAGCTATAGCATTTTTGACCGTTTTGTTTATCTTTACACAAGAGCAAGTGGTGCAATATTTCAGGATCTTTACTGACGGGGTTCTGAAGGTGTTGTCTTATTGCCTGATAATGAAAAATTTATGGCAGCATATATTTTTATTCTAACTACTACCTGTTTTTAATTAACTATTCAGTATGAAGAGACTACCATTTTTTTTACTTGTGTTGCTTTTTATGGCAACATTTGGTTATGCTTCAGGCCAGGATCTAAAACTCAATGATCTTGAGTATTTTGAGACGCAAGGCGTCAATGTCCTGATCTATAATAACCTTTTTACCGGAGGTTTTAACGATGAGAAGACAGCCGGTATTGAAATCATCCATCATGGCGTCAGAACATCCCAGGGAGGCGCTGTGAGACTATCCAACACCCCGGAGCAGTGGGATCTTGTTCCTGCAATACCTACCCGCACGGTTAACCGAGAGACACAGTCCATTGAATCTGTACTAAGGTTTCCGGATTACGAATTTGAATCGCGGGTGGTTGTTACTGCAAAAGGTAAAGGTGTTGAGATATCCGTTTACCTTGATAAACCCCTTCCAAAGGTTCTTGAAGGGAGTGCCGGATTTAACCTTGAATTCCTGCCATCGCAGTACTGGGGAAAGACCTATCTGATGGACGGGCGTTTCAATCGCTTCCCCCGTTATACGGTAGGTAACACCGTTGCCAGGCCTGAAACTGAAAAGCTAAAGCAATACAAGGGCTATGTGACTCATGACAACAGGGGAACCGGTAAGTTTATCGATCCGCTTCCGCTCGAAACCGGACGAACCATACTTCTTGCACCTGAAGATCCCGAACGTAAGGTAAAGATAACAGCACTGGATGCCGATCTTATGCTTTTCGACGGACGTGTGCTTGCACAAAATGGCTGGTATGTTGTCCGCAGTTTACTTCCTGCAGGAAAAACAGGCAAGGTTCTGACATGGACCGTTGAACCCAATGCCATTCCGGGCTGGATAAGAGAACCAAATATCGGTTTATCGCAGGTGGGTTATATCCCTTCCCAGCAGAAGGTCTCAGTCATTGAACTCGACAAGAAAGACAAGCCCCTTGCAAAAGCTTCAATATTTAAGATTGACGCCGATGGCAATGCCTCCGAGGTATTCAGCGGTAATGTAGTGCCCTGGGGCGACTATTATAAATATCACTATGTGAAATTTGATTTTACTTCGGTTAAGACCCCTGGTATATATTATATACAGTATGGCGACTTTAAAACAAATAACTTCATAATTGAAGAAAACGTCTACGATAAGATAACAGACGCCACAAGCGATATATGGATTCCGATTCACATGAATCATATGTTCGTAAACGAGGCTTACAGGGTATGGCACGGCGAACCTTTTAAGGAAGGTTATCTCCAGGCTCCGGCACCCACCGATCATTTCGACGGGCACAGGCAGGGACCGACAACCGATACAAAGTATCAGGGGCTTGAACTGATTCCCGGATTAAACGTAGGCGGCTTTTTCGACGCCGGTGATTTTGATATAGAAACAGGAGCAAACATCGGCGTGGTCCAGAATTTTGTCCAGACATGGGAAAATTTCAAACCCTTACGCGACCAGACTTTTATAGATCAGGAACAGCGCTATGTTGATCTTCACCGTCCCGACGGAACTCCCGATATCCTGCAGTTCATAGAGCATGGTACAAAGCAGCTCCTGGCCCAGGCAGAAATTATTGGCCACATGGCACAGACTCTCTCAAACTCCGTTCTCGATAACTATCATCACCTTGGTGATGCAGCTTCGATAACCGACGGACTTCCCTACAATCCGAACCTTGGTCCCTACGAAGTTGCCAAAGACGGCAAGTCGAGCGGAGTTAAGGATGATATGTGGGCATTCACAAGCAGAAATCCCGGTCTCGACATAAGGGCAGCAACGATGTTTGCAGCAGCAAGCCGTGCCCTGAAGGGATATAACGATGATCTTTCAGCAAGAGCGCTGGCCCAGTCAAAAAGGCTTCTGGCTGAGGGTACTGAACTGATGGCAAAGGCACCGCAGGGTCGTCCCGGCATGATGGGCTTCGGATCAGGTGATTATGCAACCAACCTTGAGCTCTATATCTCAACAGGAGAGAAGCAGTATATTGATAAGTTCCAGGAGCTTCTGTGGCCTGCACTTGACCGCGGTGTCAGCAGGACTATTCTGACGGCAGTTCTTGCCATACCTCATATGGATGCAGCCTACAAGGAGAAACTCAGACCTTATGTTGTTAAATACAAGGAGTATATTGAAGAGCTTGAAAAGAATAACCCCTACGGAGTACCCATCGGTCTCGGCAACTGGGCAGGAGGCGGAGACATTGTCAGCTTTGGAACCACAGTTTGTTTTGTCAATTCACATTTCCCCGATATTATTGATGCCAGCCATGCCTTCAAAGCAACCAACTGGCTGTTCGGATGCCATCCGTACCACAACTATTCGCTTGTGGCCACGGTAGGAGCCGCCCGTCCCAAGGATGTATTTTATGGCAATAACAGGGCCGATTTCTCATTCATCCCGGGTAACGTTGCTCCAGGCATCCTGTTCAGACGTCCTGATCATTTTGAGAACTACGACGACTGGCCATTTATCTGGGCACAGAACGAAGGAACTATTGGTGGAAATACTAGCTACCTTATCTTCGGATCAGCCTTTAAGAATATGCTTAAATAAAGAGCTTGTTATAAACGGTTCTGAATCATCTGCTGATTCAGACT
>CAZXSW010000122.1:0-4717 GCA_964642615.1 uncultured Rikenellaceae bacterium | reverse complement strand
AGATGCCCAAAGATATGCTTAAGATGCTCACCAAACTCCTGAATTTCGGGGTCGACGATGCGCTGATACCGGGCGACAGGTATCATAACTTCAAGGACTTCATGAGATTCCCCCAGTTTGGCAAGAAAAAGTTCTATTACGAACCTTTCAGGCACATCCATCATAAGGACATTCTTCCCGGGAAAAGCATCCTTTCGGCAATCAACAAAAAGGATATCATGCTATTCTTCCCCTATCATCCATTTGAACACTTTATTGACCTGCTGAGGGAGGCATCCATCGATCCTTATGTGACCTCCATTCAGATAACTCTCTACAGACTGGCAAGGAATTCAAGCGTGATCAATGCCCTGCTCAATGCAGCCCGAAATGGTAAGAAAGTAACCACAATAGTGGAACTTCAGGCAAGGTTCGATGAGGAGGCCAACCTTCTGTGGGGAAACAAGCTCATGGAAGAAGGGATTAAGGTTATATATGGTGTACCAGGACTGAAGGTCCATGCAAAACTCTGTCTTATCACCCGGTCAAAGGATGACATACTTCACAGGTTTGCAGCAGTCGGAACCGGTAATTTCAACGAGGACACCGCAAGGGTGTATACCGATCACCTGCTTCTTACGTCCGACAAGAAAATCACAAACGATGTATTCAAGGCATTCAATTTTTTTAATGTCAATTACAGGAAAGACAATTATTACCACATAATCCTCTCCCCTTTCTTCCTTAGAAACAGGATGTCGCTGATGATTGAAAATGAAATTAAGAATGCAGCAGCGGGAAAGAAAGCCTTTATTTACCTTAAATTGAATAACCTGACAGATCCTGAGATCATTAACCAGCTCTATGATGCAAGCCGGGCGGGTGTCACAGTAAGACTGATTGTAAGAGGGATGTTTTCAATGGTTACCGGGATACGAAACATAAGTGACAAGATAAAGGCAATAGGCATTGTCGACCGCCTGCTTGAGCACAGCCGCTTCATGATTTTTTGCAACGATGGTGATGAGGAGTGTTTTATCTCCTCGGCCGACCTGATGACGAGGAACATCGAGCACAGGATCGAGGTAACCTGCCCGGTGTACGACAAGACTCTCAAAAACGAGCTTAAGGAGATTTTCGAGATCCAGTGGTCCGACAATGTAAAGGCCAGAAAACTGGATCCGGCTCTGTCAAATAAGCTTGTAAAACCCGGCAGCAAACCTGTTCGCTCCCAGGTGGAGGTTTACAACTATGTGATGAAAACCAGCGGCAAATGTCCCGAAAAATAATGTAGCCAGTGAATGTTCCGGTACTCATCTCAGGCACTTTAGTAATAATCATCTTTTCGTGGTTTTATTCAATCAGACAGAAACGATATCACGGGATCCCGCGTTTCTTTGCCTTCGAAAGCATTTTCATTCTTCTGCTCCTGAATATAAAGTACTGGTTCTCCGACCCTTTTTCATGGAACCAGCTGATTTCATGGATTCTGCTTATTCTTTCAGCCTGGTCAGGACTGGCCGGCTATTTTACCCTTAAGGGGAAAGGTCAGGCAGTCGGGAATTTCGAGAATACAACAGTACTCGTAAAATCAGGAGTTTTTGGACTCATAAGGCATCCCCTGTATTTTTCGCTTCTTCTTCTCGGTACAGGTATCATGATGAAAAATCTGTCACTGCCCTCCATTGCGTCAGGTATTTTAAACCTTGTTGCACTCTGGTTCACCGCCAGAACCGAAGAAAAGGAAATGATTGATAAATTCGGCCAGCAATACAGGGATTATATGAGGGAAACAAAAATGTTCATCCCCTTCATTCTTTAATTTATCTACTGCTCTTCCTGTTGTTGACTGATTGCCAGTCATATCTCACTTTTTTATTGAACATTCGCCCCAATTGTTTGTTAATTATGAAACAATTTAAAACTCACATTCCAATGACCAGAAGAGATTTAATACAGAAAGTCCTGATCGGCGGGACGACTTTTCTTATTCTTCCTCCTGTCCTGTGCAGTTGTTCCAAGGATGATGGCAATGATAACGGTAACGGCGGTCCGACTGAACCCAAAACCATCACACTCGATCTAACAAATGCTTCCAATGCATCCCTTAACACAGTTGGTGGGTACGTAATCACGCAGGGTATTATAGTTGCAAACACATCGGCCGGTTACAGGGCACTCGACAGTGTATGCACGCATCAGGGTAACCAGATCACCTACAACCTTGCTGCACATAATTTCCCGTGTTCCCGCCAGGAGGAGGGGCACGGCTCGGTTTATTCTCCAACCGGAAGTGTGATTGCAGGACCGGCTCCTGCATCTCTCAAATCGTATGCAGTTGCAAAAAACGGAAATATACTCACAATTACACTCTAAGGTATACGGCAACACGTTACTGGTTACTGGTTACTGGCTTTGCCCTCTGAAGCTTTAGCGAAAGAGGGTTACTGGCGAGCGGCTCAGGGCTCAGAGCTCCAAATTCTGCCAACTGCTGTCTGCCAACTGCCAAGTGGCACTTCGCCATTCGCCCTGTGTCTCATAAAAAAAGCCGCATCAGTTTAACCCGATGCGGCTTTTAAAAAACCCAATCAAAAAATAAAAATCGTTTATCTTGACGAGAGCCATTTAGCGGACTTTTCCGATTCCGGCTTTTCCTTTGAATACATGACATCAACCAGTTTGCCATTCTCGTCAATAAGGTACTTCTGAAAATTCCACTTCACTTCCGAATCCATCATACCGTTCTTCTCCTTCTCTGTCAGCCACTTGTAAAGCGGATGAATATCCTTGCCCTTGACTGAAATTTTCTCCATCAGCGGGAAGGTCACACCATAGTTCTGACTGCAGAACTGCCTTATCTCTGTTGCCGAACCGGGTTCCTGGTTCATAAAATTATTGGCAGGAAATCCGATGATTACAAGTTCTCCCTCATATTTTTTGTGCATCTCTTCAAGATCCTTGTATTGAGGTGTGAAGCCGCATTTCGAAGCAACATTTACAACCATGACTTTTTTCCCCTTCAGGGAAGAAAGATCGAAGTCGTCACCTTCAAGCGTCTTCACCTTGAAATCGTAAAAGCTTCCGGTCTGTGATAGAAGTGTCATTGAAATCAATAATAATAAAGTTGTAAGTAAACCTGTTTTCTTCATGTCTGAATATATATACAGTAAACACGCTCCATACTTAATTGTTCAGGTCTGGTAATTTGCTCCTCATTTTATTTTTGTTGCATCCTTGATCTGTATCGTAATGGGCATGGTCATACCCATTGATGCAATGTCGAGGTCGCCGGTAACTTTCATTGAAGATGCCTGACTGACAAGGAGACCTTCCTTTACAGCAACCAGACATTCCGAAGTTCTCGTAAAGGGTCCCCTGATGTTTATGTCCATCCCCTGGGTCTGAAGACTCATGATAAATGTTCCTGTCGCGTCCTTGAGTATTTTGGCACATTCAACGCCGTCGATGGTTTCAATTCCTTCAAGTTTGTTAATCGTGTTGGTGATCGTGGTCTGAGTCATTGTCGCAGTCTTAAGCGTTGATGAGTCGGTAGTGTTCCAGTTGTCTCCGGGTTTCACCGGTTTTTCAGGCATCTGCGGGAAAAAATCATAGAGCGCCTGGCCCAGGTCTGATTCGGCTCCCTCACTTTGAACAAACTTTATTGCAACTGCTTCTGAAAGATCAACAACTTTACCTTCCGGCGAAAGGACAATTCTGCATGATTTGCCTTTTATATCCGCTACAGAGACTCCACCTCCGCCCATCGGTGAGTTGGTCGTCTGTCCGAGTGTATCCGCCGTAATCTCCAGGACAAGGTTGCTTCCCTGCATGCCTGCCGATCTGACACTGCATCCAAAAGCTGAGTTGACATCGGTCTGCATGGTCTGACCCTGCATGTCCATTATCTGAGCCATGGTACTGGTGTAAAGATAACTGACCGGCTTATCGTCGGAATATTTGTAAGCCAGGCTAATCTCCTGCGAGTTTAGGGTAACTGAAATGCCGGAAAACAGCAGAAGAAATCCGGCTGAAAAGATCGATTTCATGAATTGGTTTTTCATTGCTTCCTGATTTAATTACCAAATTGTAGTGATTATAAATAATTTGAAAATTTAGACATATTTAACCACATAACTCTAATGAAAAGGGAAATATTATTAAGCTACCGGAACGCTTTCACTTCTTATTTGAGTTTGATCTTGAGAACGCCATTTGCTCCCATTGAACCGTACAGAGCTGTTCCGACGTCATCAATGAACTCAATCGACTGGATATATTCGGTGTCGATGTAGGAAATATCCGACACTATCTTGTCGTCAACCACAAGCAGTACCTCCGGTGTCCTGTCGAATGACTTCAACTTGGTGTTCACTATCATGTTGCCATTAACCCTGACATTATAGATCTCACCTGCAATGGCTTCATAAACTGATTTGTATTTTGAGAAATCCTTGACCCGGGCGGCTTCACCCGTTGTTATTGCGTCCCTCAGGACACTCTCAGCAATATGTCCGTTGTTTACGGCTTCGTTGAAATTTGAAGCGTCATCCCTGTAAACAAGATCAATCTTGTAAACAGACACCCCCTTTATCTTTTGCTTCCTGGAGATAAACCCCGACGCGGATACCCTGAGAACATCCTTTTTCGTGCATTGAATTGAAAAAACACCAGCCGAATCGGTTGTCGCCGTGTCACCAGTCTTGGATGATAGTATGGAAACATTCCTGAGCGGAATTGT
>CAZXSW010000121.1:0-4832 GCA_964642615.1 uncultured Rikenellaceae bacterium | reverse complement strand
CAGTAAGCAGTAATACCGGAAATTTTAATTTTACATCAAACAAAAGGATATGAAGGTATATAAGTTTGGTGGTGCTTCTGTAAAGGACCCGGAAGGTATCCGGAACCTGGCAAAGATAGCAGGGGAGGAGAAGGGCGACCTTGTTATTGTGGTTTCTGCATTCGGCAAGACGACCAATGCCCTTGAATCAGTTCTGCGGTCGTGGCTCGCTGGTGATGATGGTTACAGTGCCCAGCTTGAAAACCTTTACCTCTATCACTCCACAGTGGCAGAAGAGCTGTTCCCGGGTCGGGATTCAACACAAGACAGGCTCGAAAACTCCTTCGCAACCCTCAGGGAATACCTCCTTAAACCCGTCCGATCCTCATACGACTTCGAATACGATCAGATAGTTTCCTATGGAGAGCTGTGGTCTACCATGATAGTGTCAGGACATCTTGCGTCTAATGGCATTGATAATGAATGGATTGACATCAGAGCCAATCTCGTTACTGACGACAGATACCGCGATGCCAATATCCTGTGGAACGAAAGCAGTCACAGGATAAAAGCCGTGATGGACTTCAACAGATGCCGTGCCTTTGTAACCCAGGGATTTATTGGCGGAACAGTATCGGGTCAGTCCACAACCCTCGGCCGCGAAGGTTCTGACTTTAGTGCGGCAATCCTGGCCAATATACTCGATGCCGAAAGTGTCACTGTATGGAAAGATGTACCTGGCATTCTGAATGCCGACCCGAAATGGCTCGATGATGTCACAAAGCTTGAAGAGATGTCGTACAGGGAAGCTGTTGAGATGACCTTTTCAGGGGCCAAGGTGATTCATCCCAAAACTATCAAGCCTCTTCAGAACAAGAATATCCCGCTGTTTGTAAGGTCATTCCTTGAGCCTGGCAATACCGGAACGGCGGTTGTTGCAGAGCCCGAACTAAGAAGGATAATTCCTGTCTTTATAAGGAAGGAAAACCAGATTCTGCTGTCGCTGTTGCCCCGCGACTTCTCTTTCGTTATGGGCGACAACCTGAGCATTGTGTTCCAGTTATTCAAGAATCACGGCATCAAGGTTAACCTTGTTGAGGCAAGTGCCGTAAGCATCAATGTGTGTGTCGATGATGAACGAACAAGGGTGGAAGAGCTTCTTAACGACCTTAGGAATGACTTCTCGGCTGTATATAATACCGGAGTGGAACTCCTTTCGGTAAGGCACTACAATGATGAAGCTCTCCTGCGTATTACCTCAGGCAGGGAAATTCTGCTTGAACAGAGGACAAGGAGTACAGCAAGGTTTGTTGTAAGAGTTGCCTGAATCTAAGGGTTATGGCCGGTTCATCTGTCAAACAGGAGCCTCTGGCCCCTGAAGTCCTCATTTATCCGACCCTCGTTGTATACTATCGTTCCGTTAATAATAGTCATGACAACCTCCGACCTGAATGTAGTGCCTTCAAAGGGCGACCAGCCGCATTTGTACAGAAGGTTATCCTTCGCCACAGTCCAGGGTCTGTCAGGATCAACAAGGCAAAGGTCGGCCTTGTAGCCTTCCCTTATAAAGCCTCTCTTCCTTATCCTGAACAGTATGGCAGGATTATGGCACATCTTCTCAACGACCTTTTCAAGACTGATGGCACCATTATGCCACAGCTCGAGCATGGCAACCAGGGAATGCTGTACAAGGGGACCGCCTGAAGGACACGAGAAATATTTACCGGCCTTCTCTTCAGAAGTATGCGGGGCATGGTCGGTAGCCACGATGTCGATGGTGTCGTTGCTGACTGCCTTAAGCAATGCATCCCTGTCAAAGTGAGTCTTGATGGCAGGATTCCATTTTACAAGTGTTCCCTTGCTTTCGTAAGCTGATTCATCGAACCACAGGTGGTGTACACATACCTCGGCAGTGATCCTCTTTTCGGCAAGTGGCTTTTCATTACTGAAGAGCTTCATCTCATCGGCAGTTGAAAGGTGCAGAACATGAAGACGGGTATTATATTCCTTTGCCAGCATTACTGCAAATGCCGAAGACCTGAGACAGGCTTCACGGCTTCTTATCATGGGGTGCAGCGAAACAGGGATTTCGTCCCCGTAAATGGATCTGTATTTTTCGGTATTAGCCTTTATGATGGTCTCATCCTCGCAGTGGACTGCAACAGGCATACGGGCATTTTTGAAAATGTCTCTGAGAGCCTGTTCATCATCGACAAGCATGTTGCCTGTTGAGGAACCCATAAAGACCTTTATCCCGCAAACCTCAGCCGGGTCGGCCTTCATTATCTCAGGGAGATTTGCGTTTGTGGCCCCCATATAAAAGGAGTAGTTGGCCAGGGAGTTCTCTGCTCCTGTAAGGTATTTCTCTTTAAGCAGGTCAGCTGTTATTGTCTGGGGCACAGTGTTGGGCATGTCCATGAACGAGGTTATACCACCGGCAACGGCAGCCCCCGATTCACTTAAGATGTCGCCTTTATGTGTCAGTCCGGGTTCCCTGAAGTGAACCTGGTCGTCAATGATTCCCGGAAGCAGAAGCTTCCCTGAAGCATCGATAATTGACGCTCCGGCGGGTGACATCTTTTCACCAGGGTTCCCTATATAGCTTATCTCCTCGCCTTCAACAAGAAGATCGCCCTTCCGGGTGGTCCCCTCATTTACTATTGTTGCATTCTTAATAAATATGGGTCTCATAGCTTTTAAGAGTTAGGCGGTTCATAAAAAGGGTTGCCGCAGACCTGCATAAAAATCCTGCCTGACCAGAAGTCATGGCACCTGCATCTCAGGATGCAGCGGGTTCAGGCTCGGGCTTACTCTTATGATATTTTATAAAGTAGCTGCGTGTTTTCATCCTGAGTACTCCCCAGAGAGCCTCACTGAAGATACCTCCCGACATTTTTGAGGTACCTGATTTCCTGTCGGTGAATATAATAGGGACTTCAACTATGTTGTACCCAAGTTTCCACGCTGTAAATTTCATCTCGATCTGGAAGCCGTAGCCTACAGATTTGATGTGATGAGGTTTCAGGTCGTCGAGGACCTTTCTTTTATAGCATACGAAACCGGCTGTTGTATCCATGATCTTCATGCCGGTAATAAGCCTGACGTAGGATGAGGCAAAATAGGACAGGAGCACTCTCGAAAGGGGCCAGTTGACGACATTGACGCCGCTGATATATCTTGATCCGATAGCGACATCGGCTGAATTGTCATTACAGGCTTTAAGTAGCCTTACCAGGTCTTCCGGGTTATGCGAAAAGTCGGCATCCATCTCGAAGATATACTGGTAATCACGGTCGAGAGCGAAGCTGAAACCCTCAATATAGGCTGTGCCCAGACCAAGTTTGCCCGGTCGTTGCAGAAGGTGGAGACCGCTTAATGATTTCTGGAGTTCCCTGACAAGGTCTGCAGTGCCGTCGGGTGAGTTATCGTCAATTACAAGAATATCGAACTGTACCGGTAAAGAAAAAACAGCTCTAATAATGGCTTCAATGTTCTCTCTTTCCCTGTATGTTGGTATAATAACTATATTTGACATCTGTCCGATATTGTTGCGAAAATAAGCAAATTCGGCTAATAGTGTTTTTATTACGGGTATTATTTAAGCCGTAAGATGGCTTTAAGCTTTCATCTGGTGTTTTTTTGGGGAAGAGTGATATTGTAAAACTGGTATGAAAAAGAAATTTTCTGTTTTATTGATTGTCTTTTTTACATGTATTCCTGTGATAGCCCAGGATTTCATCTGGAAAGCAGGGTTGTTTTCATTTTTTGACAACAAGGAGTTTTCAGGTTCACGTTACACGATACCCCAGACTATGGCCGGGGTTGCACTTACGCCACAGGCAGGGGTCAGATGGGACTCAGTCCATACCCTTATGGCGGGAGTGAGTGCTATTTATGAATTTGGCAGCACTATTCACGACGGCCGGCTCTTTCCGGTAGTGTACTACAGATATTCAAGAGAAGACATAAGGTTTATGATGGGCTCTTTTCCAAGGACGGGTATTACTGACAGGTTTCCGAGGTATTTCTTTCAGGACTCAATATACTATTACAGGCCGGTAATGACAGGCTTTTATTTCGGTATAGGGGATGAGGATGATTATCTTGATCTGTGGATTGACTGGACCGGGCGGAAGTCGGACTTTGTGCGTGAGACTTTTTTCACCGGCCTTGCGGGAAGACTTAAGAGGGATATCTTTTATATAAAGGGGACGGGACTCATGTTTCATTTTGCGGGTAAGGACGTTCCGTTTGATGATGATGCCCTTCACGACAATATGCTTTTTCAGGCTGTCGCAGGGGTCGATCTCAGTGAAAGGACCCGGTTTGACAGGCTCGAAGCTGAGATGGGCTGGGTAACGGGACTGGAGAGGGCAAGGGCTGAGAACACCGGCTGGATTAGTCTTAAAGGCTTTGTGGCAGCAGCGGCAATAGAAAATGGATTTGCCGGATTGAGAGCTTCTTTTTATACAGGCACAGGGCTTATGCATTTCTATGGCGATCATGGGAATCAGCTTTACTGGGGTGATCCCTCATACAGGGCCCGGAACTATGGCAGGACCGACCTTTATATAAGGTTCTTAAGGGAACGAACTGTAGATCTGGAGCTTACCTGGTCGCTTCATTTTATGGAGAGCCGTGTTTACAATGAACAGATGCTTAAGCTGAAGGTTGACATAGGGAAACCCTGATTTCTTTTCCAGGTCAAAGATCATGTTATCAAAGGCTTGAAAAATATCTTCAAATAAATAAGTTTTTTTTTCAAATCTATGCTTGCGGGTAAAAAATCCTTTTCTATATTTGCACCCGCTTTCAGAGCGAAGAGTTGATTGAAGGGACTGAAAAAGGGCAGT
>CAZXSW010000120.1:3293-4868 GCA_964642615.1 uncultured Rikenellaceae bacterium | reverse complement strand
GACAGCGGTCATTTTTAAGTTCACAAACCAACCGGCCACCTCTTTCAGATAACTGAAGGGCAACCAGTTCTTTCTTACCAAGCTTTTCAGACCACAGAGGAATCAACGATGTATGCGCAGAACCCGTAACGGGATCTTCATTGATTCCCACATTGGGGCCAAAGAACCTTGAGACAAAATCAACGCTGTCGCCCCTTGAAGTGACGATCAGACCCCGGGAATCCAGCTTCGATATCTTTTCAAAGTCTGGTTTCATATCCCTTACAGTGCTTTCGGAGCCGACGACAGCGAGATAATCGGACTTACCCCTGTACATTTCAAGGGGAGTTGCACCGATTGCCTCTTCCGTAGCACGAATAATTCCACCTTCACATAACTCAAGCCTGTCAGCCGGGAAATCAAGTATTAGCAGGTCTTCGTTTCTACCAACCTGTAACAATCCGCTATTTTGTGAATGAAACCTTATAAGGGTCTCCGGATAATGATGCAGGTTAAAAAGTACAAAAGCTGAAGCAAGCGTTGCATGACCACAAAGATCTACTTCGACTGCAGGGGTGAACCATCTTATCATAAAATCATCCCCTGAGGGCACAACAAAAGCTGTCTCAGCAAGGTTGTTCTCATTTGCTATCGACTGCATTAACCCATCACTGATCCAGTTATCCATTATACAGACACCTGCAGGATTTCCTGAAAACAACCTGTCTGTAAAGGCATCTACCTGGTAAAATTTTAACTTCTGCATAGTACTGCTTTTTGTTAAAGTAAAGAGTAAACAAAAATAAAGGATAATGGAATATCTTATACTACTGCGGGAAAAAATGCTTATTAACCTGTGGAAACGGTAGACCAGAAGACGGCATTTCCGAACTCCATTCCCGCAATACAACCATTATCGCCATGGACAGGCCTCCGGTTTAAAAAACATGGTTGCCCTTTTCAGGCAACCATGTCATATCAGCTATTTCATTGCTCCAGAGGTCTTTTCAATTGAAAGGGACCCCGGTCAGTTTCATACCTGCATCCCTTTATTACTGGTCCTGGTCCGGTACTTCCCGGTTTTCATAACACTACAAGATCAAACCTGTCGAGGTTCATAACCTTGTTCCATGCATTAACAAAGTCGGTCACAAATTTCTCTCCGCTGTCAGCGCTTCCGTAAACTTCGGCCAGAGCCCTGAGTTCAGAATTCGAACCGAATATAAGATCGGCTCTTGTAGCTGTCCACCGCTTAGCGCCCGAAGCACGGTCAAAACCCTCGAATATTTCACCATCGTCTGAAGCCGGTTTCCATGCAGTATTCATATCTAGGAGGTTAAGGAAGAAATCGTTTGAGAGGACACCGGGCCGTTTGGTTAAGACCCCGTGTTTTGAATTGTCAAAGTTGGTATCCAGAACACGCATACCACCAACAAGGACAGTCATTTCGGGGGCTGTGAGCCTGAGGAGGCAGGCTTTATCTACAAGCAGTTCTTCAGCGCATACTGAAGTCTTTTTCTTCATATAGTTCCTGAAGCCGTCGGCAAAAGGTTCGAGATAGATAAATGATTCAACGTCGGTCTGTTCCTGCGACGC
>CAZXSW010000120.1:0-3193 GCA_964642615.1 uncultured Rikenellaceae bacterium | reverse complement strand
GGGTCGTGAGCATCGGGAACAACCTTGTCGGCATCCTTTGCAGCCCACTGCCAGGCACCGGCCGGACTTTTGACAAGTTCCCATTCAAATTTAAACAGGTTATCAAAGAAATAAAAGCTCCATTTTGCTGGTGTCTGGGTCCATATCACCTCAATGCCACTGGTAATGGTATCACCGCCTTTCCCTGATCCGAATGTGCTTTTCCAGCCAAGGCCCTGCTCTTCTATGGGAGCTGCTTCGGGTTCGGGTCCGACATGCTTTACGTCACCCGCTCCGTGTGTTTTTCCGAAGGTATGTCCTCCAGCAATAAGCGCAACCGTTTCTTCATCATTCATCGCCATCCTGGCAAAAGTGTTCCTTATGTCAGTTGCAGCAGCCAGTGGATCGGGCTTTCCACCGGGTCCTTCAGGATTTACATAGATGAGCCCCATCTGAATGGCAGCCAGTGGGTTGTCAACTTCCTCAACCTCAAGCTTGCGGTTGTCGTTATCAAGCCATGTGGTTTCCGAACCCCAGTACACATCTTCCTCGGGTTCCCATACATCAGCCCTTCCTCCGGCAAAGCCAAAGGTCTTGAAACCCATCGATTCGAGTGCAACGTTACCTGCCAGGACCATCAGGTCGGCCCATGATATTTTCCTTCCGTACTTCTGTTTGATAGGCCACAGGAGTCTCCGGGCCTTGTCAAGATTGGCATTGTCGGGCCAGCTGTTGAGGGGAGCAAAGCGCTGCTGGCCGGTACCTGCACCTCCACGACCGTCACCAACCCGATAGGTACCGGCACTGTGCCAGGCCATCCTTATGAAAAACGGTCCATAGTGGCCAAAATCTGCAGGCCACCAGTCCTGGGAGTCAGTCATAAGTTTGTGAAGATCATTTTTCAAAGCTTTATAGTCAAGGCTTTTAAATTCTTCAGCATAGTTGAAATCCTTACCCATCGGATCAGACAAGGCAGAATGCTGTCGCAGGATATTTAATTTCAACTGATTTGGCCACCAATCGCGGTTCTTTGTTCCGGCGCTCCCGGCACTGTGCATGCTGGTGGCACCGGTGACCGGACATTTGCTTACTTTTTCAGATTTCTTTTCCATAGCAAATCATATGTTAATTATTACTAAACCTTCCTTTCAGATGAAGTTTGATCTCATCAATTTCGAAACCAACAATCTTGTTTTTCCTGAAGTAATTCTCAAGAATCATGGAGATCTCTTCATTCCTGTAATCCTTTATTGTTCCCGACTCAGTGCTGAAGAGATGATGGTGCGGCTCATTTACCGCATCATAACGAATTATATCATTACCGGTCTCAACCCTGAGAATTATTCTTTTGGCTAACAGGCTGTCGAGTGCTTTGTAGATGGTAGCCCGGCCAATATTAAGCTTACGCTCTTTTAAAAAACCGATAATCTCATCGGCTGTCGGATGATTGTCGAGCGAAATAATAGCCCCGAGTATAGCAAGTCTTCTGGGTGTAGCCTTGAGCCCAGCGGCATGTAACCTGGCTGTTAATTGTTTCCTGTTCATATAGATTTATAAAGTAGAACAATTCTACTTTATAAATCAAATATAAGTTGGATTTTTTAAAACTCCAAACTGTTTTTTAAGCTCTTTTTTATTTACCAGCCTGTTTTACAGGTCAGTCATCGATCACTATATCGTAGCGGCCGAGAAGTCCGGCAATGCCCCTGAGTGAGAATTTTGCCTTTTTTATCCGGTTCGACAAGGGATCAATCGAATAGTTGAATGCCGTCCTGAAGTCGGCACCTTCAAGGTTGGTATCATGAAAAACTGATCTTTGAAGGTCACAGTCAGCGAAGGATGAATAGCTCAGATCTGTCGCGGTGAAATCAACTTCAGCAATAACTGAGTTTTTGAAGCTGGTCCTGCTGATCTTAAGCTTGTTGAATGAAGCAAGTTCGATATGGCAACTGTCAAAGTCAAAAGAAATCACCATGTTGTTGCAATCGTCAAAGTGCAGGCCCAGCAACTTGCTGTTAATAAACATGGTTTCCCTGAAGGATGTGTTTATAAGCTTAGCCAGGCTCAGGTTACAGTCCTGGAAAGTACATTCAATGAATACAAAGCCGGAAAGGTCAGAACCAGAAAAGTCGCAGGCTGAGAAAATGCAGTTCTCATAATCACCGGGTTGTGTTGGGATGTCTGCCGGTCGCAGATTCCCGAATTTCCGGTCCACGAAGTAAGGTTTTTTCATATTTGGGCAGAAGATTTAGTCAGACAGGGCTAACCTGAATCAGTTATTCTTTTGTTTATGATCCGGAGAAAAAGGTTAAAAATAATAAAAGTCTAATAATCTATTATTACGCAAGGAATCTCTTCAGTCATTATCTTTCCTGTTACCAGATCGATATAACATGTAATACATTTATTGGCATTCCGGTTTATAATTCCCCGGGCTTCGAGGCATGGATTGCCTATGGTGAGTGAGTCATTGAATCCCTGTTCAAAGAAAACCTCCCCTGCAGTAATTGAACTGTTTCCTGTTGCCTCCCTCAGGTCTTCAATAGCTTCCTCAGGAGAATCGTATCTGAGTGCGCTTACGGGATTGACCCTGAAAATCCTTGAACCAAAATGAAACCCTGAAGTTACAGTATCAACCTGGTCTTTTGAAAGAAGGGTCCTCCTTGGGACAGTAACCAGGGGGAAGTAATCAGTGTCGATAAAAATAACGAATTTATCGTTCAGCCTTTTCTGAGCCCAACCGACCTTAACCGTATAGTTTATATTAAAAGCAATCCCATCATTCCATCTGTGCAGGAAAATATTTTCCTGGGTAATATTCCTGTAGAAAAATTCGTGTGTGATTTCATTCTTACTTATGAATAACTCTTTCCAGATATCATAATAAGTCTGGCAGGTGTCATTGCAGAAAGGCGGGCCCTTGCATATTACTTCCCTGGGTGGATACTTTGCCGTCCACAGATCCGGGTTATCCTGCCATGAATAGTCCTCTTTGGTACAGGTCAGAATAAAGAGAACCAAAAACAGGAATAATATTGTCCTCTTTATATACATTCAGTAAAATTAGGCATTCAGGATCACAAAATCAATTATTTCTCTTAATGGGGATCAGCCTGAAAGGCATTCTGAAACTCCAATATCTTTAGACAAAGTAAAATCAAATCTTTCTGTGCAAGAACATTTACTCCTCAAACTCGCAAACCACCTCACAGAA
>CAZXSW010000119.1:3011-4914 GCA_964642615.1 uncultured Rikenellaceae bacterium | reverse complement strand
AAAAGACAAAAGACAAAAGATAAAAGATAAAAGACAAAAGATAAAAGACAAAAGATCAAAGTAAGAAGTATGTTATATTATTAATTATCAATATTATAGACGGATGAGGAAAAAAATAGAAAAAAGTATTTTATCCTGAGCATTAATCATTTGTAGCGGCACGAATATAGGTTCAATTACTTAGAAACTACATTATATAGTTGATTATTAGTCATTTACCACGTTTAAGTATTGGAGTTTTACTTTTTACTTTAAACTTTCTAACCCGCTATTATATATACACTTACAACCATATGTCCATTTACTTTGTTCTTTTATCTTTTATCTTTTATCTTCATTCTTCTCCTTCCTCTTTTTCTCAAAATTAACCTATTTTATTTACCGCCTCCCTGTTTCCTCCTCTTAAAATGCCTGAAAAGCATCATCCTGAAATTATACCCTACCTTTATTATAAATTTTCCGGAAGGCCCTTATGCATCACATTACACTTTATATTTGTTACTATATTTAACACAAATGAAAAATAACTTAACCTTTTTGGCATGAAAACAACTGACCCCAGCCGGCTTAGGAAGAAGGCTTTAAAACCGATATATACTGTTTTACTTATCTTACCGGTATATCTTACGACAGTCTTTTCCGTTTCTTCCCAGGTTGTGCCGGGAAATAATGCCGGGGTAAAAGCAATGACACCGGGTATGGAAGAAGAAAAAAGAATTGAAAGCATAGTTTCGGGGATGACCCTCGAAGAAAAGGTAGCCATGCTGTACGGAAAGGGCCTTTTTGTCTCTGAAGGGATACCGCGCCTTGGCATCAGTGAGATCCACTATACCGACGGACCCTTCGGCATAAGGGAGGAGCTGGAGTTCAGCTCCTGGACCCCGCTTCGTCTGACAACCGATTCGGCAACTTTCCTTCCGGCCGGTTCAGCGCTGGCTGCCACATGGAACCCCGCCCTTGCCCGCGAATATGGCAGGGTGCTCGGCGAAGAGGCTGTCACCAGGGGCAAGGATGTGCTGCTGGGTCCCGCAGTCAACATAACAAGAAGTCCTCTCAACGGCCGCACATATGAATATATGAGCGAAGATCCATACCTTAACTCCAGGCTGGTTGTCGAATATGTCAGGGGTGTACAGGACTGTGGTGTGGCTTCCTGTGTCAAGCACTATGCACTCAACAACCAGGAGACAAACAGGGGTTCTGTTGATGTCATTGCCGATGAAAGGACAGTCAGGGAGATCTACCTGCCTCCTTTCAGGGCAGCTATAGTCGAAGCCGGCGCCTGGTCGGTGATGGCAGCCTATAACAAATTCAGGGGTGACTGGTGTGCTGAGAATGACTACCTCCTCAATAAGGTACTGCGCGATGAGTGGGGCTTCAGGGGTATGGTTATCTCAGACTGGGGCGGCACCCACAGCACAGTGGCTGCTGCTCTCAACGGACTGGATGTTGAGATGGGATCGTCAGCCAGAAGGACTTTCTTTGGTCAGCCCCTTCTCGACTCGGTGAAAGCTGGAGTGGTACCGGTAAGCGTTATTGACGACAAGGTCCGCAGGATACTGAGGGTAAGAATGCTTACTGATAAAAAGACAGCCCCTGAGACAGGGGGCCTGGTGGCCACAGATGAACATATGGAGACGGCATGGAAGATTGCTTCCGAAGCCGTGGTCCTTCTTAAGAACGATGGTGGTCTTCTTCCTGTCTCAACCTCAGAGGTTAAGAAGATAGCCGTCATAGGTGACAATGCCACCATGAAACATGCTACGGGAGGTTTTGGGGCAGGGGTGAAGACACGCTACGAGGTTAGTCCGCTCGAAGGACTTATAGACAGGATAGGTGACAGGGCATCCATAACCTTTGCAAGGGGCTATGTGCCGGGTTATCTGCCTTCGGCAGGAAGAGG
>CAZXSW010000119.1:0-2911 GCA_964642615.1 uncultured Rikenellaceae bacterium | reverse complement strand
GGGAAACTGCCCTTTACCTTCCCTGCTGCCCTTGAGGATTCTCCGGCACATGCCCTTGATGCTTTCCCGGGCGACCGGACTGTTACTTACAGTGAGGGAATACTTGTCGGCTACAGGTGGTTCGATACAAAGAATATAAACCCGCTTTTCTGCTTCGGACACGGACTCTCCTATACGTCCTTCACATATTCACCGATGAAGACCGGTAAAAAAGTCTATGGCAGCGATGAAGTGATAAACCTTTCTCTTAAGGTCAGAAACACAGGTAGCATGGAGGGAGCCGAAACCGTCCAGATATATGTCAGCGACAGGAATCCGGGTATGGAAAAGGCTGCCAGGGAACTCAAAGCCTTCAGAAAGATAACGATACCGGCAGGGAAATCAGCCAGGGCTGAGATCAGCATTAATGTGAACGACCTGGCATGCTGGGATGAGAAGACAAACGGATGGATTATAGAACCCGGTGAATACCTTATATCTGCAGGTTCATCATCGAGGGATCTGAGATCGGCCGCAAGCGTCACGGTCAGGTAAGGATAAGCAGCAATAACCGGACTGACATGCTAGCCAAGCATGATCTGTCCCCCTGTAACGGGAATGGCCTGTCCGGTCTCATATTCCTGGTCGACGATATACAGGAGTGCCTTCATAAGGTCGCCAAGCCGGCAACCCCTGCGCAGCGGCACCTGCTCCTCATAGTATCTCCTTACGTCATCAATGGTTCTGGCACCCGGGACCTTGCCGGCATTGAGGTACTGGACGAACAGTCCGTTTTTGGGATCGGACCAGAGCGGACCTTCATAGAAATTACCTGGACATATAGAGTTTACCTTTATCCTGTGCGGCGCAAGCTCCAGCGCAAACGACTGGGTGAGGCCAATGCCCCCGAATTTGGCTCCTGCATAGGCGAAGTTCCTGTTGCTTCCCCTGAGGCCCGACTTGGAGTTAATCTGTATGATGTCAGTAAAATGCTCAGGATTTTCATTGTTCTGTATCTTCATCACCTCTGAGGCATATTTGGCACAATAGAAATATCCGGCATAGTTGACCGAGGTAGTCTTCATGAAAGTATCGGGCTCCATCTCATCGAGTCCACCTGCCCTCAGAATGCCGGCATTGCTTACAATAAGATCGATTCCGCCAAACTCACTGACAGTGAATTCTATGAGATTTTTTACTGATTCAGGATCAGCTACGTCGGCCTTTGCGAAGACGGTTCTGGCACTGCCGGCTTTCTTCATCAGTCCGGCTGCAAACTCTTCTCCAGCCTCTTCGTTCAGGTCGGCCACAACCACGTTCATCGACAGGCCGGCCAGCCCTTCGGCAATACCAGCACCAAAGCCCTGGGCACCACCGGTTACAACAGCTATCCTGTTGTCATACTTCTTCTCCCCGGCGGCGGCTTTCGAGACCTTCCTCCTGTAGCTCTCAACCTCCCACCTGTCTATAAAGGCAATCTCATCAGCCGACATGAACTTCGTCCCTCCGCATGATGCCGAGTAACGGCATATCTTAACCATATCCTCAAACACATCAAGCACGGTTTCAGCGGCACTAACCGAATCTTCAGCCGCAAAGATGCCCATGTTCTTTATTATAATAACTTTAGGCATGAAGCCATATTCCTGCCTGAACCTCGGCAGCCTGGTCCTTATTGTATCCAGTATCTTCTCCGGACTCTCGTACTGTTCTATATAGAGATACCTTGTCTTGCAGTATACAATGATGTCGGGTGTTAGGGGCAGTGATATCTTATTGATTTCCTGCTGGCTGCCGTAGTATCCTGCTATGAGCTCATTATGCCTGTACCTGATTACCCTGGGCCTGTCTTCAGAAAGCATCATCCTCAGAGCCGGAAGAACCCTGTGCATGACATTATTATAGGGAAGAACCCTTGCTGGCGGAAGAGGTTCCATGAATCCAGTCAGTGTAGAGATTATCTTTTCATATATCTCTTTGATCTCCTCCGTTGAATCGGCGCTTACAAAAGTCCCGTGATTCCCGAGGAAGATCATCTTCGGATCTTCGCCATGCCGTGAGCGGTACTGAAGTATATCCTCCTCCATCTTCTTGAAGAGGGTGTAGCCGGGATCGATATAGGGAACAAAGAGTATCGTCTCTCCGAACAGCTTATCCAATATCTGGCGGGCATTGCGGCTGCACAGCACACCGTTTATGAGAGTGGGATGGAGGTGGACCACAAACCTGTATTGGATGAGGTTGTGGAGAGAGGTCTCTACAGAGGGTCTTTTATCGCCGGTACGGCTGCAGATGGCTGCATACAGGTCGATTTTTACCTCTTCCTCCCTTTTAACGGGATCATCAGAATAATTCTTACCGGATATGATGTCGAGTTTCTGTCTGTCGAGTGAAACCAGTCCGTCCTCATCAAGAGTGGCCAGGGCTACTCCGCTGGCTTTCACCCATATGCTTCCGTAATCTTTGTACGAAGTGTTGCCGCCTCCTGCGATGACGTATTCCTTAAGGTTGCCGTAGTAACGGGAGACAGCTATCAGATCACTTATCTGCTGTTTCATTCTGATTATATTTTATAAGGAAGTATTCAATTACCATATGGCCGAGAACCGCCAGTTCCTTTTTTTGGTCGCTGCTTGGCTTGCCGTCGGGAAGTATATAACCCTGCCGGCCCTGGGCTCTCAGGTACTGATGTGCCGCTACAAGGCAGGCTCCTTCCCAGGCTATCCTCTTTAGTTCGTCATCAAGCGGAACCCCACCTCTGGCCGATACCAGAAGAGGCGCAATGCCGGGGGCGTTATGCTCGGTGCCGAAGAGGATAAGGAAATTCTTTTTATGAAAGAACCTTACGAAGTCTTTAAGAACAGCAATATCATTCCTGCCGGGAATGAGCTCTATGCAGTCCACCTTCATGGCCGACAGCGAGGCATGAAGC
>CAZXSW010000118.1:3750-5051 GCA_964642615.1 uncultured Rikenellaceae bacterium | reverse complement strand
AACATAAATGCCTACACGGGTTTTGATGAGACAGTCTACAACCTCTCAGATGTTCCGGTTGATAAACCCGGACTTGTTGATTCCTGCCTCCTGATACTTCACGACTGGTCCGACTTCATCACTCTTGATGAAAAGGAAATTGACCTCGAAAGAGGCGTTATCTCCGAAGAGTGGAGAACAAGCAAGACAGCGTCCAGAAGGATGATCTTCGGTGTAATCCCTGTTGTGCTTAAGGGTTCAAAATATGCCGAAAGGGATATCATCGGGGATCTTGATATTATTAAGAACTTCAGCTATGAAACGCTCCGCCGTTTCTACCACGACTGGTACCGTACCGACCTTCAGGCAATAGCCATCGTCGGGGATATAGATGTAGATGAGGTCGAGGCCAAAGTAAAAACCCTTTTCTCAAAGATTCCTGCAGTACAGGATCCTCTTCCCCGCGCACAGCAGGTAGTACCCGGCCACAATGAGCCATACTATGTCCTTGTCACTGACAAAGAAGCTCCCCGCACCAGCGTTTCGCTGGTGATACTCCACAAGGGCGTTCCTGCAGAAAGGAAGGATCTGGGGTATATACGCGACAACCATATCATCTCCCTGATGAACTCGATGATGGATGCCAGGACCAGCGAGCTGGTCCAGAAACCCGACCCACCCTTTGTCACGGGCTATGTCTCTTACGGTGAATACTATGCCAGAGGTTATGATGCCCTGGCAATCAGTGCTACTGCCAGGAAAAATGAAGAAGCCCTTGCCTTCAAAGCCATTTATACTGAAGCTGAACGTGCTGTAAGATACGGTTTTAACGAAGGTGAACTGAAAAGGGCAAAGGCATCGATGCTGTCGGCTTACGAAAATATATACAAGCAGAAGGATAAAATCGACAACGACACCTATATCTCAGGGATCCAGGCATATTATCTGACTGGCGAACCACTTACCTCAATCGATTTCGACTACGAATACCTGAAACAGGTTCTCGACGGTATCTCAGCCGAAGAGGTAACTGAAAAACTTAGAGGGTACATGACCGAAGAGAACAGGACCCTGGTAATACAGGGACTTGAAGGAGACGATGTAGTTCATCTGTCTGAAAACGAGGCCTTCGGCATAATCTCAGACATCAAAGGGTCAGAAATTACTCCCTATGAGGATGAAGAGGTGGCTGAATCGCTTGTAGACACAGAACTCAGGGGGTCGCCGGTAATAAAAACCATACCCCTGCCCGCTTTTGATGCCGAAGAATGGACACTTGCCAATAATGTCAGGGTCATCTACCGGAAAGCTGATTTTGAGAA
>CAZXSW010000118.1:1581-3650 GCA_964642615.1 uncultured Rikenellaceae bacterium | reverse complement strand
TTCAGGGATGCCGGTGACTTTACATTCATTATTGTCGGTAACATCGAAAAAGAACTTCTGCAGCCACTGGTTGAAAAGTATATTGGCTCGCTCCCGACGGGAAATACCAGGGAGCTATGGATCGACAGGGAGATAAGACAACCACGTGGTAAATTAAACCGTGAGATAGACATCCCCCTTACTGTGCCGAAAGCATCCGTATACCTGGTATTTTCGGAAGAAATGAAGTACAAACCTGCCAACTACCTGGGGGTGGATATCATCGGCGCAATCCTCGATATAGTACTTACTGAAAAGGTAAGAGAAGAACAGGGAGGAACCTATGGAGTCGGCGTTTCACTGTCGGCATCCAAAAGACCTTCGCCAACTGCAGGAGGTGTCATATCCTTTGACTGTGACCCGGAACGGGCGACTGAACTTAAAGGTATAATATACAGTGAGATTAACAACCTTATTAAAGACGGGCCCTCTGAGGAGAACCTTTCAAAAGCCGTAAAAAACATGATCAAGACCCGTGAGGAAAACAGGCTCCATAACAGCTACTGGCTCAGCACTCTGAGCAGATACTATAACTATGGAATCGACAGTAATGACCCACGTAATTTCGACGACATACTGCTGTCTTTTACAGTTAATGATATAAAGAAGATCGCTTCAAAAGTGTTTAAAAAAGCCGATGTCGCAGATATAGTTTTCATGCCGGCTGAACATGAATAAAAAACTTTTTATTCATTTTTGATAATTGCGGATTGATGATGAAGTAATTATATGTTAACTTGTGACACTTAATCAATCATCCTCAACATTATGAGCACTTCACGAAGAAATTTCATCAGGACTGCATCACTTCTTGCAGCCGGAAGTACTGTTACCCTGGGAGCAATGGGCAGGGCAGGGATCAGTGTCGCTCCCAGCGATAAAATAAGGGTTGGACTTATAGGCGGCAACAGCATGGGATTCAACGATCTTTCTTCCTTCGTTTCAAACCCTGATGTTGAATGTGTTGCTCTTTGTGATGTCGACAGGAATGTACTCAACAGGAGAACCGACGACCTGGTCAAACTGGGTCATGCAAGACCAAAATTGTATCAGGACTACAGGAATATGCTTGAAAACAAGGATATTGATGCGGTGATTATCGGAACTCCGGATCACTGGCACTGCCTGATGCTCGTTGATGCACTTGAAGCCGGTAAACATGTATATGTTGAAAAACCCATTGGAAATTCCATTGCAGAGATAAACATAATGGCCAGGGCTGCAGGTAAGCACAGGAGTAAAATGATCCAGGTTGGACAGTGGCAAAGAAGTCAGCCTCATTTCGTTGATGCCATCAACTTCGTTAAATCAGGGAAGCTGGGACGTATCCGAATGTGCAAGGCCTGGTCGTATGTCGACTGGAAGGGTCCTGTTCCTAAAGTGCCCAACTCACCTGTTCCCGAAGGAGTCGACTATAATATGTGGCTGGGTCCCGCCCCCATGCGCCCCTTCAATCTTAACCGCTTCCATGCCTCATGGAGATGGTACTGGGAATACGCAGGCGGTGTAATGACAGACTGGGGGGTTCACCTGATCGACTATATTCTTTACGGAATGGGAGTATCTGTCCCTGAATCGGCAATGGCAATAGGTGGCAAATATGCATTCCCCGACGATGATATGGTGACACCCGATACCATGACGGCAGTATATGACTTCCGCGACTTCACCCTAATCTGGGAGCACAGTATAGGCATCGGACTCGGAAACTGGAAAAGGCCTCACGGAATGTCATATGTGGGCGAAAACGGCACCCTGGTTCTCGACCGTAATGGCTGGGAGGTGGTTCCCGAGAAACAAAGGATGGAAGCGGTTCCCGTACAGAAGAATGTCGGAGTCGGACTCGACCTTCATGTCAGGAACTTTCTTGACTGTATTAAGAACAACACCCCTCAGAAGCTTAATGCCGGAATCGACATCGGCAAAGGAGTGGCCCTTGCTGCCCAGATGGGCAACATAGCTTTAAGAACAGGTGAAAAGGTTTACTGGGATGATTCAAAACAGTCGTTCAGGAGCGAGTCGGCCAATAA
>CAZXSW010000118.1:0-1481 GCA_964642615.1 uncultured Rikenellaceae bacterium | reverse complement strand
CTGGCTGACCCGACCGATTAATTATTGGTCAGTTCGGTGATGCTATCCCTTATCCTGTCGAAACCAGGCTTATCCATTCTTGCACCCGTTATCCGGATAACCTCTCCGGCAGCTATTGACCCCATTACCCCGCAGGTTTCAAGATCGAATCCCGAAGCATACCCGTAAAGGAATCCGGCAGCATAGAGATCTCCTGCGCCCGTGGTATCCCTGCAGGTCACCGGGAGCGAGCCGACCTTTATTATCTCCTCTCCCCTTTTAAGCATTGAACCGTCAGCGCCACGTTTGACAACAGCTATCTCACATGAGCCGGAAATTTTTCCGAGCGCCTCATCAGGCAAGAGTCCTGTAAAAGCCCTGGCCTCTTCCTCATTGGCAAATACTATATCTGCATAACTGTCGACAACCATCGTGAAGTTCTCAAGGAAGGCTTCAACAACATTATAGCTTGCCATATCTATTGCAATTGTCATTCCTCTCTCCTTTGCCATTTCACATGCTTTGACAACAAGATCCATATTGCTTATAAGGTAGCCCTCGAGGTAGAAGATATCGTATCCTTCAAAGAATTCAGGTCTCAGGTCAGAAGCTCCAAGCTCAATGGCAGCTCCGAGGTGAGTGGCAAAGGTTCTTTCAGAATCGGGAGTGACGATAGCAACAGCGGTTCCCGTTACATTCCTGCTTCTCGTAAGGAAGGTGTTGACACCTGCTTCCTTCATATCTTTTTCGAAGAAATCACCTGTATCATCAGTACCGATTGATCCGATAAAGCCTGTTTCGCATCCAAGCATTGCCAGTCCGTGTATTGTATTGGCTGCAGAACCTCCCGACGACATGCTCCTTGGCAGTCCTTCAGTACCCTGCTTTACCAGGTCTGAAGTAATGCGGTCAACCAGCTGCATACTACCCTTTGGAAGATTGAATTTCTCAAGCACCTCATCTCCCGGTGCCAGGGTCATGACATCCACCAGAGCATTGCCTATTCCAAGAACCCTTTTCATTATTTATTATTTTGTAATTTATCATATGATTGAATCCACATGTTTTAAAATTGAACGCACTCGTGTTTGTGGAGGCTATACATGTGGTTTTTGTCAAAAAAAAATTCCTTTAAAGTTATTGTTATATTCGGTAAAAGAGTTTATTTTTGCCACGCTCAAATATAGCACGTTCTTTGGATAAAACTTATGCTGAATGACTCCGCGGAACAGGGTGACATACATAAATAACCCGGTTTCATTTAAGTAATTCAGGTCAACATTAAGCAAAAATATAATCCTCAGTAGCTCAGTTGGTTAGAGCGATCCCGAGAACTCGGGATTAATCCGTAGGCCAGCTCAGCAAAAAGGAAAAGGAGAGTATAATCCTCAGTAGCTCAGTTGGTTAGAGCGACGGACTGTTAATCCGTAGGTCGCTGGTTCGAGCCCAGCCTGGGGAGCCAAAGTAGACAAGAGGTTATTTTCAACCTCTTTTTTATTTTT
>CAZXSW010000117.1:0-5079 GCA_964642615.1 uncultured Rikenellaceae bacterium | reverse complement strand
CTTGGCCGACATCTTTCCCGGGGCAAGTATCCCCCACCTGTATTTCCTTCCCATCCGGCAAAACTTTTCATAAATATACAATAATCAGGGGAACTGCCTCCAAAGCTCAATCAACAACCCTAAATCTTCTCCCGAATCGACTCAGACCTTCTAATTCATGTTTCATGCAAAGCCAGCGAAAAAATTCAATACTTTCACATTTTTTTAGTACTATGTATTGCATAGTACAATTATTTTAATATATCTTTGCATTGACAAGTTGTATAAATTTAAAAATACTAAAGTGTGAAGACTGATGAAGCCAACACTTATTGAACAGAAACACACATATTTTCAGACAAGCGGGTTTCCCCGCTTAAGCATTACTACCTGTCGTGCCTCAGGCGGGAGGCTATACGACCTTAAAAAATAAAATTATATAAGAATGAAAATAACTGTAAGCATTAACATTGGCGGCTATCCCTTCAACATTGATGAGGATGCCTATGCCGAACTGAAGAGGTACCTGAGAAGTCTCGAGCTGCACTTTGCAGGCGAAGACAGCAACTCAGAGATACTGTCTGACATTGAAGCCCGGATAGCAGAGCTGTTCAGGGGGAAGCTGACTTCATACAAGCTGGTGATAACCCTTGCCGATGTGAGGGAAGTCATTTCTGTACTGGGGAGTCCCGAAGACATATCCGACGGCAATACTGATTCAAGGCAGTCCCGGTCAACACGTCCCGGTTATCACAGGATGTACCGCGATCCCGACAGGCGTATAATAGGGGGAGTCTGTTCGGGGATCGGTGCCTACTGGAACATTGAACCACTCATTGTCAGGATAATCTTTCTGGCACTGATTCTGGCAGGCGGACTTGGGATCCTCATATATCTCATACTCTATATAGTTCTTCCTGAAGCCAAAACGACATCACAGAAGATTGAGATGAAAGGAGAAGCTGTTAACATCGAGAATATTAAGGAAGCAGTAAAGAATGAATTCGATACTGTCAGGAACAAGATGAATCTGTAAGCTTCCTGTCATAACCACTATTAATTCAAATACTTAAACAAAAAATACGATGGATCTTGAAAATACAAAGGCACAGATGCGAAAGGGGATTCTCGAGTATTGCATTCTGTCAATACTTTCGGGAAGTTCCCGCTACGCGAGTGACATAATAAAGGAACTCAAGGAAGCAAGGGTGATAGTCGTTGAAGGCACTCTTTATCCTCTTCTTACAAGGCAAAAGAATGCAGGATTGCTCAGTTACAGGTGGGAAGAGTCGCAGCAGGGCCCTCCCCGTAAATACTATGAGCTGACTCCCGAGGGGAAAGCCTATCTCAGTGAACTCGACAGGTCGTGGGATGAACTGGTTGAATCGGTGAACATGATAAGAACCAGATAACTCTAATATAACCTTTTAATAACCAATCAGATGCCAAAAACAATCAAAATAGATCTTGGAGGTTCACTGTTCAACATTGACGAAGAAGCCTTCAGCAAACTGCGACGTTATCTTAATGAAATAGACCGTCGTCTGAAGAACCTGCCGGGAGGAGCCGAGACAATAGAAGACATAGAGATCAGGATAGCCGAGATTTTTCAGGCGGGCAAGGGTTTAAGCGGGATAATCACAACTGATGATGTTGATAAGATGATCTCAC
Organism: uncultured Rikenellaceae bacterium; assembly: GCA_964642615.1. Lineage (GTDB taxonomy): Bacteria > Bacteroidota > Bacteroidia > Bacteroidales > VadinHA17 > LD21. The sequence goes on along the minus strand of CAZXSW010000117.1, from coordinate 3,429 downwards.
AGCTTGGGAAACCCGAAGACTTTGACAATGACGATGAAGGAAGAATAAAATCGCCTGGTTCAGGAGCAGGTGGAGGAAGGCTGTTCAGAAGCAGCAGCGACTCAATCGTAGCCGGCGTGTGCGGTGGTCTGGGGAAATATCTCAGGGTACAGAGCGTCTGGATACGTCTGCTCTTCATTGTTATGTCTTTCTTTTTCGGAGCCGGCATCATACTTTATGCCGCACTATGGATAGCTCTTCCCCGTTCAGAGGCCGGATCTTCATCACTGTTATACAGGGAAGACGCCCGTGATGCCGCAAATGCCTCAAGAGTCGGGAATGTTCTTAATGAATCGCTCAAGGCTCTCGGGAAAACAGGATTCATAATCTTCAGGGTAATATTTGTCATACTGGGTTTGTGCATTTTGCTGACAGGTTTCCTTTTTCTACTGACCTTCGTGGCAATTTTCGTTTTCGGTTACCCCGGTATATATATGCCCGGAACACCAGGCTTCGATCTGAGTGTAATGCCCGATTTTCTGAACTACATAGTCAATCCTGCTATAGTCCCATGGATCAAGGTACTCTTATCAGCTGTCATCATAATTCCACTTCTGGCTTTGATTTACCTGGGAATAAGATTTATATTCTGGTTCAGGGTCAGGGACGGGGTTTTTCTTCTCAGTGGTTTTATACTGTGGGTTGCCTGTGCAGCATTTCTTTCCATGATTCTATTTAATGAAGGAGTAAGTTACAGCAGCAGGGCCGACCTGAAAGCTGAAGAGTTCATTACCGGTTCGCCCGACACCCTCTACATTCTACCCGGTAAAACTGTCTCAGATTTGTCGTGGGACAAAAGATTCGCTGTTCCCAATGAACAATATGAGGTGCTGGTTTCAGAAAAAGACAACAGGATATATATCAAGCCCTGGCTTTACATCTACGGCGGAGAAAGCGGTTCTGCAATGATTACGATAAACCGGAGTGCAGCCGGAAGAGACAAGTCGGCGGCCCGGAATAAAGCTGAAATGATGGATTACGGATATTCACTGAACGGCGACACCCTGAGGATTGATGAATATTATTCACTTCCGGCCGGATCGGGCTGGTCATTTAACGAGATAAATGTGCAGGTTTGCGCTCCGGAAGGAACTGTTGTATTTATTGATGAAGAGTTGGTCAGTCAGAATCTTCCAAGATACCTCCATATCCGTGAATCCGGGGATGATGGCAGTTATCTTGTAATCAGCGATGGCCATGCCCGACTTACTGATAACACAATAATACACCGCTAAGACTTCCTTTTTATATCAAATACCATCACAAACAGGGGGCTAAGGGATCAGATCTGCTTCCCGGTCACAAACCGGAATTCAAATTCCTGAATCACAAGCGACTGTAATACAGCCAGATCGCCATCAGGATAAAAATCCCTGAGCCACCCTGTATTTTTATTTCTGGTTAATGATTTGTTAATCCTGTTTTTTTTTGCCGGAGCTATTGCACTCTTGCATATATTCGCAGCTCGAAACTGATTAACAAACTAACTGATTAACATGAAAAAGATAATTCTTTCATTTGCCTTAATGTTGCCACTTGCATGCATACTGGCGCAACCTGCTCCTGCCCAGGCTGATACACTTCGCAAGCAGGCCCTCAACGTTTACATGGAAGCCAACGACTATATCCGGAGGGAGATCCCTTTTGTAAATTATGTAAGAGACATTAAGGATGCAGGCGTTTACATTATTACAACTTTCCAGAGAACCGGTTCAGGCGGTATGGAATATACGTATTTTCTAACCGGGCAGAACGAATTCAAAGGCATGAGCGATACCCTGTCGTTTGTCACCAAGCCCGACGGGACGACAGATGAAAGAAGAGCACAGGAAGTTGCCACCCTTAAACTTGGACTTATGCGCTATATTGCAAAAACCCCTCTGGCTCAATATATGAACATAGCCTTCAGCCAGCCGATAGCCGAGACAGTGTCAACAGACAAATGGAACAGCTGGGTCCTGAGAGCCTCTGTAAACGGCAATCTGAGAGGACAAAAAACAAGTAGCTCAACCAACTTTTCGGGTAACATCTCCGCCAACAGGATTACTGAAAACTGGAAAGTAAACCTCAATGCCATGTACAGTAGCAGTAAGGACAAGTTCGAAATAGGCCCGACCACAATAACAAGCGATAACAAAAGCAATTCTCTGAACGGCCTTGTTGTAAAAAGTCTTTCAGACCACTGGTCGCTCGGTGGCTCGGCATTTTTATCCTCCTCATCATTCAGCAACGAAAAACTGAATGCCACTATTATGCCGGGGATAGAGTACGACCTGTTTCCATACTCCGAATCGACAAGACGACAGATGAGAGTCCTGTACAGCATAGGTTTCCGTCATATCGACTTTATCGACACCACCATTTACAACAAGATAGAAGAAAACCTGTGGAGACATTCCCTATCGCTGGCCTACGAGGTTGTCCAGAAATGGGGTTCAGTAGATCTTACTGCCGACTACAGCAACTATCTTCACGACTGGTCAAAGAATAATCTGTCCCTGAGCGGCTCACTTGACCTCAGGATTGCCAAGGGATTATCAATGAATTTACGCGGCAGTATCTCTCTTATTCACGATCAGCTGGGACTGGTCAAGGGCGACATCCCGACAGAGCAAATCCTTCTGCGAAGGCAGGAGATGGAAACAAGATATGAATACAGGGCCAACTTCGGTTTCACCTATACTTTTGGCTCCATATACAATAATGTGGTTAACCCCCGGTTTGGTAACCAGTCGAGCTATAGCATGTACTTCTGATAGTTCTTAAGAACAAAGAACCATGAATCCTGCAGGAATAACTTCCTGCAGGATTTTTCATATTAAAGATTCACTTTTTCCACTTAAATGATTAACTTTTAGCTTTTAAAGTTATGCCACATATCGAAATCATTTCATCAAGCATCCGGACAGGAAGAAAGAGTCACAGAGTGGCTCTGTATCTCAAAAGAGTGGTTGGGGGAATCGCCGGCTGTACTGCCACGATTACCGATCTTAACAGGTATAAATTCCCACTCTTCGAAGAACGCCTTAAGTATCAGGACGCACCGCCTCCGGAAGCTATAAAGTTCGCCTCAGCCATTAAGGCTGCTGACGGAGTAATCATTGTCACTCCTGAATATAACGGCGGTTATCCGGCATCATTAAAAAATGCCATCGATCTTCTGATTGATGAGTGGAAAGGAAAACCGGTTGCCATATCTACAGTTTCCGACGGCCGCTTCGGTGGCAGCCAGGTGATTACCTCTCTCCAGTTTGTACTGTTTAAGATGGGAGCTCTTATGGTCCCGGCAATGTTCCCTGTTGCTACAGTCGACAAAATTTTTGATGAGTCGGGTAATCCCTCTTCCCCTGAAGAAACTGAAAAAAGGGCCCTTGCCTTTGCCGGAAAACT
>CAZXSW010000116.1:0-5153 GCA_964642615.1 uncultured Rikenellaceae bacterium | reverse complement strand
GTTCTGAGTGGGAAGTCATCTGAACATGGCGTTGAGAGTGACAGAAAAAGGATCTGATATGAAAAACTCCGGTGCCGGCCCATATATGTCATCTCCCGTTTTTATAGGTGATATTCCTATGGGAGGAGATTATCCGGTCCGGCTCCAGTCTATGACTAACACCGATACCCTTGATACAGCCTCCTCGGTGGCCCAGTGTATAAGGATCATCGAAGCCGGGGCCGACTACGTAAGGCTCACGGCCCAGGGAATCAGGGAGGCAACCAACCTTGATAACATAAGAAAAGACTTAAGGAAAGCCGGCTTCAGCACTCCCCTCATTGCAGATATACACTTTAATCCTGAAGCGGCGCTTATAGCCGCAAGGATGGTTGAGAAGGTAAGGATCAACCCTGGCAACTACGCCGATAAACGGGCCTCCTTCACCAGGATAGAGCTTAATGAAAAGGAGTATGATGAGGAGCTTGAAAGGATACACCAGAGACTTCTTCCTCTTATTGAGGTCTGCAGGCACTACGGCACTGCCATTAGGGTGGGTGTGAACCATGGCTCCCTCTCCGACCGCATTATGACCAGGTATGGCAATACTCCTGAAGGAATGGCTGCCTCGGCCATGGAATTCATCCCGGTCTTCAGGGCCGAAAACTTCAACAACCTTGTTCTCTCGATGAAGTCGTCTGATACCGCTGTAATGGTTGACTCAACAAGGCGACTTGTTAAGGAAATGTCGGAAGGCGGCTTTGCCTACCCTCTTCACCTCGGTGTCACTGAAGCCGGAGAAGGGGAAGACGGGAGGATCAGATCGGCTGCAGGCATAGGCGCACTGCTGGCCGAAGGGATAGGCGACACGGTAAGGGTATCACTTTCCGAAGATCCCTGGAAGGAGATACCTGTGGCACACGAGATAGTGAGCTTCATCACCGGGGGAAAGGGCCGTAAACCAGAACCAGCCAGGCAGCTTCCGTTCCGTCAGAGGGAAGCACCATACAGACCGGAGGTGCTTAGCCTCGAAGAAGGAGCTTTCATCTCTGAAGACGGTAGCCCTTATTCAGGAACCATGACCACGGTCACCCGCGAATTACTGCCTGTCAGCCCTGATGATGATAATGACAGGATGGTGCTGCATGCTCTTTTAAGCGGAGATGATCCGGTAAGGCTGGGTATCGATGCAGCGGCTTTGCTGGGAAGATATTTTATAACGCGTCAGGCCGATGGACTATGCATCTCAAATGACGGAAAGGTACAGGGAGATGAATTAAGGAACTTAGCCTTTTCTATACTTCAGGCAACTGAAGCAAGGATAACACGGACAAGATATATTTCGTGCCCCACATGCGGAAGGACAAAGTTCGACCTGCCGTCGGCAGTCAGGGAGGTTAAGGCGCTGACATCGCATTTCACCGGACTTAAGATTGCCGTTATGGGCTGTGTAGTAAATGGTCCGGGCGAGATGGCCGGAGCCGATTACGGGCTTGTTGGAGCCGCAGAGGGGAAAGTCCATATATACAGGGGAACCATCCCTGTACTTAAAAATGTGCCCCTGAAGGAAGCCGCCCTGAATCTTGCCAGGCTTATAGAATCAGATCAGGCGAAACGGTAATCGAGTTGTTTCTTCTGAAGGTCAGCTTTTACAACCTCAATGGTAACACGGTCGCCAAGGGTATATACCTTTCCCCGTGACCGGCCCCTGATGCAGTAGTTCTCTTCGTCATATTCATAAAAATCATCGTCGAGATCACGTATGGCCACCATGCCTTCGCAGTGATTTTCGATGATCTCAACGTAAATTCCCCATTCTGTCACACCTGAGATAATACCGTCAAACTTCTGACCTGTCTTATCACTCATGAATTCAACCTGTTTGTACTTAACTGAAGCTCTTTCAGCCTCGGCTGCCAGCTTTTCCATCTTTGATGAGTGATCACAGAGTTTTTCATATTTCTCCTTCTTACCCGGATTTTCATGGTTAAGGTAGAGAGTAAGCAGGCGGTGTACCATCATGTCGGGATAACGCCTTATGGGAGAGGTGAAATGGGTGTAATACTTGAAAGCCAGTCCGTAATGGCCAATATTGTCGGTCGAGTACACTGCTTTAGCCATTGACCTGAGGGCCAGGTTCTCTATTATGTTCTGTTCCTTCCTTCCTGCGATAGCACTCATCAGTTTGTTCATTGCTTTCGGAAGAGGGCCTTTGGCTCCTGTGCTAAGCTTATACCCGAACCGGGTTATGAAATGGCTGAAATTGCTTATCTTCTCAGGATCAGGCTTGTCGTGAACACGGTAAACGAAGGTGTTGCCCCTGAGCTGCTTCCCTATGTATTCGGCAACTTTCCTGTTAGCCAGAAGCATGAACTCCTCAATCATCTGGTTGGCTGTTCCCATCTCCCTGAAAATTATTCCCAGGGGCTTCCCATCCTGGTCAAGTTCAAACTTAACCTCTGACTTTTCAAAAGAAAAAGCTCCCGCCTCAAAGCGCTTTTCACGCAGCTGAACTGCAATTTTATGAAGAACAAGTATCTCATCCTTCAGATCTCCCTCTTCAGTGTCGATTACTTTCTGAGCTTCATTATATGAGAACCTTCTGTCTGAATTGATTATGGTTCTTCCAAACCATTCGGTCAGGACCTCTGCCTTATCATTCATTTCAAAGACAGCCGAATACGTCAGTTTGTCTTCTGAGGGATTAAGTGAACATATGTGATTTGAAAGACTTTCAGGTAACATAGGGACTACCCTGTCGACAAGATAGACTGAGGTGGCTCTTTGCCTGGCCTCATCTTCAGTAAGGGACCCCTCCCTTACAAAGCATGTTACATCGGCAATATGAACACCCACTTCCCAGTTTCCGTTTTCAAGGCGCCTAAGCGAAAGGGCATCATCAAAATCCTTTGCATCTTCAGGGTCGATTGTAAAGGTAGTAACAGAGCGGAAATCCCTGCGCCGGGCAATCTCCTCTGCGGTTATGGTGGCATCAATGCTTTCTGCATCCTTTTCAACCTCTTCAGGAAACTCGTAAGGCAGCTCAAACTCAGCAAGGATGGCATGCATCTCAGTCTCATGAAGTCCGGGATCGCCCAGTACCTTGATTATCTCGGCAACAGGGTTTTTTGATTTGGGATCCCAGTCAGTGACTCTTGCCACAGCCTTCTGACCCTGCCTAGCACCGTTTATTTTGGCAGAAGGGATGAAGAGGTCGAAAGGCATGTTTTTATTATCGGGTATCAGAAAGGCAAAATTAGGCATCATCTCAACAGTCCCTACAAATGTTGTTCTCCACCTCTCGACAATTTCGATAACCTCTCCTTCGGGTCTGGCGCCCTTCCTCCTTGCAAAGAGTCTTACCTTTACCTTATCGCCGTGCAAGGCTGTTTTCAGATTCTTTGCCGTAACAAAGACATCATCATCCATCTCTTCAGTAACAACAAAACCATAACCCATCCTTGTCATATCAACCGTACCGGTTATGAATCCCCTGGCTGCCTTTGCCCTGTAACGGCCCTGATACACTTCCTGTATCTTGTCCTGATTACGGAGCTCAGAGAGAATACCAGGCAGAATCTGCCGGGTAGCGGGATCGTTTAATCCGAGCCTTTTTGCTATCTGTTTGTAGTTAAGACCCTGTCCGGAATTTTTTTCGAGTACTTCAAGTATCCTTTCGGCAAGAGCCTGCCTCTCAGCCTCAGATCCTTTTCCTCCTTTTACTTTTTTGCTCATAGCAACGATTTTTGCGAATTTAGCAAATGCCTGCCTGAAATCGGCAGAAATCAATAATTATTGTCCGAAAAAGCCGGTCCTTCATTATCAGATCCCTGAAGCGACCGGGGAGAAGGCAGGGGTTAAAACCCCGGGAAGTATTATTGGTTTACAGGACAGAAATTATTCCTAAAATCGTATCTTGCATTATAAGTCAGCTTCTGCATTTGCAGGAGTTGCGGTAAAAAATGATTGAACTGAATTCTGTAATAACCCGTACCCCGTCGATAGTGACGAGAAAGACCGGTGATGAGTATGTACTCGTTCCGGTAACTGATAACATTGCAAATATGGATAGTGTGTTTACCCTTAATGAAACAGCAGCGTTCATATGGGAACATATTGATGGTAAAAAGAATATAGGTGAGATCATAGGAGCACTGACTGAAGAATACGATGTCGGCTTTGAACAGGCTGCTGAAGATCTCTTTTCGTTAGTCAGGGACCTTGAAAAATACCTTATTATAAAATAGGGATGAGTGAACAAATTCTCTGCGGATTACTTTACCGATACCCGCGGCCGGTTGCTTACTGTAAATGCTGATGAGGGCTTATAATCTTGACATTGCAGGGTACAGAATCAGGCTCGAGGCAGCATCTGATGGTCCCTCACTTGAACCCTCCGCCAGGTTCCTCAGGAGCATGGTGCCTGACGACCTGTCCGATGTTACAATAAGAGTCCATTATGGGAAAGTCTGTGTACCTGAAGAAGCTGACCGCGTCTTTGTGGCTCCCTTTGTTGTTGAAATAAAGAACATCAGGGTAACCAGGAGAGAAAACTTCTGGAGTGTCTACCGTAACGGCTCCGAGATGTATATCACCACCTCCTATCCGGAAGGTTCGTCTAAAAAAGCAGCCATGCTCAGGTTCTCCATGCTGCTAAGGGAATGGGATCTGTGGATCGAAGGTAAAGAATCATCCTCCGATCCTCTTGAATACCCGCTCGACGGACTGATACTTTATTACCTTACAGTGATCTCAGGCGACATAATGATCCATGCCTCGGGAATCAATATCTCGGGCAGAGGCTACCTCTTCAGCGGAGTTTCGGGAAAGGGAAAAACAACCATAGCAAAGATATGGGATAATGCCGGAGCCAGGATAATACATGACGACAGGCTGATTGTAAAAAATACTGGAGCCAGCTACCGAATGTTCAACACTCCTGTTTATGACGATGATGAACCCCTTGATTCACCACTCGACAGGATATTCATTATTGAACACGGTGTCCGGAATAACATAATACCTGTTAAAGGTGCTTCTGCAGTCACCCAGGTAATTGCCAACTGTATACAGCATAACTGGGATCCTGAACTTATTGCACGTTTCCTGGGTTCGGTATCCATCATGTGCTCCTCATTACCCGTTGCCAGACTGGCCTTCACTCCCGACAGGAG
>CAZXSW010000115.1:0-5178 GCA_964642615.1 uncultured Rikenellaceae bacterium | reverse complement strand
ATGCCGGCGGTGATCACTACCGTAATTTCAGACAATACATGGCCAATGGGGGCCTGAATACACTGGCGGCAAAGGCAGGACTGACAATTGTTACACGGGAAGAAAAAGGGAAGGGAGTATTTATTATCACATTAATGACGCCTGAAGAAAAGGCGTGAGGCCTTAGGGGGCTTGAAGCCTATGCATCCGTCAAAGTCCCCTTCAGGGGATTTAGGGGTGTCATCAAGGGAATTAAGACAAACCTATAATGAAATTGAACTCAGCCATAAATCAGGCTTTTCACCCCAAACCCCTGAAGGGACTTTAAATCTCTGCATCATCCCAAAGTCCCCTTCAGGGGATTTAGGGGTGTCATCAAGGGAATTAAGACAAACCTATAATGAAATTGAACTCAGCCATAAATCAGGCTTTTCACCCCAAACCCCTGAAGGGGCTTTAAATCTCTGCATCATCCCAAAGTCCCCTTCAGGGGATTTAGGGGTTTACTAAAGGAGGAAGAAAAATTCAATTATGATAATTGGTTATTACAATAATTATCGGGCTTCTTTCATTTTCAAATTTTCAAACTTTCTAATTGCCAAAATTGTTGTATTTTAAATTCTGATTTAAACACTAAACCACCATTATGAAAATCTCGGTCAACAATGTCATGCTCGAAGTCCACGACGGAGCAAAAGCTAAAGAGGCTGTGCTGAAATTCTATTCACATACAGGCCGGAAAATACCCCGCCGCATTCCACGTATCACCGACCCCTTCGGCAACGAAGTCGCCCCCGACGGTGAACTGTCAGATGGCAACTCGCTCTTTACTGGACTGTCAGGGAGAAAACGCAAAACCCTGACAATGATATTAACCCTGTCTGTCATAAGCCTATTCCTCAGCTCCTGCTCAACCCGCCTGAATTCGACTTCCACGGTGATCCCCGACAGACAGGCTGTCATCTTCGCCGTTAATGACATCCATGCCACCATCGACAACTTCCCAAAACTTGCCTGGATAACCGACAGCCTTAGAAATCTCTACCCCGCATTGCTTGTCGTTAGCGGTGGCGATAACCAGACAGGAAATCCGGTCAGCGACCAGTATCCCGAAAAAGGTTATCCCGTGATCGACCTGATGAATGCAACTGGATTCAACCTCAGCGCCGTCGGAAACCATGAGTTCGATACTGGTCCCACCGGATTTGCCAACCTTACTGAAAAAGCTGACTTCGACTTTATCTGCGCCAACGTATCAGCCAGCCCCTCTCTCCCTGTAAAAATTGCTCCCTATAAGATCATTACCCTGCAGAACGGCCTCAGACTGGCCTTCCTGGGTCTCCTGCAGATCAACCAGAACGGCATCCCCGATTCACATCCCGATAACCTTAAAGAGTTCGTGTTCAGCTCCCCCTTTGAGACCGCGGCAAAATACATGTACCTCACCGACAGCAGCGACATCCTGATAGCCCTTACCCACCTTGGCTTCGAAAGCGACGTCAGGCTGGCTGAGACCTTGCCCGGTGGGATTGACCTTATAATTGGCGGACACTCCCATACAAAAGTCGACAGGGAACAGATCCATAACGGTGTTCTTATAACCCAGGCTTTAAATAAACTTTCGTTCGGAACCCTCATCAAACTGAACCTTAAAGGCGACGGAACCCTCGAGCGCTCAATGCAGCTTATCGATATTAGAAACTCAAGCAATGACTTACCATCTGTCAGGGCCATGGTTGATAAATACAATGACAACCCTTCACTTAATGAGGTTGTCGCCACCGCTACAGACGATTTCTCATCTTATGCCGAACTGGGTTACCTGATGGCTGATGCCCAGAGAGAGGCCGCCGGTGCCGACATCGCCCTGGTTAACCCGGGAGGGGTCCGCATAAACCACCTGCCGAAAGGACCTGTGACGATGATGAACATCTACCAGCTCGATCCCTTTGGAAACAACCTTATCCTTACCAGTCTTACCGGACATGAGATCATCGACCTTATGAAAGCAGCTTTCCCGGTTGACGATGATGCACCTCTCTATCCATCAGGCATAAAGATTCTTATCAGAACCGATACTTCGGGAAAACCTGTGAGTTTTACCCTGCTGGATATGGACGGCAATCCTGTCAACCTTGACAGAACCTATACCGTTGCCATGAACAGCTATATGACACAGGTTTACAGGTACAGGCATGAAGATCCGGGACATTCATTGTATGTCAGGACCGCCGATGCAACCATCGGATACCTGAGGAAAACCGTGACCATCAGAAGCTACCGGGGCGAAAACAGAGTCATAAAGGAAAGTCAATAGTTTTAAGGTCTTTTTCTGCTATCTCTCCTTTTGAAAGAAATTGAAAAGGATTTGACAGGAAAACAGACGGATCAATCCAAATAATGAATAATTTTCGCTTTCATTTTTTGAATGCGGGGATGAGATATTTCTTTTCACTTCTTCTTGTTGTCATCCTTTCCCTTCCTGCCGTAGGGAGATCATACTATTTCAGGAACTACAGGAATGATGACGGCCTTTCCAACAACACCGTTATGGCCTGTATCCAGGACAGGCGGGGCTTTGTGTGGTTCGGAACAAGAGAGGGTCTTACCCGCTTTGACGGCTATCAGTTCAAAGTCTTTCTCCACGATCCCGCCGTGCCCAACTCCCTGACACATAACTTTGTGACAGCCCTCTGCGAAGATAACGACGGGTGGATATGGACAGGAACCTCTGACGGCCTTTGCTATTACATCCCCGAAAGTGATTTCTTCGGAACCATTGGCTCTGAAAACCAGGGCCCCGGACTCTTTATCCAGGATCTCCTCGCCGACAATGATGGTAACATCTGGATAGTGACTTATTCCGGCATTATTCGCTATACAAAGGCAGGCGGGATCACAAAGATCTTCCCTGCCGGCCAGTATTTCGTTCCGCTGAGTGTCGACATGTCATCGAACGGAGATATCTGGTTTTGTGCCACCGATGGTAAGATCTACAGGTATGATGCTCAGAATGATGCCTTTACAGGGATCCGGGTTCTTGATTCTGAAGAGCTTTCTTCTTCAGCACGTCTGCTTAATATACTCGACCAGGGTGACGGAAAGCTGATCGTGGCAAGCAGCACGGCGGGACTGAAACTTGTCGAGACGGGCAGCAGCAGGGTCAGCGCTCTTCCTGACGACAGCCGCCGGTTCAGTAACATGCTTATCAGAACAGCCACCATGTATGATGATGATGAGATATGGATCGGCACCGAAACGGGTATCCATATTTACAGCCTTAGCAGGGGTTTTGTGACAAACCTTCAGAAAATCAATACAGACCCTTATTCATTGTCGAACAACGCCATCCGTTCCATCACCCGCGACAGGGAAGGAGGGGTGTGGATAGGTACTTTTTACGGAGGGGTAAGCTATCTTCCGGGAGATTTTAAGTCATTTGAGAAGTTTTATCCGACTGGACTTCCCGGATCCCTTAACGGAAACGTAGTAAGGGAAATGAGGGCCGACGCTGAAGGCAATATATGGATCGGCACCGAAGATGCAGGCCTCTTCAGGTATGACCCCCGGTCGGGAAAATTCTCCGACTTCTTTTCAGGAACGCAACATGACAATATAGGTAGCCGTAATATCCAGGGCCTCCTTGTAACAGGTGACAGTCTCTGGATAGCCACCAATGACAGGGGTATTTATATAATGGACATACCTTCTGAAAGGATAATCAGGCATTTTGAAGCAGGCGACCGGGAAAGCGGTCTGAGGACCAATACCTTTATAACTTTGCTTGGCACTTCGCGCGGTGAGGTTTATGCAGGTGGGGTAAGCGGGCTTTACAGGTACGACAGAAGAAATTCATCATGGGATTACCTGGAAGATGTGGCTGCCTTTAACTTCATTCACGACCTGTGCGAAGATGTACACGGTGACATATGGATCGGAACATACGGGAACGGACTGTTCAGGTATGTCAGATCTTCAGGTGCCTGTAGAAGAGTTACATCAGGCAATGAGGCTGGTGAAAACCCTGTAGGCGGACATATCACATCGGTATTCGAGGACAGGGATCACAGGCTTTGGGTCATGACCGAAGGCCGGGGCATAAGCTATATCGACGGCATCACGGGCCTTCCCGTTAGATTTGACAGTGGAAAGGACTACGGATCGACCATCTTCTGCGCAATGCTTCAGGATGCTTCGGGAGAACTGTGGGTCTCTTCCACCCGGGGGCTGCTCCGCCTTGATCCTGCCACAGGGAAGTTCAAAAAGTATTCAAGGGAGGACGGGATTCTGGATAATAACTTCAGCTATAACTCAGCCTACATGGACAGCGATGGTAAGATGTATTTCGGAAGCATCAGCGGCCTTGTATCTTTTTATCCCTCAGATATTAAAGAGAATACTTACAATCCTCCCGTTTACTTTACCGGATTTCAGGTCAATGGTGAAGAATACATAACAAACAAAGAGGGGTCACCCGGTTTCAGATCGGTCCTTGTTAACGATCGCATAAGGCTCAGACATAACCAGTCCTCACTAAGCATTGACTTCGTGTCACCGGCATTTACCAGTCCCGACCTTATCAGATACAAATACAGGATGGAAGGTTCCGACCAGGATTGGGTGCTGATAAATGGTAACAGGAAGGTTTACTATACAAATCTGCGGCCCGGTGAATACAGGCTGAGAGTGCAGTCTTCGCCTGACGGGGAAAACTGGAGCACAGAAGAGTCTTTGCTTAACATTGATATTTCTCCTCCTTTCTGGTTCTCTTTACCGGCCTATATCTTTTATATTGCCGCCATCATAGCGTTGATCTATACTATTCTGAGCTTTTATCTGAAAAAGAAGGCACTCGAACAGCAAAGAAAGATAGATATTATAGAGGCAGGAAAGGAAAAGGAGATACTTAATGCCAAGATCAACTTCTTTACAAACATAACGCATGAGGTTCGCACACCCCTGACTCTTATAAAGGGACCTCTCGACAGGATACTCAGATCGGGAGCCCGATACCCGAAAGACACTGAGGAAAACCTGCTTATAATACGAAGAAACGCCGACAGGCTGATGAGTCTTACAAACCAGCTGCTCGACTTCAGAAAGACTGAAAAGGAGATGTTCAGGTTGAGTTTTGTAAGAACCGATCTCAAAGAGCTTATTGAATCAACCTTCAACCTCTTCCTTCCTTACAGTGTTGAA
>CAZXSW010000114.1:0-5244 GCA_964642615.1 uncultured Rikenellaceae bacterium | reverse complement strand
AGTTTTTCAGATCAGATCGGGACTGGGTCTTGCCTCAAGGTTCATTGAAATAGGCGACGAGAGAATCCGCCTCAGGAAAAACTCCTTTATGCCGTCTGGAGAACTCCGGGCAGAAGATATTGAAAAGATTGAATTCTATCCTCTTACACTTATTTTCTTTATGAAGAAAAGGAAACCTGTCATTCTCAGATTCGGAACTACATATACTGATATTATTGATCCGGTCAAAAAAAAGACTGAAGAGTTTGCCAGGCTTTACGGGATAGAGGTCGAAGAAAAAACTGAAGAATTCTGATTCGTTTTTCCCGTCCTTACCCGCACTATCCCTGTGCTGACTATCCCTGACCATTCATAGATGGTTCTGAAACAGGTGAAATCATGCGGCAATTTTCATATCTTTATTTATTAATTTAACCCATGGGGTCTCTTTTCGTAACACGCGAAAGCTATGCCGAATGTATCCTCTGCCCCCATCAATGCAGACTGGCTGAGGGGAAGACAGGAATCTGCGGGGTAAGGATAAACAGGGGAGGAAAAATTGAACTCCTTACCTATGGAGTCCTTTCTGCATACTCTCTGGATCCGGTTGAAAAGAAACCCCTTTATCATTTCTTCCCCGGGAGCAACATTCTTTCAGCCGGTTCATACGGCTGTAATATGAGGTGTGATTTCTGCCAGAACTGGCAGATATCACAGAGAAGACATGATGACTTCAGGTCTCTTACCACTCCCGGGAATATTGTATCCGATGCATTGTCGGCAGAAAACAATGCAGGTATTGCTTTTACATATAATGAACCGGTTGTATGGTTCGAGTTCATACGCGACGTTGCCGTAAAGGCCAGGAAGGAAGGCCTTCATACTGTAATGGTAAGCAACGGCTTTGTAAATCCGGACCCTCTGAGGGAGATGACTGGCTTCATTGATGCTTTCAACATTGACCTGAAGTCGTTTGACAGGGGAAAACACAGGAAACTTACAGGGGCTGACCTTGAACCGGTAAAAAAGACCCTTTCCATTATACGGGAATCTGGAAGTCATCTGGAGATAACTTCCCTTATTATACCGGGCAACAATGATGATCCAGCTGATATGAAATCGCAGGCACAATGGATAGCTTCCGAACTAGGCGAAGAAACTCCTTTCCACATAAGCAGGTATTTCCCGGTGTATCTCAGGAATGACCCGGCAACTTCTCCTGAATGCCTTCATGAAATATACATGACAGCCTCAGAATACCTCAGGTATGTTTACCTTGGAAATATTGAAAGCAATGAAGGCAACGACACCATATGCAGCAAATGCGGAACACTGGTCACCACCAGAAAAGGTTATAAAACAAGCCACATCAGGATTGACGACGATGGCAGGTGTGCAGTATGCGGAAACCTGATCTACAGGTTTTTTACCTGCCTTTGACAGCCAGGGCACTGAGCCTCTCGAAAAGGTCATCAGTACCTGTAAAAAGGTCCTTTTTTATCTGCCTGAACGATTCCCTGACAACCCCGGGATCAGCATCCTTATCACGGTTATTGATCCTGCTGAAAAGCTCATTTCTGAGAAGAACCGCATCAGATACGATGGAAGAAAGCTCACCGGCCTCGACTGTTTCATGAATTTCCCCGAAAGCCAGGCAATCGGAAATCAATTCATAGATTATATAATCGACATCTTTTTTAAGGTCCCTTATACTTGACATATAACTTAAGATTAATGATTCAGGGTCCAAAGGTAATAAATAAAGGCATTCGCAAGCTATAACAGGTCACAATTGAACTTAAAGAGACGGATGCTTTCCTCCACCTTGACCTGGTAAAGCTTTCTCAATCTGCCAATTAAGGACAGTACTACATTAAAATAGTCAGTACCGATACAACAAAACGGCAGCACCATAGGTGAGGTACCTGTCATGAAAACGGCATCACAGGTTTTAATCTCATCAACAGGGACACACGCGAACACTACACTGATACCGTTTTCCCTGCAAATTTCAAGAATATACTTTCTGGTAATTCCGTTAAGCACAATACTGTCAGGTGCTGTAATGAGAGTCTCTCCCCTGAGGAAAAAGATATTCGACCTGCTCCCCTCGGTCACACAGCCCTCCTCATTTACAAGCAGAGCTTCATAGCCCCCTTCCAGAATAAGCTTGTGATAGATGGATGACCTTAGTCTGTGGTTAATGACTTTTGATTCAGGGTCTTTTCTTTCAGCATGAAAAAGAACTCCCTTCACTCCCTTCCTGTATTGTTCTTCAGTAGGATAGATTGGCTCAATGAAATATATCAGATATGTGGTCCTATCCTCATTATAGTTGAAAACTATCTTCAGGTTTATCTCCTTTCTCTTATCTGTCTTAAGCAACTTCATGATATCCAGCCTGAGGCGGACGGCATCAGCCAGGATTGTCTTTTTCTGAAATCCCACACTTGCTTCAAGCCGCTCCATGTGATCATAAAAGAAAACAGGATATCCCTTAATAATCCGAAGCACCTCATAAATCGACTCCCCTTCATATACCATTGAATTATCAAACATCTCTGAAGGCTGAAGCTCTCCGTTAAGGATAAACTTCCTTCCAAAACACTCATTCATGATCTTTTCCCTTTTAAACAAATTTACTAAGATTCGTCAATACCCTTGTCTTTTGTGATTATATTCGTGTTTCTATTCAATTCCAGCTTTTGGCATATGTATGCTATTGTCGATATTGAGACTACAGGAGGAAGCGCTCAGCTTGAAAAGATCACCGAGATTGCAATTTTTCAGCACGATGGAGAAAAGATCACCGGCGAATTTACCTCTCTTGTCAATCCGGGGAGAAGCATCCCTCTTTTTATATCCAACCTTACAGGAATAACGGATGACATGGTTGAAGATGCCCCTCAGTTTTATGAAATAGCACGACAGATAATTGAATTTACCGAGGGCAGGATCTTCGTAGCTCATAATGCCAGGTTCGATTATTCATTTATTCGTCAGGAGTTTAAATCGCTGGGCTACAACTATACAAGAAAGATTCTTGACACTGTTTCAATGAGCAGAAAGCTTTTCCCGGGTCACAGGTCCTATTCACTGGGTAATATCTGCAGTGATCTTAACATAAACATCAAAGACAGGCACAGGGCGGCAGGTGATGCCCTGGCAACAACAGAGCTGTTCGGAATGCTTCTTGCCAGAGATCTGGAAATCAATGGCATGCGAAGTAGCATCATAAGCAACACAAGAACCTCTAAACTGAATGCACAGCTCGATCTTTCTAAGATTGACCAGATACCCGATTGCCCGGGGATATACTACTTCTACAATGAGAAAAAGGATCTTATTTATATTGGCAAGAGCCGGAACCTTCAACAGAGAATAAGCACCCATCTGTCAAACAATTCAACAAGCAGGTCAATGGAAATGCGCGATATGATTGCTGATCTCGACTGGGAGATTACAGGAAGCGAACTCATTGCCCTGCTTAAGGAGTCTGCTGAGATCAAACAGAACAAGCCTCTTTTTAACAGGGCCCAGAGAAGAAGCAGTTTCAGCTGGGGTATTTACTCGTTCACTGATGCCTGCGGTTATATTAATTTCAGGTACGCAAAAGCTGACTCGGACGAAATTCCATTATCACTGGTTTCATCAAGAAGAAAAGCAATCTCCAGGCTTGAGGATCTGACCGGAAAGTATGACCTTTGCCAGAAACTCACCGGCTTGTATGAGACTGAGGGACCCTGTTTCCACCATCAGGTCGGACTATGCCGCGGGGCCTGTTGCTCCGCTGAAACTCCTGAGGAATACAACCTCAGGGCTGAAGCTGCTGCTGAAGAGTTTGTCTTTGAAAGGAAAAACTTCCTTATAATAGACAAAGGCAGAAGCCCTGGTGAAAAAAGCGCTGTCAGAATTATTAACGGAAAATACACTGGTTTCGGATATTTCAACGTTAATGATGTTGGGTTCGGTCTTTCAGTGATCCACGATTGTATCAGGCCATCATCGGACAACAGCGACATTCATGTTATTCTGAAACAGTATCTCAGAAGCAACAAGGTAGAAAGGATAATTGATTTCTGACATAAAGTCTTGCAATTAAAGGCCATACGCCACAGCAATATAAAATCAGGTTACCGTATTAAACTTAAAAACCTCAAAAAATGGCTCTTTTTACCAGAACTACCAGGAATCTGATCATGAAGATAGATGAGTTCTTTGATGATATCGATCTGGGTCTTCTTGTCTTCCGTGAGGGAATAAAAGCCTATCTGGATAAAGATATGCCGACCTTTGAGAGGCATGTCCAGAAAGCCGAAGCTCTTGAAAGCAATGCAGACAAGCTTCAGAGGTCGATAGAGAACGATATGATCACCCATTCCATCCTGCCCCAGCACAGGGCCGAGGTCAGCACACTCATCGACGAGATGGATGAGATAATAGACACCATCAAAAGTTCACTTAATGAATTTTATATTGAACTGCCTGAGATCCCGGAATCCCTTAAAAAGAGCTTACTTAGCCTTACAGAAGCTTCAGTCAGTGCAGGTGAAGAACTGATTCCTGCAGCAAGGGCTTATTTCAAGGCGCCCTTTACTGTGAGGGAAAAGCTGCTTAAGGTCTACTATTTTGAAAGTGAAACCGACAGGATAAGTAAAAGCACGAAAAAAATAATTTTCCAGGAGATGAATGAGCTCGATCTGGCGCAGAAAGCCCACCTTAGATATATAATCCATCATATTGAGAATATTTCAGACAATGCACAAAAGGCCGCCGACCTTTTGTCGACAATGGCAATAAAAATAATGATGTAGTAAAGTCCCCGGCTATATGATACTTCTGTTTCTTGTCAGCGGTCTCTTCCTTGGGTGGTCACTTGGAGCAAATGATGCTTCCAATGTCTTTGGTTCTGCTGTAGGATCCAGGATGATAAGCTTCAGAAATGCAGCCATCATAGCTTCAGTCTTTGTAATTGCGGGTGCTGTTATACAGGGAGAAGGGGCCTCGGAAACCCTGGGCAGGCTCGGTTCAGTCAACGCCCTTGGCGGTGCTTTCACTGTTGCACTTGCCGCAGCAGTTACAGTCTTCATCATGACCCGGTTTGGTATACCCGTATCAACCACCCAGGCAATAGTCGGTGCAATTATCGGATGGAACCTGTTCACCGGCAATCCTACTGATTCGCAGACCCTCTCTGAAATTGTCCTGACCTGGGTTTCCGGACCCGTGCTGGGAGCTGTCTTCTCTATCTTTCTCTATTTCCTT
>CAZXSW010000113.1:0-5250 GCA_964642615.1 uncultured Rikenellaceae bacterium | reverse complement strand
GTTACAACTGCAGGGGCAGCAACAGAATCGGGACGGGTTAAAGCGGGTACGGTTTCATCTTCAGCTTCTACTTCCCTGCTTTTTATAATGAAATCGAGACCGTCAGCAATATCTCCCTCCACATTTCCTCCGCTTATTGTAAATGCTATTGAATCGGGACTGCCTGTGTAGTTAAGCTTATTAAGCTGTGCAGTATCGGGTTTCACGTAGTATGATCCGGGTGCCAGGCCGAAGAGGCTGAAGTAACCGTCACTTTCTGTAAGAGCTTTTCCGGCAGGGTTATTCCCTGCTGTGAAGAATCCCATTATTATCCTTCCCAGACCAAAGGTCTCTCCTCCCGATTCAAGATAGACGTAACCTGTTGCCTCACCTGCCACATCGACAGGGACCTCGACCAGCTTCATAATATTAGGATCAACGATCACACTGAAGCTCCTGGCCGGGACTCTCCAGGCCACATTGTCGAAGCTGTTGGGATCTATTTCAATGAAGCAGGAGGTGTATGGTTCCAGTGCCGTTATCCTGACTGTAGTGTCGCGGCTGGTCTTTTCAATAAGTCCGCCTGAGGCCCGGAGGTTAAGTCCTGATGCTTTCGGTTCTCCCGGATCTCTTCTTTTGTTGGAGTTGAGGTCGAGGAAGGCCACTACTGTGATACCTCCCTTACCGACGTTGGTTCTGTTATAAGCCCCGAGGAAACTGGTTGAGCGGTCGTTGATGAAGCTTCCTCTTGCATACTGAATCAATGAAGTCTTGCCGCTTGCCTGTCGCACTGAAGCTCCAGCCTGTGCAAAGGAGAAGTCGTATCTGAGTCCGAATTCAGCAAGGCTGAAACCGTTGCTGAAGTTACGTTCAAAAGAGGCATTTAGGAAGGCATGGGCGAGCAGGTGTTTTTCGACTGATAACTTCAGCGACTGGAACTCATTGAATGTATAGCTGTACCGGGCCTGGGGCATGAGGACAAAACGGGCCGGCAGCCTGAAGGCCAGGGATAGATTGCTGTATACGAAAGGGTCTGTGTCCTCCATCATCATGGCATAGGTCGTCAGGTTTGTACTGACTCCTTTCAGTGAACCTGATAAAAGCCATTCAGCTGTCGAATATTTTGAAGCCGGAAGCAGTATCTGGTAGTATGAAAATCTCTGAAAGGTGGAGGTCTTGCCCAGCCTGAACGGTATGGCCAGTGATGCTTTTCTCTCTTCCCTGTAGTTGAAGTTAATAGCTTTCTGATCTTTGTCGTAATACGAGTAGAGGAGATCAAGCATAATATTGGAGGGTGTCCGGTAAGATAGTGTCCCCTTGCTCCTTACCCCGTGAATATATTCTCCCGAAAGCAGCAGGTTACCTGTAACCCTCAGAGAGGCATTAACAAAGGGCATGGCCTGGGTTCCCGGCAAAGAGGAGAGGTATTCCATTCCGGCTCCCATAGTGAGATTCCGTGACAGACCATAGCTGACCCTGGCCCTGGAAAACCTGCTGGCAAGTGAGTCTTCAACTATTCCGGCACTCACATTGTATTCCATCGTCCCGGCAGGAAGAAAATTAAAAGGTATGTTTATATTCTGTTCCCGGGTTCTTTCCTCCCCCCAGGGCCCGTAGTACTTAAGCTTTACTATTGAGTTTCCATATACCATGGGTACTTCAAAAGTAAAGAAGCCGGAAGCATCGGCTTTTACGTAGTCGATAAGGGTGTTGTTTATATACAGTTCCACTATCCATCCGGGCTCGGTTCTGTCACTCAAAGAATAGCTGCCGAAGGACCGTCGGTAGGTGGTTGGGGTGTTGGTGAGCTGAATGCCTATTACGGGACTGTAGAGAGAAGAGAAAGCCTGGGTTGCTATCTTGCCGGCCATAACCTGTCTGATGGGACTGAAGTCGTTGTTGACATATCTCCACAGATAATACTGCTGCTTCTCAGAGAAAGGATCAGACGTGGAATAGTTAAGTGATGCCGTGGCCTCCCCTCCGGCTATCATTGCTCCAAGCGAAAGGTTGGCCCTTACATCGCTGACTCCGTTAATCTCTTCGCGTGCTGTCACCGACCAGTCGGCCATACCAAATTTGAACATCGGATAGGTCCTGCCTATGGTAGTGTCGGCTGTGACATCTCCCCTGAGTCGCGTAAGGTTACGCCGCATCTCTTCCAGTCGCATCTCCCTGATCAGGGGAAGCTCCAGCTGGCTTGAAACAGTTACGGTAAGGTTTCTGAAGCTGAAAGCTGAGGTAAGGCCAAAGACAGAGCCGAAATATTCGGATCTCAGGTAAAGGTCGGTCTCAGTCCTTATAAGATCTCCCTCATTGAGGCTGACTGTGTTTCCGTTATATCTTATCAGATTTTCGGTTCTGCTTATCAGGTATTCAGCTTCAGGATTTATAAAGAAGCCCGAAACGCTTTCAAAGTCCTGATCAGGGACATTCCTGATCTTAAGGAATTCAAACATGCCTGATACGGGCAGGAAGAGGCCACGGGCATCCAGTACTCCTGTTATATCTGTGCCTCCGAACCCCTGTATCTCAAGAAAAAGGGGTATCTCTTCGTATCCGGGCTCCTCCTGACCATTAAGTGAGGAAAAGGGAATAAGCAGGAAGATGATAATCAGACCCGAAAGCCCAGAGAAGAAGGTATAAAGCATACTCCAAGCCGTATTACTGATGGTGTATGCTTTTCTGATAATCATTTCACTTGCACAGTATTAAATATCATTACCTTATTCCTGAATGAATATAATGTCAAAGGTGCCGCTATAATTGCCCGGCGGATTGGAGCCGGGATCAAGCACAGACAATGTGCCTCCTATCTTCATCTGAGTTGTTGCCGGCGGAAGCACCGACGTGACAAAGGGTGGTTCAGGATCGGGGACCCCGAAATGAAGTGTCATCGTACCCCCGTTACTCCCTGTGAGTGTGATATCGGTCAGAGGGACCAGGTTTATGAGAGTACCTTCGTTGGCAACAATATCGAACCAGGCGGCAGAATACACATATCCAAGTCCTAAGAGGATAATATCCCCTGTAGAGGAACGCGAGCCTGTGGTGGTGATGCTGATATCACCTCCTGACGACCCATGGTAAAAGGCGCCAAAAGCAATATCCTGGGTTGTAGTGACTGTTATCGGCCTTGGCGGATCGGGCTGTGCTGACAGAGTGAGGCAACCAAGCAACATTATCAGCACAGCGATCAGCCTGATGAGATGGCCCACGGGCCTCCTTCCCCTCTTTGTGCGCTTGTTCATCCTGTTGTTATATAAAGTTTCAGGGTCTTTCTTACATTCCCCGTGCTAAAGGCAATGATGTAAATACCTTTTTTAAGTCGCGTGTCAATCTCATAATGCCCCGTCCCGTAAATATCCTTTATGAAAACAGTCTGGCCATTCAGATTGATTATCTCGAGCCTGCCTCTGTCTCCGTTAAGTCTCATCACTTCTGCCATAACAAAACCATTGGATGTATAGGCCCTGAACCATGAAGCTTCTGATAAGGGGTCATCAATACCCGTTGCCAGGTTTTTAATATTAAGGAAGAAACGTCCGGAGTGATCGCCTGTACCAAGATCAACACTGTAGCTTCTTCCTCCTCCAAGCTGTGTGACGGCACCTGTCTGGTTATCAGTAAAGTAAATTCCTTCGCGTGCCAGTATCCCTTCTTCGTGGGTCAGGCTGAAGGTCACATTTCCGCTACGGCTGGTTTTGATTCCCACCGGTATCGTATAGTCCTTGGCAGGCAGATCAGGCAAAGCGTTTATAGAGAGTCTCTTCTGGCCTGGTTCCACTGTCCACAGGTTAAGCACCTGCAGGTCGGTATTAAGAATTTTAAGTGCATCCAGCTCTTTGTCAAATTCTTCAGTCGCCTTCGCATCGAGGTAGATGGCAAGTACATCGGAAGTGAGTGAATTATCCCCTGAGGTGGCTCCAAGTCTTATGAGAGGTGCCGGACCTTTGTTTTCTGACTTCATGTAAAGAGGAGAAAGGGAGTTGACCCTTGCCCTGTTGTCGATCGAGATGGTTCCGGTTACAGGATACGATCCGGCCGAAACCTTAACGAAAAAGCCCTGCATGGAGGAAATAACTGACGATGCGTTTCCGTCGCTTGAGATGCCATTGACATATGAACTGTAAGTTCCCCCGTACTGGTCGCTTGCACTGGCCCTGAAGAAATAGATGGCGTCATCTATAGCGCTTCTGTTCCACCCTTCCTCTGCATCCCAGTCAATTGGAGAAGGATAAGGGTTCCCGATGAGATTGAAGCCATCGGTATAGGTCCGGTTGTGATTATAGAGTGTTATGGATAGTGGTCCGTTGTTAACTACTCCGGAGATATCGATTGTTTTAGGGACCGTTACTGAACCTGTGTTGACTGTATAACCATTTAGCGGGAGAAGGATGTTGGCGGGAGAGCTGTAGCTGACCCAGCCCGAAGAAGTCCTGTCCTCATCAAACCTGTAAATTGAAGGAAAAGATGATGCAAGGTTTATGTCGTCGGCCAGTTCAGATACAGTAGAGCCGGTAAACGGAGAGCTTATATACCTGTACCCGAATCCGGAAGGAAGATAGCGCTGCATGGTTACCGCACCGCTTACCTCTCCGGAAGCCTGTCCATTTATAACTGCGGTAGAAGCAGCTGATGATGCAAGTGTCAGGAAGCCGTCGGAATGAAGAGTACCAGCACTGACTGTCACCATGCCTGTTACATTCAGTTCTCCAAGAAGAGTGACTCCGGAGTCGTTATATACAATTATGTTACTTATGTTATTACCGGTGAAGGTGTTGGCAGCTACCTGCTGAAGTGTGGAGCCGCAGAACTCAATAGTGCCAGCGGAGGCATCAAGTGCCCCTGAAGATGATACTGATCCGGCAATCCTGAGGGTATTTCCCGAAAGGATAAGAGAGGCTTCGGGGGCAATTACAAGGTTATTGACCTCTCCGGCCAGTCCTGAGCATAACTGTGGTTTTACAGCCACATCGGGTATTGTTACATTATGTATAAGACCGGGGACTGCTCCGCACGACCAGTTGGCAGGATTGTTCCAGTCATTGTCGACAGAACCGTTCCAGGTCTGATCACTGGTGACTGTCACATTTGCCAGGTCGGAGAGCATCACCGCGCAACCATACTCATTTGATGCCCATACATTATATACTTCTGAAGAGGACGTTACGACAGTAATTGCCACATCACCTCCTCCCATACTGCTAACGGGAGGTCCTACAGGGCTGTTGTCGGTGTTGAGGCGGAGCTGGTATGTGATACCTGCCG
>CAZXSW010000112.1:0-5250 GCA_964642615.1 uncultured Rikenellaceae bacterium | reverse complement strand
AACACACACCACATCCAAACCCCAACCCCCAAACCCAAGCTTAGAGTATTCCTCAAAACAAATCGATGGTATATGCTGATTCCTTATCTGCATCATTCTGATTATTCAAAATGTGCCATGCAGAATAATTCATTAATGCCATTCAATTCCGGCAGGCCACTGAACCTGCCCTTGCGATCGATAATTTATCCCTGTTTTATTGTTAAAAATTAGCACCTTTTCCGGGACCGGTAAACAAGTGGGATAGCTGTTAAAAGCACGTTGAGGATAAGTCACATTCTTTCTCAGATGGCTGTTAATAAATTTGTTAGTAATAAAAATATTTATGATTATTCGCTTCCATGTTACAAAAATAGTGTATATTCGCCCCGATTTTTCGAGAAGAGAACCGATTAAAATTCTATATAATCGTTTATTGTAATCAAACAAAGTATTTAAAAGTTTAGGAAAATGAAAAACAAAGTATTAATGGGTTTGGCAACACTTATGATGGTTGCTTTTCTTTCAAGTTGTGGCAAAGCGCCGCAGGCTGAGATCGATGCAGTAAATGCAGCTATTGAAGCAGCTAAAGCAGCAGAAGCAGCAGTTTATGTACCTGCTGAGTTTGCAGCTGTCCAGGATTCAATGAATGCCATCATGGCTGAAGTTGAAGCCCAGAACGGTAAGCTTCTCAAAAAATTTGGTCCTGTTAAAATGAAACTTGAATCTGCTCTCGCACAGGCAGGTCAGGTTGCTGCCAACGCAGGAGTGAAGAAGGAAGAAGTGAAGAAAGAGGTCGAGACTATGATGACAACTGTTGCCACAGTTGTTGAAGAGAACAAGACTCTTATCACAAAAGCTCCCAGGGGCAAGGAAGGCGCTGCCGTTCTCGAACAGATCAAAACTGAAATGGCTACCATCGAGGCTTCAATAGCAGAAGCTCAGGGTATGTTTGAAAAAGGTGCATTTATGGATGCTCTTAACAAGGTAAAAGCAGCTAAGGAAAGTGCTGATGGCATCAATACCGAACTCAAGGATGCTATTGCTAAAGTAAGAAGATAGTATTAGGTTTATACTTAAAAGAAATCCCCGGGATTTTCCCGGGGATTTTTTTAAGTGATCAGAGCCTTCGCAAAAAGTAATAAGGGCGGATGAGTGGTGTGTTGAAAAATATAATTGCGTTGCTGGCCTTTGCAGCCTTTATTCTTATGTTTGTACTGATACTTGTAAAGTTTGTCCCGGAACCTCCTGTAGTGGAAATGGAGGATGCCAGGAAAAGCCTGTCAGATGCAGCTGCAAAGCATGCCGGTACCTATTCGGGAAAACTCTACGGAGAAGCCCACGTTCTTTACGATTCAGCCATGGCCACCTGGAAAAGTGAAAATGAGAAGTTTATTTATTTCAGGAACTATGACAGGGTTGTCGAATTTGCTTCCCTGGCTGAGAGAAAAGCTGTCCAGGCTGCCGCCAGCTCAAGAAAAAACTCAGAGAACCTGGAGATAAAACTGGAACTTAAGATCGATTCCCTTAAAAACCTTATTGTTGAATTTGACAGACTCTTCAAATCATATCCCCTGTCACGGGAGTCTCACGGAAGGTTCTCAAGGGGAAAACTTCTCCTTAAAGAGTCGGAGCTAGCCTACGCCAAAAAGCAATTCCTGCAGTCAAACATAAAAATGACAGATGCTGAATACCTCCTTACATCTTCATACGACAACGCTCTATCCGGTCTCAGGGATTATTTCTCATCATTCCCCGCCTGGGAAGAATGGCTTGAAAAGGCGATAAACGACTCGAAAAGACATCACAGTTATTCAATCGTAGTTGACAAATTTGCAAAAAAATGCTTTATTTATCTGAACGGCAACATAAAACATGAGTTTGATGTCGAACTTGGCCTTAACTGGGTGGGCGATAAACGTCAAAGAGGAGATATGGCCACTCCCGAGGGTATGTATAAGGTGACCAGAAAGTTCGACAGGGGAAGAACAAAATACTACAAGGCATTGCTTATAGATTACCCTAATGCAGAAGATAAGCTTGAGTTTAAGAATGAAGTTGCAGCCGGGACCCTTGATCCAGATGCGAAAATCGGCGGAATGATAGAGATACATGGTAACGGGGGCAGGGGAATCGACTGGACCGAAGGTTGTATATCAGTTACAGATAATGAGATGGATACCATCTTCAGGATCGCCTCTGTAGGAACTCCGGTTACAATAGTCGGATCAATGCGTCCACTCAGTGAAATCCTGTCAGAAAAAAAATGAATTTCACTTTTATGAACGACAATAATAATAATAATACAGGACCTGAATTCCATGAAAACAAAACCGGGGAGGAGGGGAAGGATTTAATCAATACCCTTCTGTCAGATTTCAGGAACGCAGTAAAAAGTATATCGGGGAACAGCAAGGCAGCAAAGGCCATGAGAGGTACTCTGGTAACCCTTGCCCTGATTTCATCTGTAGTTTTTATCATGGTCTTTCTTCTCTACCTGGCTCCGGGAATTCAGGAACTTTTTTCAGGTAAGAAGAGTATCGTAACAAGTAACAGGGAGCTGACAGAAGATGCTGCATATAAAAAACAGATTGCCTCACTTGGCCGTGACATTCAGCGACTTTCAAAAAAGTACAGTTCCTTTACCTCCGGAAATGCCTATATAGTTATCAATACTACCGATAATCGTTTCTTCCTGTACAGAAACAAGAAACTGATAAGGGACGGATTCTGCAGCTCGGGAAGTTACACCAGGCTTCAGGCCGAAGGTGATAAGCACTGGATCTTCAAAACCCCAAAAGGGAAATACCAGATACTTGGAAAGACTACTTCGCCTGTATGGAGAAAACCCGACTGGGCCTTTGTTGAGGAGGGCCTGCCTATCCCTCCGGCAAATCATCCCTCGAGATGGGAGGCTGGGGTGCTTGGCGATTATGCACTTAGTATAGGCGATGGCTACCTGATTCATGGAACCATCTATAAACGCTTTCTTGGAATGCCTGTTACTCATGGATGCATCAGACTTAATGATGAGGATCTTGAGGCAATTTATAAGACCCTGAACGTAGGCTCCAGGGTATATATATTCTGAAATGAAAACAGATAACGGTTATTCTTATAGCAGCACGGAGCAACCAGAGAACTCCTGGAAAAAAATTCTTAAGGTAGTGAGTTTACTCATTGCCATCCTTCTGGTTTACATAGGCGTGATGTCAGCCCTGGCTCCTTCAAAAAAACTGTCTGAACTCGAAGCTCTCTACCAGCCTGAAAAGCCGGAATCGGAAAATTTTGATGAAAGGCTATATACCGATTCGGCCTACCTGGCCCTGATTAAGGAAAAAGCTTTTCTGCAGTCGAGGATCGCGATGGCTCAGACCGACTCCATAAGTCTGACCCTGAACCTTGCTGACAGTACAGCAAACCTTGAGATCAGCGGAGTGCTTGTGCATTCGGCAAAACTTACAGCGATCCGTATAAGCCGGATTCTGACCACAGGTGATGAATATGTAATCTCAACCATGCTATCGGTTCCACTCAATATAGTTGCCGGTTATTCAACAATAAAAAAAGAGCCCCTGATGATTAAGCTGGCTCCCAAAGATACTTCTGAATATATCCCCGATATTACTCCCGATACCACAGACTATGAGCCTGTCAGATATATTCTCGATACTGACAGGGGCATAAGGCTATTTGTCAGTCAGTCTGAAGAAAACATCAGAGGCGACAGATCAGCCCTCTTCCTGTTCGATCTGCGCGACAGGATAAAATCAGCTTCAGCTGTCCTCAGAAAAGTACTTCACCTTGAAGTGCCGGAGTACCATCCCTTCATAAAAATTGAGATGCCAAAGTCAGAAGCCAAAATACTCTACAGGGCCATCCCCGTCAACGGACAGGTCACCGTGTTCAGGTAAATTCTTTACATAAAATCATTCTTTTAAATCAAAAAAAAATGTAGGTTTGAATTAGACAAAAACTAATTCAGACTTTATGGGGAGGTTCACCGGTATTATTGGTATCATTATCCTTCTGGGATTGGCATACCTGTGGTCAAATAACAGGAAAGCAATAAATTACCGGCTGGTCTTTACAGGTCTGGGTTTGCAGTTCCTGCTTGCCGTTTTCATTCTTAAGGTTCCTCTCGGACAGACTATCTTTGAATGGCTGGGTAAGGCAATAAACAAGTTACTCGACTTCTCACAGGAAGGTGGAGCCTTTGTCTTCGGCGACCTTATGAATGTCTCTGATATCCTTCCCCCGTCTATAGTCAGCGGCGGAGTCTTCCTCTTCGTTCTCATCCCTACAATTATCTTCGTGTGCGTGCTTGTGGCCATGGCTTACCATGTCGGTATTATGCAAAGAATTGTAGCAGTCATCGCCAGGTTTGTTCACTGGGCAATGAATGTAAGCGGAAGTGAAGCACTGTCGAATGTGGCCAGTGCCTTCGTCGGCCAGGTTGAGGCGCAGATTATGATAAGACCCTATCTTTCAGGAATGACCAGGTCGGAGTTGCTTGCTTCCATGACAGGAAGCATGGCCTGTATAGCAGGAGGCGTGATGGCTGTATATATATCAATGGGTGTCCCTGCTTCATACCTGCTTGCAGCAAGTCTTATGGCCGCCCCGGGAGCCCTTGTGATCTCAAAGATGGTTTTCCCCGAGACAGAAGAATCGGAAACCAAAGGCAAGGTAAAGCTTGAAGTTAAGAAAGAACATTCAAATATTATGGATGCTATCTCAAGCGGTGCTTCAGACGGTATGAAGATTTCACTCAACGTGATAGCCATGCTTATCGGAGTGATAGCCCTTGTAGCTCTCATCGATGCCCTGCTCGGGTACCTGGGGCACTTTATGGCATGGGCGGGACTCTCACTTGATGCTATCGGCCTCGATCTTGATAATCTCAGACTGAAGGATGTCTTTGGAGCTTTCTTTTCCCTCTTTGCTATTGTCATGGGAGTTACTCCCTCAGAATCGATGACAGTCGGTTCTCTTATGGGGACAAAAATGGTAATAAACGAATTTGTAGCTTACAGCGACCTTGCACCACTGATAAGCCAGGGAGCCCTGAGTACCAAATCCATTGTGATAGCCAGTTTCGCCCTTTGCGGATTCGCCAACTTCAGCTCCATCGCCATTCAGCTGGGAGGCATCGGAACTATGATCCCCCATAGGAAAGCCGACCTCGCCAGCCTGGGTTTCAAGGCAATGATCTGCGGAACCATGGCCTCGTATATCTCTGCTTCACTGGCAGGTATTCTTCTCTGACAA